>NZ_JBSFDB010000036.1:0-96897 GCF_053593695.1 Streptomyces sp. NPDC002144
CGAACCCGGAAGCTAAGCCTTACAGCGCCGATGGTACTGCAGGGGGGACCCTGTGGGAGAGTAGGACGCCGCCGAACAATTATTGAGAAAACCCCCGGCCGGGGATACCGGTCCGGGGGTTTTCTGCGTTCCGCTACCGTGGCTCCATGAGCTACAAGATCCGTTCCATCCGTGCCGATGAATGGCCGGCCGCGAAGGCGCTGCGGCTCCTCGCCCTGCAGGACCCGGTGGCGCCCATCGCCTTTCTCGAGACGTACGACAACGCTCTGGCCCATCCCGACTCCTTCTGGCAGGAGCGGGCCAAGGGGAGCTGTGAAGGGGCCACCGGGGCTCAGCAGATCATCGCCGAGGGGCCGGACGGTGAGTGGGTCGGGACGCTGACCGTGCTCATAGAGGAGGCGGGGACCACCGACTGGGCCGGGTTTCCGGTCGAGCGGAAGCAGGGGCACATCGTGGGGGTGTTCGTCCGGCCCGAGTACCGGGGGATCGGACTCACCGAAGTGCTCTTCGACGCCGGACTTGAGTGGGCGTGGGCCCAGAGCGCGGAGCGGGTTCGGCTCATCGTGCATGAGGACAACGGGCGGGCTCAGCGGCTGTATCGGAAGGTCGGGTTCGTGCCGACCGGGGTGACCGTGCCGCTGCCGCAAGCCGGCGGGGAGGCCGAGCTGGAGTTCGCCGTGGAGCGCGAAGCCGGTTGATCAGACCGGGAGTTCGTCGTGGGGCCAGCGGGCGCGGCCCTGTTCGCGGGAGCGGAGCAGGGCCAGGGTCGGCAGGCCGCGGTCCGCGCCGGTGGCGAGCAGCTCTGGGAGTTGGGGGAGCGGAGCCACGGCTGCGATGTCGTCCAGGACGAGCGTGAGTGGTGGGTCGAGGCGACCGGCGGATGACCGTTCGGCCATGCGCCGGCCGCGCTCGACCACGCTGGAGACGAGGGCCGTCAGGAGAGGCATCGCGCCTGGGTTGCTCCTGGGATCCTCGATGGATTCCCCCACTACATAAAGCGTTCCCCCTTCGTCCACGAAGGAATCCAAGGCGAGCGCATCGGTTCGGTTGGGTGTGCAGGCCTCTCGGATGTTGACCGTGAAGAGGGAGGACAGTGCTCTCGTCGTCAACTCCTGGGCCATGTCGCGGCGGTCGGGATGCGCGGTGAGCGCGGCCTCGAGTTCGCCCGCGGAGCCGGGGGAGGCCTTGGGGTTCGTACGGAGGATGCGGACGGCGTCCTGGATCTGGGTGCCCTGGGACCAGCGGTGGACGTGGCGGATGGTGCGGCCGTCCACGGCGGCGGCGTGCAGGTAGCTGCGGAGGAGCGTTTCCGCCGTGGTGGAGAGGGCCTCGTCCAGTTTGGCCGTGGGGCGGATCGGGGCGAGGAGGGCGGCGGCCCGTGCGGTGGCCCTCTGCCTGTCCTCGCAGCCGGCGGTGGGGGACCAGTGGAGGCGGGCCGGGGTGTCGCAGCGGTGGGTGGGGTCGTAGAGGAGGACCGGGCCCAGTTTCGCGCGGGGGTCCTTGGTGTCCGCCCAGAGGGACGGGTTCGAGGTGACGACGAGAGCGGGGCCCTCCGCGTCCCGTACGGCCTGGGTCGCGGTCGTGTGGCGGCTCGCGGGTGGGGCGTAGTGCACGGCGCCCTCGGCGCGGTCCCAGGCGCCCGCTCCCGGTGCGACGGCCGTCTCGAGCTGGATCGGGGCCGCCGACTGGGCCAGAAGCGGCTCCGTGCGGGGCACCGGCACCTCGTGGACCTCGGCCGGTTGGGGCGGTCGTACCTCCGCTGGCTGCGGTGCCGGCCGTTCCAGCGGCTGCGCCGTCGGTTCCGGGGCCGGGGCGGTCGCCGCGGCCGTGGCGCGTTCCACCGCCGCCGCGTGCTCCAGGCGGCGTCTGGCGCGGCCCGCGCGCCAACGGGCCAGGGTGCCCATGACGAAGACGGTGAGGACGAAGAGCACCATCAGCTGGCCGATGAACAGGCCCCAGAACAGGCCGTACCCCGACAGCTGGGCCGTCGGGGTGTCCGGCCAGGCGCCGGTGATGTCGTGGGGCCGGCCGATGAGGTGGCGCATGGCGAGCGGGGTGCGGGTGAAGGAGACCCCGTGGGGCCAGGAGCCCTTGGCGAACAGCCCTGCGAGGCCCGTCGCCGTCCACACCATCAGGGTCATGCCGAGGAGGAAGGCGAGTATGCCGACCAGCAGCCCGTCGGGGATGCCGCCCTGGCCCTCCCGTTCGTCCCGTCTCCGAACGTCCGGTCTCACCACGTCCGCCTCCCCGCCGCCGTTACGCCACCGTCGACTCGGACGAGTCGTCGTAGTCGCTCAGGTGCTGCTCCACGAAGGCCGCCGCCCGTTCCTCCGCCTCCAGTTCGGCGGCGCGCAGTGCGTCGTCGGCCAGCTCGAGGTCGGCGGACGACTCGGTCATCGCGCGGTCGGTGAAGACCAGGGGGCGTTCCGTCTCGGTGATCAGGTGTTTGACGACCTGGACGTTGCCGTTGACGTCCCAGACCGCGATGCCCGGGGTGAGCGTCGGGATGATCTCCACCGCCCAGCGGGGCAGGCCGAGGACCCGGCCGGTCGCGCGGGCCTCGTCCGCCTTCTGGGCGTAGATCGTCCGTGTCGAGGCCATCTTCAGGATGGCCGCCGCCTCCTTCGCCGCCGCTCCGTCCACCACGTCACTCAGGTGGTGCACCACCGCCACGAAGGACAGGCCCAGCCGGCGCCCGAACTTCAGCAGCCGCTGGAACAGCTGCGCCACGAACGGGCTGTTGATGATGTGCCAGGCCTCCTCGACCAGGAAGATGCGCTTCTTGCGGTCGGGGCGGATCCAGGTGTGCTCGAGCCAGACTCCGACGATCGCCATCAGGATCGGCATGGCGATGGAGTTGCGGTCGATGTGGGAGAGGTCGAAGACGATGAGGGGCGCGTCGAGGTCGATGCCGACGGTGGTCGGGCCGTCGAACATGCCGCGCAGGTCACCGTCGACCAGTCGGTCCAGCACGAGGGCGACGTCCAGGCCCCAGGCCCGTACGTCGTCTATGTCGACGTTCATCGCCTCGGCCGACTCCGGCTCGGGGTGCCGTAGCTGCTCGACGATGTCCGTGAGGACCGGCTGGCGTTCGACGATGGTCTCGTTGACGTAGGCGTGCGCGACCTTGAGGGCGAAGCCGGAGCGTTCGTCCAGGCCGTGGCCCATCGCGACCTCGATGATCGTCCGGAGCAGGGCGAGCTGGCCGGTGGTGGTGATCGCGGGGTCGAGCGGGTTGAGGCGGATGCCCATGTCCAGGGCGGCCGTCGGGTCCAGGCGGATGGGAGTTATCCCCAGCTGCTCCGCGATCAGGTTCCACTCGCCGACCCCGTCCTCGCCCTGTGCGTCCAGGACGACGACCTGGCGGTCGCGGAAGCGCAGCTGGCGCAGGACGTACGTCTTCTCCAGCGCCGACTTGCCGTTGCCGGACTCGCCGAGGACCAGCCAGTGGGGCGCGGGGAGCTGCTGGCCGTAGAGCTGGAAGGGGTCGTAGATGTAGCCCTTGCCGGAGTAGACCTCGCGGCCGATGATCACTCCCGAGTCGCCGAGGCCCGGTGCGGCGGTCGGCAGGTAGACCGCCTGGGCCTGGCCCGTCGAGGTGCGCACCGGCAGACGGGTCGTCTCGACCTTCCCGAAGAGGAAGGACGTGAAGGCGTCGGTGAGGACGGACAGCGGATCCCGCATGCTTGGTCCCTACCTTCGGATGCCGGTGGCGAACGGGAGTGTGTTCACGAAGGCGCGGTGGTGCTCGCGGTCGCACCACTCCAGCTTCAGGTACGACTTTCCGGCCGAGGCCCGGATGGTCCGCTTGTCGCGGGCCAGGGCCTCGGGGGAGCGGGAGGAGACGGTGATGTAGCCGACCAGGTTCACGCCCGCGGCGCCGCTCGCCAGGTCCTCGCCCCGCTGGTCCAGGCGGGTGTGGGCGGCGACGTCACGGGGGTCCACGGTGCGGTTCATCTTGGCGGCGCGGGAGGCCTCTGCCACGTCGTTGGTCTTTTCGGTCAGCATGCGTTCGATGGCTACCTCGGTGGGCTCGAGATCCATCGTCACTGCGACCGTTCGGATGACGTCCGGGGTGTGGACCAGGAGAGGGGCCAGGAAGTTGACGCCCACCGGGGTCATCGGCCACTCCTTCACCCAGGCGGTGGCATGGCACCAGGGCGCCCGTGTGCTCGACTCCCGGGTCTTGGCCTGGAGGTACGTCGGCTCCATGGCGTCCAGCTCGGCCGGCCAGGCGTTGCGCTTGGTCATCGCCTGGATGTGGTCGATCGGGTGGTCGGGGTCGTACATGGAGTGGATGAGGGAGGCGAGCCGGCCCTGGCCGAGGGGCTGGCGGACGCGGATGTCGGCCTCCTGCAGGCGCGAGCAGATGTCGGTGAGCTCGCGGGCCATGACGACGGCGAGGCCCGCGTCCCGGTCCACCTTGCGGCCCGCCTGGGGCCTGGCCGCGCGTGCCATCGCCTGTGCCTCGGCGGCGAGTTCGCGGGTGAAGTGCATGCAGGCGACGAGATAGGCGCGGTGCTGCTCGCTGCTGGTGGACACCATGGACTGCAACTGGTCGTACGACGACTGCAGCCACGGCAGGGATTTGTCGTCCCCGCGCAGGGCGACGTCCTTGGCGTGGGCGTCGGGGTCGGCGGGGAGGGTGCGGGCGAGCATCTGCAGGCGGGTGACGAAGCCGTCGCCGTTGGCCACGTGCTTGAGGAGGGTGCCGAAGCGGTCGACGAGGGCTTCCTGGTCCTCGGAGTCGCGCAGGCCGACGCCGGGGCCCTCGATCTCGATGGCGGCGGTGACGGTACGGCGGTCCGCGTGCAGGAGTACGGCGATCTCGTCGGGGCCGAAGGGGGCGGCCAACCAGGTGATGCGGCCGATGCCGGGCGGCGGGCCGATCTCGACCTCACGGCCGTCCAGCCGGGTGCCGGCCTCCATGACCCCGGACCGGTAGAGCGTGCCCTGCTTCAGGGTGCGCTTGTAGCTGCGGTTGATCTCGAACCACTTGTAGAAGGTGCGGTGCTTGTACGGCACGTACACCGCTGCCAGGGCGAGCAGCGGGAAGCCCATCAGCAGCACGATGCGCAGGGAGAGGACGGGGACGAGGAGCCCGCACATCATGCCGAGGAACGCGCCCACGATGATCAGCGCGATCTCGCCGGACTCGCGGTTGCGGCCGACGATCGCGTTCGGCCGGGCGCGGCCGATGAGATATGTACGGCGGGGCGTGACCGGATGGGACAGGTGGGACTCGGTCGTCAACGCCCTTCACCTCCCGTGCGGTTGGTACTGCTGTTGCGGGTGTTGCTGGCGTGCGGGGTGTTCACCGGGCTCGCCGAACGGGGTGCGGGTGTGGCGGAGGGGACAGTTCCGCCGCCACCCCCGTTCGGGGTGCGGGTGCTGTGGGCGGCGACACCGCCGCTGGCCGGGTTGGCCGGGCGGGCGCCGCCACTCGACGACGACTGGCCGCCGCCTCCGTTGTCGTTGGCGCGGGCGCTGTGGGTCTTGATGCCCTGGGCGACCATGGTCGCCGGGGAGCTGATGACCGCGGCGGCCTTGCTCTCGGCGCCCTGCATGATGCGGTTGTTGCGGCCGCTGGCGATCTCGTCGCCGAAGCCGGGGACGAAGCGGTAGATCATCGCACTGGCGAAGATGGCCAGCAGGATGATGGCGAGGCCGGAGACGACGGCGGAGAAGGAGTCCGGGCCGTTGGCGGAGGACAGGGCTCCGGCCAGCCCCAGGACGATCACGATGATCGGCTTGACGAGGATGACCGCGATCATGATGCCGGCCCAGCGGCGGACGTGGCCCCAGAGGTTCTTGTCGACGAGGCCGGCGTAGACGACGGTGCCGAGGAGGGCGCCGACGTAGAGCAGGGCGGCGCGGATGACGAGCTCCAGCCAGAGGACTCCGGCGGCGAGGATGCTGACCAGGGAGACGACGATCAGCATGATGGGGCCGCCGCCGATGTCGTTGCCCTTGTTGAGGGCGCCGGAGAAGGTCCCGAAGAACACGTCGGTCTGGTCGCCGGTGGCTTTCGCCAGGACGTCGGTGACGCCGTCAGCCGCGGATACGACGGTGTACAGGATGAGGGGCGTGAACGCGGAGGCCAGCACGGTCAGCCAGAGGAAACCGACGGCTTCGGAGATGGCGGTGCTCAGCGGCACGCCTCTGACGGCTCGCTTGGCGACGGCCAGCAGCCACAGGAGGAGGGTGAGGATGGTGGAGGCGGCGAAGACGACGGCGTACTGCTGAAGGAACTTCTGGTTGGTGAAGTCGACGTTCGCGGTCTCCTTGACGGCATCACTGAGCTTGTCGATGGTCCAGGAGGCGGCTTTGGCGCAGCCCTGGGCCAGGGAGGCGAGCGGGTCGAGCGTCGAGGTGAGGCTGGGGGTGGTACCGCCGGTGGTGCCCTTGTCGCCGTTGCCGCGTTCGCAGTAGTCCTTGGCGGGGCCGCGGATGAGGTCGCACGGGTCGTTGCTCGAGGTCGGGCTGGGGCTGGGCTCGGCGAAGACACGCGTGGCCAGCAGCACCATGGTGGTTTGCAAGGCGCCGACGGCGGCGGTGACCTGGAGGAAGCGGTGGTTAGCGCGCATACGTGAAGCCTCCGTACTCCTCGACAGCCTTGGTCATGTCGTCGGCGGTGGAGGCCTTCTGGTCCCGCCCGACCGGCACCGGACCGTCCTTCTGCTGGAAGTCGGTGACCTTCCAGTCGTTGTCGACCCACTTCAGCTGGTAGGTGGTGGTGTACCAGCTCTCGGACACCGGATTGGTCGACGTCTCGCCGGACAGCCCGAACAGGGACGTGTACCAGACCTCCACGGTCGCCGCGCTCGCGCTGACAGCGGTGGACTTGGTGCCCACCGGGATCACCCTGGAGATGAAGGTCTCGCCGGCCGGCGCCCTTCCGTCCTTGTCGAGGCCGATGTTGGTCAGGAAGCTCTTGCTGGAGTACGCGCTGTCCAGAGCGGCCTGCCGAGTGCTGGCGACGGCGGGGGCATACACGGTGTTGACGATCTCGTGCCGTCTGGAGGTGTTGAACATGTCGGCGGAGCCCAGAGCCACGGAATAGTTGGCCGCTGCACTCTGCGCCCCTTGCTCGTCGTGCGCGTACCCCGTGGGAATCCCGCCCGCTTGCGACCTGACCGGCTTCGTTCCTGTCGCCGCTGTCGATGAACTCTTCGGCTTGTTGGTGTTGGTGTCGGTCGATGACGAGGAGTCGTCGCCGCCGCGGTTCGCGAAGGCGATCGCTGCGATCAGGAGGACGACCACGCCGACCACCGTCACCAGGCCCCGCGACGACGAGCGGCCGCCCCGCCGCGCGCCCCCGTACACGTCGCCGCCCGCGTCGGGCAGCCTGGTCCGGGTCTGCCCCTCGTCTCCGAGACTCATGCCGCGTACGCCCTCTCCACCTCGTAGAGATACGACGGTAGCCGTGCTGGTTCCCGCGCGGGCGCGGTGTGGTGACTCGACATCAGGGAAACGCAACCTCAGCCGGTGAGCACGACGGGCGGGTGGGGGAGGAGTTGTCTGCTAGACGGCCATGCCGTACACGATGGTGAAGAGCGTGCCCAGTGAGCCGATGATGAAGACGCCGGTGAGGCCGGCGATGATGAGGCCCTTGCCCTGTTCCGCGCTGAAGGTGTCGCGCAGGGCGGTCGCACCGATGCGCTGCTTGGCCGCGCCCCATACCGCGATGCCGAGGCAGAGCAGGATGGCGACGGCCATCACGACCTCGATCATCACCTTCGCCTCGTTGCCCAGGCTGCCGAAGGGGCCCCAGTCCGGAGCGATCCCGCCGATGATGGTGTTGATGTCTCCCTTGTCGGCCGCAAAGAGCATGTAAGTCACCGCCCCTGGTGGGTAGTTCCGGTCGATCCGGTGGTTCCGGTTCCGCGTCCCCTGCCTCGGTGCAGAGGTCAGGCTCATTGTCGCCGACAATGTCGCCGTCGCATGTCGACTTGACGTCATTGGTTGGCGGGTTTCGTACGAATGGCTCGTACGGTAACTCTGTGTATCACGGCAGGTCACGCCGGGCAATGAGGCCTGCGCGGAACCAGTCGTGTGGTTCCGTCGTTGACCCCTTCTATGACCTGCGCCGTTTCTGACGGTCGGTCGGGTGAGTGGTCGTGCCGATGTTCTCCCGGTGAAGGGTAACCCGGCAACGCGAACGGGCCGCGGTGGGAGGCCGCGGCCCGCTCGGTGACGGAGGGTCAGTCGGTCAGCCGGTGAAGGCGGAGACCCCCTCGGGGGTGCCCCAGCCGGTCGGGCCGTCGTAACCCGACTGGGCGGTGCACAGGTAGCTGGTCGAGCAGGAGCCGTTGTTGCCGCTGGTCACGTCGTTCAGCGCCGAGGTGCCGGCCTTCGCGTAGGGGAAGGAGGCGGGGTAGGAGGAGGACGACGGGGTGCCGGCGAGGGCGTAGACGCCCGCGATGATCGGCGAGGAGGCGCTCGTACCGCCGAAGGTGTACCAGCCGGCGGTGACGCCGTAGGAGTCGTACACCGAGACGCCGGTCGCCGGGTCGGCCACCGCGGAGACGTCCGAAATCGTGCGCTTGGAGCAGCCGGTGTCGGTCTGCCAGCTCGGTTTGGCGTCGTAGGAGGAGCAGCCGGAGCCGGTGCCCTCGGTGCTGGAGGTCTTCCAGACGGTCTCGGTCCAGCCGCGGGTGGTGGAGGAGGTCTTCAGGGCGGTGCCGCCGACGGAGGTGACGTAGCGGGAGGCGGCCGGGTACTCGGCGCCGTAGCCGCTGTCGCCGGCGGAGACGGTGATGGCGACGCCCGGGTGGTTGAAGTACGAGGAGTCGTAGGAGGTGTCGGAGGAGGACTCCGAGCCGCCGTAGCTGTTGGAGACGTACTTCGCGCCGAGGGTGACGGCCTCGTTCACGGCCTTGCCCAGGTTGGCCATGGTGGCGCTGGTGGCCTCGACGAGGAGGATGTTGCACTTCGGGCAGATGGCGGAGGCCATGTCGAGGTCGAGGGAGATCTCCTCGGCCCAGCCGCTGTCGCTGGAGGGCAGCGAGGTGGTGGAGCCGGTCTGGCTGACCTTCTTGAAGCAGCCGTTGGCGGTGGTGCAGGCCGACAGGCCGTAGTAGGAGCGGTAGGTGGCGAGGTCGGACTCGGCGTTGGGGTCGTTGTACGCGTCGACGATCGCGATGGTCTCGCCGGAGCCGTTGGAGGCGGCGGCGGAGGTCAGGCCGTACGCGGACTGGAGGTTGCTCGGGCCGTAGCCGGAGGGCGTGGTGGCGTCGGCGGCCTTCGGGGTGACCCCGGTGCGGGCGGCCTGCTGCTTCTGGAAGGCGGTGAGTCCGCCGGTCACGCGGTAGGAGTTACAGGCCAGTTCGCCTTTGTGCTTGGGGGTGGCGCAGGGGGCCGCGGTCCAGGTGACCTTGGCCTGGGCGGTGGCCGCGTCGGCCTGTACGGCGGTGCCGAAGCCCGCGAGCACGAGGGCCGCTGCCGCGGCCGCCGCGGCCCCGATGCGGCGCCAGGCTCTGTGGCCGGCCGGTCTGTTGGGGGGAGTGGAACGCATCGTGCAGCCTCCTGATGTTCCTGAGTGGGGTGGAAACAGGGGCGGTGCGGGTGCGAAACCGCCGGTACGGGTTCCCCGGCGGTGGGGCGGCGGCCCGCCACGACTGTCGCTTGTTGAGTACGTGACAACAAGAGGTGTACGGAATTCTGACTTCCGGATTACTGAAGAAGGTCGGGTCCTTTACCCAACGCACAGGAAAGTCAAGGCTGTTGCACGGGAAACGGGCCGCGGCCGGCTGCCGTGACCCGTTCCCCTGCGTGCCGCCGAGGAGACCCCACGTACTCCTCACTCGGCCGGCTCCCCGTGACCCTTCGGGGAGGTCGTGCGTGCTCCGGTCAGCCGGCCGTGAAGGCGTCCAGGCCCTCTGGGGTGCCCCAGCCGGTCGGGCCGTCGTAGCCCGACTTCGCGGTGCAGAAGTAGCTGGTGGAGCAGGTGCCGTTGTTGCCGCTGGTGACGTCGTTGAGGGCGGAGGTGCCGGCCGCGTTGTACGGGTACTGGGCCGGGTAGTCGCTGGAGCCCGGGGTGCCGGCGAGGGCGTAGACCGAGGCGATGATGGGCGAGGACGCGCTGGTGCCGCCGTAGGTGTTCCAGCCGGTGCCGTCGGAGCCGTAGGAGTCGTAGACGGAGACACCGGTCGCCGGGTCGGCGACGGCGGACACGTCGGCGATCATCCGCTTGCCGCAGCCGGTGTCGGTCTGCCAGCTCGGCTTGGCGTCGTAGGAGGAGCAGCCGGAGCCGGTGCCCTCCGTGCTGCTGGTCTTCCACACGGTCTCGGTCCAGCCGCGGCTGTTGGAGGAGGTCTTCAGGGCGGTGCCGCCGACCGCGGTCACGTACCGGGAGGCGGCCGGGTACTCGGCGCCGTAGCCGCTGTCGCCGGCGGAGACGGTGATGGCGACGCCCGGGTGCTTGTAGTACGAGGAGTCGTAGGTGGTGTCCGAGGAGGACTCGGAGCCGCCGTAGGAGTTGGAGACGAACTTGGCGCCCAGCTTGACCGCCTCGTTCACCGCCGTGCCCAGGTTGGCGTCGCTCGCGGACTTCGCCTCGACGAGCAGGATGTTGCAGTTCGGGCAGACGGCGCTGACCATGTCGAGGTCGAGGGACTCCTCTCCGGCCCAGCCGCTGTCGGCGGAGGGCAGGGAGGTCGTGGAGCCGGTCTGGCTGACCTTGCTGAAGCAGCCGTTGTCAGTGGTGCAGTCGGGCAGTCCGTAGTAGGAGCGGTAAGTGGCCAGGTCCGCCTCGGCGTTGGGGTCGTCGTAGGCGTCGACGATGGCGACGGTCTCACCGGAGCCGTTGGAGGACGCCGCGTCCGTCAGGCCGTAGGCCGACTGGAGGTCGCTCGGGCCGTAGCCGGTCGGGTCGTCCGAGGCGGCGTTCGGCTTCACGGTCTTCGGGGCGATGCCCTTCAGCGCGGCCTGCTTCTCCATGAAGGCGGTGGTGCCGCCGGTCACCCGGAGGGCGTTGCAGGACGCGTAGCCCTTCTTCGGATGCGCGGCGCAGGCGTTCTCGTAGCGCACATGGGCCTTGGCCACCTGCGCGGCGATCGTCTGGGCGCTCACCTTGTGGGTGCCGGCGGTCGCCGCGTCCGCGTGGGCCGCGCTGCCGAGACCGGCGAGCACGAGGGCGGCGGTGGCCGCGGCCGCGGAGCCGATGCGGCGCCATCTGCCGCGTATGTGGGGGGAGTTGGGGGTGGACGTACGCAACGTACAGCCTCCTGGAAGTGGTGGACAGAGGCCTGCGGGTGGGGGGTCCACCGGTGTGGTTGCCGGTGGGGGCGGCGGCCCGCGACGACGATGGCTTGTTGAGTACGCGACAAACAAGACAGTTTCGGAATCCTGACTTCCGCGTTACCGAAGGAATGGGCGGGCTTACTGCGGGATGGGTGAGGGATGGGCGTGGGGTGGCGGGGGCTTGACCATCGCCACAGGAAGTCCACAGATGGACGCGCGTTGAGCAGGGGAGCCTGCTGTTACGGTGGCCCGATGGCATCGGTGAAGCAGTTCCAGGTCACCTTCGACTGCGCGGATCCTGAGCGCGTCGCCCGTTTCTGGTGCGAGGTGTTGGGGTACGTCGTACCGCCCCCGCCGAAGGGGTTCGCGAGCTGGGAGGAGTTCGACCGCTCGCTGCCGTCCGAGCGGCAGGGCTCGGCGTTCGCCTGCGTCGATCCGACCGGTGTGGGCCCGCGCCTGTTCTTCCAGCGCGTTCCCGAGGGCAAGGTCGTCAAGAACCGGGTCCATCTCGACGTGCGGGTGGGGACCGGGCTCGTGGGCGAGGAACGCCTCGCGGCGCTCGAGGCCGAGCGCGCGCGACTGGAGGCCCTCGGCGCGGTGTGCGTGCTGGTGCAGCGTGCCGACGGCTTCAACGAGTCGTGCATCACGATGCAGGACATCGAGGGCAACGAGTTCTGCCTCGACTGACTTCGTCACCTCGGGGGACTGCCCGAAGCCAGGTAGGCGTGGGTCCGGGCCAGCCGTGCCGTGCCGGCCCGGAACGCGATACCCGAGGCCGCGGATCCCAGAACCACGTCGAAGCGCTCGTCACGGATGGTCAGATCGATGTCTCCGGCCTGCGAAGGCCCCCAAGCGCTGACACGCAGTCCTTCGACCCCCTCGAAGACGAGGTAGAACTCGAAGGCGTTGAATCCCTTCTCGCGCCATTCCGTCGGAGCGCTCACGGGGAAGACCTTCGTGTGCAACCCCAACGTCACCGAATTCCCGCGTTCGTCAATGTGCACATAGAATGGATCGCACGATTCAGGTGAAGGCGGCGTTCCCCCGTAGAGTTCACCGAGATATCCCGGAGAGGCGAGGAGCAGCGACCAGTCAGCGCGCATGGAAAGTCCTCTCCGCGGTACCGGGCAGGGAATCGTGGTGTCGACCGTCCACCTTGCTCACGAAGAGATGCGTCCCCCCGTCGGATCCGTCCGGCTGGGCCTTGAAGGCGCTCACATGGCTCACTCGCACGGAATCGCTGCAGTCGAAGCTCAGCGAGATTCCCCTGCCCCTCACAGTCACCCGGATGCGTCGTTCCCCTCCGTGGGGAGCGGTCTCGACGTGGCCGACGACCGGAGGCGCCCAGTCGGTCAGGACGATGCCATCCGCGGCCAGGAACTGGAACTGGCACTGCAACGTGTCCATTCCCCTGTCGGTCCACTCCTGCGGAGCCCGGCGGGGAAAAGACGGCAAGTCGACGCGCAGCGTCACAGTGGGGCCACGCCAATTCAAGTTGATCGATCGGATGCGGAGGGTGGTCAGGTCCGGAATTTCTCCGTAGAGCGAAAGAAGAGGTTCCGAGTTTACGAGAAATCCCTCAACGGTCACGGTCAAGTGCCGCAACCCAGTCGGCAGCCCGGACGAGGGTCGGGCCGGTCACTTCCTCGGCGCCGGAGACGTAGGCCAGCCATCGAAGTTCGTCGCAGGCGAAGAAGGACTCACCCCATGTGTCCACCCAGATACGTGCCTCGTGCTCGCCGGTCCGTGTCAAGTCCCACCAGGCCCAGCCCCGGAACTCGGATTCGGGGTCGAACTGGTACAGCCACTCCTGGGGCCGCCAAGAGCCTCCGCCGACTGTGGCCGCATAGCGCTCCGCACCTCGTGTCACATGCGCCGGGGCTGATGCCGGCGTTTTCTGCGCGGCGGAGGTGAACCAGTCGGGGAGTGCGTCGACGGGGAGTACCCCTTCGAACGGATGCGATACGGCAAGGTCGAGGGCCGGGCCGAGGACGGACCGCAGCCGCGCGTCGAACTCGGCGACAGGGCAGTTCGTACGCACGTCGAAGGCGGACAGGACGGGCGGCGCGTCTTCCAGGGACGGTCGGCGTGACAGCCGCTGCTTCTCCCGTTCGATGTCCTCGATTTCGTGAAACATCAGTGCTTCTCCGTCACCTTTCCTGCACTACCCTGCCCGGATACTTCGCAACTTCTTCCCGGAACTCCTGGAGCATACTGCTGGGAATCCCGTACAGATCGTCCCCCTTCGTCGGGTCCGAGATCTCGGGACATATCTTCTTGAGCTGCCTCCACTCGTCGTCGGTGAATCCCATGCCAGCCGGCTGCTTCTGGGGTATGGCTGTCCTTCTGATCTTGTCCAAGTACTCCCTGGAGACCTGGAACTCCACGATCTGGCCGCCTTCACCACGGAACTCGACCGTATGCCTGATGTCGCCGCTCAGATTGACGTAAAGAGCTCCCTTGCCGGTGATGGTCACCTTGCCGTCCTCACCGATGTGGATCCGTTGGCTCAGAGGGTGGTCCGTCTGCTTGCGGAATCCGGGGATGGTCTCTTCGCAGCGCGGGGCGAGCCCCAGAGGGTCGGTCCATACGTGCGGGTTATGGACATAGGAGGACGGATTGGGGGCTGGGGCAAGCCCCAGGGGGTCGGGTGTGAGATAGCGGGCGGTTTCGGGGTCGTAGTGCCGGTGGTGGTTGTAGTGAAGGCCCGTCTCGGGATCGAAGTACTGGCCCGGGAACCGTAGCGGGATGTAGGTCGTGCTGTCGGACGCCCAGGTCGTCGTGCCCCAGAGTGTGCTGCGCGCGCTCCAGGCCACCCTGCCCGTTTCGTCGATCAGTTCGGTCGGGGTGCCGACTAGGTCGGTGACGATGGCGAAGAAGCGGGAGTCGATCTCGTCCTGGCTCGCGTCGTCGACACCGACGCGTTCGGTCTGCGCGATGGGGTGCAGATCGTGGTGGTCCCAGGTGAGGGTGATGGGAAGGACCAACTCGTCCGCGGTCGTGGTCTGTTCGCAGAGGGTGGTTCCGTCCCAGGTGAACTCCGTCTGCTCGACGACGGTGGTGCCGTCGTCGGCCATACGCTGTTTGGCCGTGCGGCGCCCGAACGGGTCGTAGAGATAGCGCCACTGCGTCCCGTCGGGTGTGATGACCGAGGTCAGACGGTCTTCCGAGTCCCAGGTGTAGTGCCAGGTGTCCGGCTTGCGGGAGAGGCGGGTCTTCCGGCGCACGGTGATCCGGCCCGCCGCGTCGTGCTCGTAACGGACATTGCCCGCGCGGGTGAGGCGCGTCCCGTCGTAGGTGCGGGTGCCTGTCGCCTCGTGGCCAGGATGGGTGGACGGCCAGGACGCATCGGTCTGGTTGCCGACCTCGTCGTATGCGTAGCGCTCGGTCCAGCCCTCGGCGCGGACCGTGGTGACCCGACCCGCAAGGTCGAGGTCGAAGTGGCGCGTCCCGTGACTGCGGTCTTCGGTACGGACCAGGTAGCCGTCCGGGCGGTAGCCGTACTCCCGGTGCTGAATGCTCTCACCCCGAGCGCCGTGCACGGCCTGGGACGTCAGGCGCCCCTGTTCGTCGAAGGTGCTGGAGAGCGTGATCGTCTCTCCGACGAGACGGGTCAGCAGGCGGTCAGCCGCGTCATAGGTGAAGCCGATGCGGTGGTGGGAGGTGCTCAGTTCCGTGCGTCGTCCCGCCGCGTCGTAGTCCCACTGACTGAAGGCTCCCGTCGGGGTGAGACGGCTTGTGCGGCGGCCCAGCAGGTCGTACGTGTACCTCGTCGTACGGCCGTTGACGGACTCGGAGAGCACACGGCCGGCGGCGTCGTGTTCCCGGGAGAGTGTCGAGCTTGCCGTGGTGGCGGCGGCGAGGTGCCCCGTGGGTGTGTAGAGGAAGTCGGTGACCTGGTCGGGGGCGGTCTTCCGGACGACCTGGCCCAACGCGTCCCGTTGGACACTTGTCGTCCGACCGTTCGCATCGGTGGTGCTGCTGAGGCGGCCGGCCGGGTCGTGGGTGTAGGTGATGGTACGGCCGTCGAAGTCCCTCTCCGTGACCAGTCGGCCGGCCGGGTCGAAGACGTAACCCCACCTCTGCCCCTGTGGGTTGGTGACAGCGGTGAGGCGCAGTTCGGAGTCGTGGGAATAGGTGTACCGCGTCCCGTCCGGGCCGATGCGGGCCACCGGCAGGTCGAAGTGGCCGTATTCGAAGCGGGTTACGGCTTCCATCGCGTCGGTGTGCGCGACGCAGTTGCCCTCCGCGTCGTACGTCCAGGACTCGCTGGTGCCCGCGGAGGTACGGCGGACGATCCTGCCCTCGACGGACCACTCCTGGAGGGTCACGTTGCCGAGAGGATCGGTGGTCCTGACCGGGCGTCCGAACGCGTCGCGCAGGTAGAAGGTGCGCGCTCCGAGGGGATCCGTGATCTCGGTGAAGAGCCCGGCCCGATCGCAGCGGACATGCGTCGTGTTGCCCAGGGCGTCGGTGACGGACGTCAGATGCCCTGAGGGGTTGTAGGTGAAGCGTGTGGTGGCTCCCGCGGTGTCGGTGACGGCTGTGCGATCGCCCTTGTCGTTGTACTCCTGGCGCCAGACGGCTCCATCGGGCCCCGTGATCACCGTGGGCAGGCCGAGCCCGTTGTACTCGGATGTCAGTTCCGCACCGTCAGGACGGATCACGGCCATGACCTGGCCACTGCCGCTGTATCGATACCGAGTGGTGTTGCCGAGTGGGTCGGTCACCGCGACGAGTCGCAGTTCCTCGTCCCACTCCCGCGTGGTGCTGTTGCCGAGCGGGTCGGTGTCGCGGATCAGGCGCAGGTGTTCGTTGTGTTCGTAGTGGCGGGTGTGGCCGAGGGAGTCGGTCACGTGGGTGGTGCGGGTGGTGTCGTCGTAGGTGAGGGTGGAGGCGAGGGCGTTTCCGGTGCCGCCGGTGGCCACGACGCGGCCCCGGTCGTCGTAGCGGTACCAGTACGTGGTGTCGTTGCGGTCGGTCCAGGAGGTGATGCGGCCGTCGGCGTCGTAGGTGTACCGCATCGGCAGACCCGAGGAGTTGAACTCCTCCGTCAGGTGACCCCGCTCGTCGTAGGCGAAGGTGAGCAGAGTGGTGCCGGGCCGGTCGGGGTGGGCTGGGTCGAGCAGGCGCAGACCGGTGACGCGGGAGCGGGCCGGGTCGTGGTCGAGGGCGATGCGGTAGCCGCCGGAGTGCGCCACCGCGCCGGGTATGTCGCCGCCCTGCG
The DNA here is from genome assembly GCF_053593695.1 of Streptomyces sp. NPDC002144. Classification (NCBI taxonomy): domain Bacteria; kingdom Bacillati; phylum Actinomycetota; class Actinomycetes; order Kitasatosporales; family Streptomycetaceae; genus Streptomyces; species Streptomyces sp. NPDC002144. Next base: position 16,472 of record NZ_JBSFDB010000036.1, read on the forward strand.
TGTACTCGATGGTGATGCGGTTGTTGTTGCGGTCGACGATGTGCTGCAGCGGGAGGTCGACGGAGGTGTCGTCGGCCGCGGCGACCGGGCTGTGGAAGACGTGGGCCAGGCCGGTGTCGGGGTCGGTGATCCGAATGGCCCCGTCGACCTCGGTGTCCCAGGACAGCAGCAGGCGGGAGCCGGGGGTGGACGGGCGGGTGGGGGTGTTGGTCTCCGGGTCCGGCACGGGGAAGCAGAGGCGGGCGCCGTCGGCCGTGGCGTAGACGAAGCCCTCCTCGTCGGCCTGGACGCGCTGATCGAGGGTGGAGGCCCAGGACGGGCCGAACCAACCGCCCCAGCGGTACGAGGAGATGTGGGTGCGTTGCAGGATCAGCGGCAGCACGCCCGGCAGGGTGATGTCCGTGCGGGTGAGGGCCATGTCGCCGGTGGCCACGTCGATCGGGTCCCGTACGAACGTCTTGACCATGTTGCGGATGGAGGCGGGCAGACGGTCGAAGCCCGGGTTGAGCTTGAGGCGTTCGAACGCCGCGCAGTCCAGCCCCATGGTCTTCGCGAGCTTGGCCAGGGCGGCGGGTCCGAGGGCTTTGAGTCCCTTGCCGAGGGCCTTGCCGAGCATGCCGAAGCCGACGCCCATCAGGGCGCCCTCGGTCAGTAGCCCGGCCAGCTTGTCCGGGTCCTTGAACGCGCCCGGGTCCTCCAGCAGGGTCTGGAAGGCGGTGAACTCCATGCCGCCCTTCGCCATCCTGGCGACCTCGGCGACCCCGCGGATCTCCTTGAGCGCCTTCAGCGCCCGCTCCACACCCCGGATGACCTCCATGATCCCGCGGACCACGGAGCCCAGCGCGGTGCCCTCCTCCTCGATCCGGCCGACCAGAGCGACGACCTTCAGCGCGCGCTCGCCCGCCATGAGCGTGGAGGCGACCTCCGAGGCGCCGGCGGTCAGGACGGACAGGGCAAGCCCCGCGATCTCGAACTCGGCGATCTCCGCCAGCATCACGCCGATCTCGGAGAGCAGTTCATGGGCTTTGTCCGCGAAGTCGTCCAGCGCCTTGGCGCCCTCGCGCAGGGAGTGCGCCATCTCGGTGGCCTGCTTGCGGGCGGCCTTGGCACGCTTGTTGTACGCCTTGGCGGCCTTGCCCTCCCACTCGACGTCTGCGAGGGCCTTGCCGGCAGCCTGCGCCGCGTCGTCCAGGCCGGTGGCCAGGTGCCGCCACTTCTTGGCGATCTCGCGTACGCCGTCCGGGTCCACGGCGGGATCGGAGATGCCCAGGAACTCCAGGCCGCTGGCCACGGAGTCGCCGAACATGTGGTTGAACTTGTTGATGTAGTGCAGTGGGTTGAGGTCGACCATGACGGCGTCCGGGTCAGCCCTTCTTGCCCTGGGCCTCGGCCGCGATCAGTACGTCCAGCAGGTCGAAGGCGTCGGAGACCTCACCGATCAGCTTCGCCTCCGCCTCCCACTCGTCCTGCAACTGCTTGGTCAGCTTCACCAGGGTCGTCATGCCCTGCTGTATCTCGCTCTTCGCGCCGAGCAGGGAGCCGAGTGCGCCGAGCGCGTCCAGGTCGTGCGACTGGGCGTCGAACTGCTGCAACGGCTTCGCCGTGTGCTGCCCAACGCCGCGCAGTCCCGACGCGGCCTTGTGCATGGACGTGGCCTGCTTCTTGAGGTCCGACATGTCACCCCACCCCCGTAGTTCACTCTGTGCACATGCCAACCCCATGACACTAGGGAGGCCGGTTATAGGGGAGTTATGGCAGGCGTCAAGCAGGGGCAAAGATCACGGGGTGGCGTGGGCGAAATGGTCGAACTCCCCTGCCCTCACGCCGAGTACGAAGGCGTTCCACCGGGTCCGGTCCGTGGTGACCGATACGTGGGGCGTCGCGGGGTCGTGGAGGTGGACGGTCCCGTGGTCGGTGACGGTGATCTCAAGGGGTGTGGGGGCGCCTGTCTTCAGGGAGTTGAGGAGGGCGGCGAAGGTGGCGGGGGTGGTGGTGAGTATGGAGGCGGTGGGGTCGCCGGACTCGGTTATGTGGATGGCGGCGGGGGTTGCGGCCACGTGGACGCAGGAGTTGCCCTCGGGGCAGTAGGACGACTTCTGCCAGGTGAGCGGCTTGGGCATCGGGGGCTCCCTCACAGGTCCTTGAGGATGGTGTGGATGAACTTCCGCGACTCCTCGACGGTGAGGGCCGCCGCTTCCAGTCGGTCGAGCGTGACACGGTACTTGATCAACTGGGCCTCCGCGTCGAGGAAGACCGGACCGTGTGACTGGTCGAGGTTCACCGTGTCGAGCTGTGGCACGGGGCCCTCGGCGTAGTAGACGGACTGTCCCGAGCCGGCGAAGGTGCCCGCGGCGAACGGGATCACGTGGATTGCGACGTGTTCGCGCTCGCTCATATCGAGGAGGTACGTCAGCTGGCCTCGGGTGACCTGAGTGCCGCCGAACCGCATACGCAGGGCGGCCTCGTGGATGATCACCTGCTGAGGGGTGGGGCGGTCGCGGTAGAGCACGGCCTGCCGCTTGATCCGAAATGACACCCGGTGCTCCACGTCCGGCGGGGGCAGGTCCGGCACGGCCTGGCGGAAGATCTCCCGCGCGTAGTCGGTCGTCTGGAAGAGGCCCGGGATGTGCACGGTCACGGCGGTCCGCAGCCGTCTGGCGTGGTGCTCCAGCTCGGCGAGGTCCAGGAGGCCGGCGGGGAGGAGGCCGCGGTACTCCTCCCACCAGCCGCGTGCCCGCTCGGTGGTCATGTCGCCGAGTGCCTGGACGAGGGCCTGGTCGGAGCAGTCGTAATGGCAGGCCAGCGCCCGCACCCGCTCGGCGCTCACGCCTACGCGTCCAGCCTCCATGTTGCTGATCTGCGCCTGCTTGATCCCCATGAGTTGACCGGCCTCGGTGGCCGTGAGGCCGGCGCGTTCGCGCAGTTTGCGCAGTTCAGTACCGAAGCGCAGTTGGCGACCCGTTGGGTTCCGCACGGGCTTGCCGCCTCCTTGTCGTCACCCACATGGGTGGCAGTGAATGTGCTTTCGAGAATCGGTGAATGTATAAACCGGACGGCCGCCACCTTACAAGTGGCGCCCTACCCAGAAGCGCACCGCCCGACGGGACGGCAAGCCACTGGGCCACTCATCGCACGTATCCAACTCCCCACAGTGACCGGAGACTTCCATGGCCACCGTATCCCCGTCCTGGGCCTACACCCTTCAACTCCCGCACGATCCACGCGCGCCGGGGATCGCCCGGGCCACCCTGCGTGCGCTGCTCACCGCCCACGGGCTCGTCGAACGCACGCCGACCGCCGAGCTGTTGGCCGGTGAACTGCTCGCCAACGCCCACCGGCACACCCAGGGGCCGTACGCCCTGCGGGTGCGGTCCATGGAGTCCGGGCGGCTGCGGGTGGCCGTGTGGGACAGCGATCCGCGGGTTCCGGCCGGGTTCCGGGACGGGGAACCGTACGGCCCACCCCCGGCGGACGCCGAGCGCGGGCGGGGGCTGCAGATCGTGCGGGCCTGTGCGGACGCCGTCGGGGTATCCGTGCTGCGGGAGCTCGGCGCGTCCAAGGGCGGAAAGCTGCTGTGGGCCGAGTGCCCGGTCAAGTGACTCAGAGTGACGCGGAGGCGGGCGGGGAGTGGGCACAGTACGGTGGATGGGACGCCGTAGAGGTGGTGGACGAAGGAGGCGGTCCATGTTCACGGAGATATCTCAGTGAACGGCAGACGGTTTTCTCACCTTCGTCGGACACAGTGGGCGCCGATGAAGCGCACCTCTCGGATCAGCAGGCGTATCGCCAGTCCCCTGTGCGCGGCCGTCGTCCTGGCCGTGCCGGCTCTCACCTCCGCGTCCCTCGCCAACGCCGACGACGGGCCCGGACCGCTCGGCGTGACCGTGGCCGCCGCGGCGACCTCGCAGTCCGTGCGGGTCGGGCCGCTGTTCCCGGCCGACCGAAGATCCACTCTCATAGGCGGGCACCACTGCACCGCCTCCGTCGTGCACAGTCCGAACCGCAACCTCGTCGTCACCGCGGCGCACTGTCTGGACAGCGACCAGGACTTCGTCTTCGTCCCCGGGTACCGGGACGGCAAGGCGCCCTACGGGGTGTGGACCGTGCACCGGAAGTTCCTGCCGGACGGGTGGCGCAAGGAGCAGGACGAGGACAGCGACGTCGCGTTCGGGATCATCGGCTACCAGCACGGAAAGGGCGTCGAGGACGTCGTCGGCGGGAACAGGTTCACCACGAGGACGGCGACCGGGGCCACGGCGGTCACCATCACCGGGTATCCCAGCTCCGGGGAGGTGCCGGTCAGCTGCACCAACCGGCCGACCGCGCACAGCCGCACCCAGCAGCGGATCGACTGTCCCAGTCTGAGCGGGGGGACCAGCGGGAGTCCCTGGGTGAACGGCGACGGGCAGGTCGTGGGCGTGCTCGGCGGCCACGAGGAGGGCGGGGACACGGACGACATCTCCTACAGCGTGGTGCTGGGAGCCGAAGCCGCCGAGTTGTACAAGGACGCTGCCGCCGATCCGTGAGCCGTGAGGCGTCAGCCGTGATCCGGGGAGTGGCAGGCGCCTGACGTCTGACAATGGCCGAGTGTGATCATTCCGGAACACAGTCACCGCCTCTAGACTGACCCCTCGACGGACTCCTGGGCGGATTGCCGGGCGGCGAGGGGCGGGTGACGGTGCGTAAGGCATGGATCGTTGCGTCCGTGGCTGTCGGCTCCGCCATGGCCTTCGTCATGTTGCTCGTCGTCGGGGTGTACGTCGTCGCCGGGAACCTCGTCAACGGCGTGGGGGGCGGCACCAAGGCGCTGGCCAAGGGGGCCGTGCCGGCCGCGTACTCCGCCATCGTGCAGAAGTGGGGGAATCTCTGCCCCGCCCTCAACCCGGCCCTGCTCGCCGCCCAGCTCTACCAGGAGAGCGGGTTCAACCCGCGGGCCCGGAGCGCCGCGGCGGCCGAGGGCATAGCTCAGTTCATCCCGGGGACCTGGGCCACGCACGGGATCGACGGAAACGGCGACGGCGTCAAGGACGTCTGGGATCCGCAGGACGCGATCCCGTCGGCCGCGTCGTACGACTGCCAACTCGCCTCGTACGTGAAGGACGTACCCGGGAATCTGACTGAAAACATGCTCGCCTCGTACAACGCCGGGGCCTACGCGGTGATCAAGTTCGGGGGTGTCCCGCCGTACAAGGAGACCCAGAACTACGTCAAGACGATCACCACGCTGGAGGAGAGCTTCGCCGCGCCCGTGTCGCGGGTGGACCCGAGCCAGCAGGCCGCCGGGGCCATCTACTACGCGCAGAAGAAGCTCGGCACGCCCTATCTGTGGGGCGGCAACGGAACTGCCGCCGACAACGGGCGTTTTGACTGCTCGGGGCTGACGAAGGCCGCGTACGAGAGCGTCGGCATCACGCTGCCGCGCGTGGCCAACGACCAGTACAACGCGGGTCCGCACCCCCAGCGGGGCGAACTGCTCCCCGGGGACCTGGTGTTCTTCTCGACCGATCCGACGGACTCCCGGGCCATTCACCATGTCGGTATTTATGTCGGCGGCGGATACATGATCGACGCGCCTCGGACCGGGGCCGTCATCCGGTTCGATCCGATCGACACCTCCGAGTACTTCGGGGCGACCCGGGTCACGGAAGATGGCGCGAAAGCACTGCCCACCACGGTGTGAGCCGCGTGTGAACCCACCCCCTGAGCTGCGGCGATGAGTCTCTCTTCGATAACGTCTGCGTGATCATTCGGTGGAGTGTGGAACGTCTTAACCGGGAGCGTGCGTTCCTGTTCTCGTAGCAAGCAGACGACGAAGGGGCCGCAGCACGATGGCTGGACTCGCAGACACGGGGTCGAACCCCGACGTCGACCTGCTCTACGACATCAACGGCCTGGCCAAGGACGCTCCGCACTGGTTCGACCGGGTCATGGAGTTCGTCGGGGAGTACGGGCTGCTGGTGGCCATGGTGCTGCTGGTGGTGTGGTGCTGGTGGTCGGTGCGCAGGAAGGGCGGCGAGGAGGCCGTCCCCTCCGTGGCCGCGCTCGTGTGGACGCCGCTCGCCGCCGCGATCGCCGTGCTGGTGAACGTGCCCATACGGGGTTTCGTCGAGCGGCCCCGGCCCTTCCTCGTCCACCAGGGGCTGGACGTCCTCGTGTCGGGCAAGACCGACTACTCCTTCGTCAGCGACCACGCGACCATCACCATGGCCATGGGCGTCGGACTCTTCGTCGCCAACCGGAGGTTCGGGCTCGTCGGCATCGGGCTCGCGCTGCTCGAGGGCTTCTGCCGGGTCTACATGGGCGTGCACTACCCGACCGACGTGGTGGGCGGCTTCGCGCTCGGCACGGCCGTCGCCCTGCTGCTGTCCCCGCTCGCCATGGCCCTGCTGACCCCGGTGCTGAAGGCCGTCGAGACCTCCGCGTGGGGCGCCTGGTTCGTCCGGGCCCGGGGACGCTCGGCCCTCGGCGAGGGCACGATGATCCCCGGCGCCCGCAAGGACGTCGAGTCGGAGGAACGGGACCTCGCGGCCTAGCCGCCGCAGTACCGGAGCCGGTTACAGGGCCTGGGGGTAGGTGAAGAAGCGGTTCGGGTCGTACTGGTTCTTCACCGTCGCCAGCCTCGCCGCCGCGTCGCCGTAGTAGGCCTTGCGCCAGTTCGTCAGGGTCGGGTCGGTGTAGTTCTGGTAGGCCGCGCCGGAGGCGTACGGCTTCATCGCGTCGTGCGTCTTCGTCAGCCAGGACTGGGCGGCCGTGCCCGTCGTCCCCGCGCGCCAGGACGCTATGTACTGGGCGAGCATCCGGGAGCGGCGGTGGACGAAGGCCGTCGCGGTGGGGGAGACGCGGTTGACCGCGCCGCCGAGTGCGGTGAGGGCGATGCTGCCGGCGCCGCCCTGGACGGACTTGATGTGCGCCAGCATCGTCTGGATGCCGGCCGTCGAGATCGAGCGGTCGAAGAAGTCCGAGCGGGCCGCGTAGGTCTCCCGGCCGAGCGCGCCCTGCGGGCTGCGGCCCGGTGTGGAGCCGGGCAGATGGCACTGCGCGGCGGTGGGGAAGGAGGAGCAGCCGGCGTACGCCTCCATCGCGCCCTCGTAGGTGTGCTTCCTCAGCGTGACGCTGCGGGCGGGGGCGCCGACCTTGGAGGCCAGGCGGTCCAGCGCGTTCTGGAGTTCGCCGTAGGTGCCGAGCGAGAACGCGGCGACGGACACGGACGGCGAGCCGCCGTTCTCCAGATGGCAGGAGGACCAGATCTCGTCGGGCTGGCCGGGGCCCCACTCCTGCCATGCCTTCACCACGGCCGCCGCCTTCGCCCACGGCCAGGTGACGTACGCCGACACGGCCTGCGGCGCCGGGTGGGTCTTGAAGTGCAGTTCCGTCACGACGCCGAAGTTGCCGTTGCCCGCGCCGCGCAGGGCCCAGAAGAGGTCCTTGTTGGTCGTCGCGTTGGCGGTGAGCTGCTTGCCGTCCGCCGTGATCAGGGTCGCCTCGGTGAGGCTGTCGCAGGTCAGACCGTAGGCCCGGGAGACCACGCCGTGACCGCCGCCGAGCACCAGACCGGAGACGCCGACCGTGGGGCAGGAACCCGCGGGTATCGTCACGCCCTTCGCCGTCAGGGCGCGGTAGACGTCGATCAGTTTGGAGCCGGCGCCTACGACGGCCTGGCCACCGCCGACCCGTATTCGGTTCAGCTCGGAGACATCGAGGATCAGCTTGCCGTTCCCCGAGGACCAGCCGGCGTAGGAGTGGCCGCCGTTGCGGATGGCGACCTGGATTCCGTGGGCGCGGGCGTACGCCAGGGTCGTACGGATGTCGTCGGCGTGGGCGACGTAGGCGACCGCGGCCGGCTTCAGACCGTCGAAGCGGGTGTTGTACAGCTGGTGGGCCGTGGCCCACTTGGCGTCGCCCGGGCGGATCAGGGTGCCGTCCAGGTCGCGGGCGAGGCCGGTCCAGTTCGCCGCGGCGGCCTGGGCCGAGGTCGACCGGATGGACGTACCGGAGGAGGACGAGGAGCTGGTGTCCGCGTCGGCGGATCCGCCCTTGCAGGCGGTCGTGGCGACCGCCGCGATCGCGGCCGCGCCGCCGATGAACGTACGCCGTTCCATGCTGTGCCTCCCGAAGTATTCCCGGGGTACGAGACGGCGCGCCGATCTCGTGGGTTCCAGGAGAACTGTCACTCCTGTGTCACCGTGAGGCCGGAACCTACACGTGCCCTCCCCGTGAGCATTCCGTGACCTAACCACAAAGTCTGCAGGGGTTCACCTCCCGTTCATTTGAGCCCATCGGCGCCTTCACCTGATCTGCCTAATTTCAGCCTTACGAGATGCGGCCGCATCGCTACAGACGCGTCCGCATCAACCGAAACTTCGCAACTCCGCACGCCGCCGATTCAGGACGGCGGCTCCTGGAAGGATCTCTTTCAAGTGAAGCTTCAGCGCATGAACCGGCGGGCCCTCGCTCTCGGTGCTCTCGCCGCCTCCGGCGCCCTGGTCCTCACGGCGTGCGGCTCGGACGACACCAGCAACAACAGCGGCGGCGGCAGCAGCGCTTCGGCCTCGACCCAGGCCGGTTCCATCAAGTGCGACAACGCCAAGGGGCAGCTGCTTGCCGACGGCTCGTCCGCGCAGAAGAACGCGATCGACGCCTGGGTGGCCAACTTCTCCAAGGCCTGTGGCGTCCAGATCAACTACAAGGGCGGCGGCTCCGGCGCGGGCGTCACCTCCTTCACGCAGGGTCAGATCGCCTTCGCCGGTTCCGACTCGGCGCTGAAGCCCGAAGAGGTCACCGCCTCCAAGAAGGTCTGCACCGGCGGCCAGGGCATCGACCTCCCGATGGTCGGCGGCCCGATCGCGGTCGGCTACAACCTCTCCGGTGTCTCGAACCTGGTCCTCGACGCCCCGACCCTTGCGAAGATCTTCGACAGCAAGATCACCAAGTGGAACGACCCGGCGATCAAGAAGCTGAACCCGTCCGCCAAGCTGCCCGACCTCAAGATCCAGGCGTTCCACCGCTCGGACGAGTCCGGCACCACGGACAACTTCACCAAGTACCTGAAGGCCGCCGCCCCGAGCGACTGGACGTACTCCGGTGGCAAGGCCTGGCAGGCCAAGGGTGGCCAGGCCGCCGCGCAGTCCTCCGGTGTCGCCGCCCAGGTCAAGCAGACCAACGGTTCCATCGGTTACTTCGAGCTGTCCTACGTGGCCGAGGGCGTCAACGCCGTCAGCATCAACACGGGTGCCAGCGCGCCGGTCGCCCCGAGCAGCGACTCCGCCTCCAAGGCCATCGCCGACGCCAAGGTCATCGGCACCGGCCAGGACCTCTCGCTGAAGCTGAACTACAACACCAAGGCAGACGGCGCGTACCCGATTACGCTGGTTACGTACGAGATCGTGTGCGACAAGGGCAACAAGGCTGACACCCTCCCGGCCACCAAGGCGTTCCTGGGGTACATCGCCTCCGAGGAAGGCCAGGGCGTGCTCTCCGGCCTGAAGTACGCGCCCATCCCGGCCGACATCATCGCCAAGGTCCGCACCACCGTCGCTGGCCTGAGCTGATCTGAGTGTGCGGGCCGGTCCCGGCCCCTGATCCCGGGACCGGCCCGCACCGTCCGGTGCACCGCCGCCATGAGCCGTACGTCACGTACGGCTTCGCAGAGCCGTACCTCGTGTGCGGCTCCGCAGACCGGAGAACCCGATGGACACGACACAGATAACTGACGCACCCCCACCCACGCCCCAGCCCACGCCGGCCGAGCAGAAGCGCAACGCCCGCGGTGCCACCCGACCCGGAGACCGGATCTTCCTCGGTCTGTCCCGTGGGTCGGGCATCCTGCTGTTGGTGATCATGGCCGCGATCGCGGTCTTCCTCACGTACCGAGCCTCCCTCGCGCTCAGCAAGAACCACGGCAACTTCCTGACCACCTTCGAGTGGAACACCAACATCACGCCGCCCAGCTTCGGCATCGCCGTCCTGGCGTACGGCACGGTGATCTCCTCGATCATCGCCATGGTCCTCGCGGTCCCGGTCGCGGTGGCCATCGCGCTGTTCCTCACGCACTACGCCCCGCGCCGGCTGGCCGGTCCCATCGCGTACGTCGTCGACCTGCTCGCCGCGGTGCCGTCCATCGTCTACGGCCTGTGGGGCGCGCTGATCCTCGTACCGCACATGAACGGTCTCTTCGGCTGGCTCAACGACTTCTTCGGCTGGACCGGGATCTTCTCCTGGGACCAGGGCGCCCCGCGCTCCCTGCTGACCGTGGGCATCCTGCTCGCGGTCATGATCCTGCCGATCATCACCAACGTCAGCCGCGAGGTCTTCCGCCAGGTCCCGCAGATGCACGAGGAGGCGGCCCTGGCCCTCGGCGCCACGCGCTGGGAGGTCATCCGCATGGCCGTCCTGCCGTTCGGCCGCTCCGGTGTGATCTCCGCGTCGATGCTCGGCCTCGGCCGCGCGCTCGGCGAGACGATGGCCGTCGCAACCGTCCTCTCCCCGGACTTCCTGATCCACGGCAGCCTGCTCAACCCGGGCGGCGGCACCTTCGCCCAGAACATCGCCAGCAAGTTCAGCGAGGCCACCGAGTTCGGCCGTGACGCCCTCATCGCCTCGGGTCTGGTCCTGTTCGTCATCACCCTGTTGGTCAACGGCGCGGCTCGCATGATCATCGCCCGCCGCAAGGAGTACTCGGGGGCCAACGCATGAGCAACGCCGCCATCGCCGAGAAGCGCCCCAGCACCCTGCGCGGCGCCAGTCTGCCGAGGTGGTCGCCCTGGGCGATCGCCGCCGGTTCCGTGGCCGTCGCCGTTGCCATCGGGGCGGGCGCCGGGCTCACCAAGGTGCAGTGGGGTCTGATCTCCGGTCTGCTCTTCCTGATCGCCACCTACGTCATCGCCGCCACGGTCGAGGGCCGCCGCCAGGCCAAGGACCGTATCGCGACCGGTCTGGTCTGGGTCGCCTTCCTCGTCGCCCTCGTGCCGCTGATCTCCCTGGTCTGGGTGACCGTCGTACGCGGTGTGAAGGTCCTCGACGTCTACTTCCTGACCCACTCGATGGGCCTCGTCGCCGACTCCCAGCCGGGCGGTGGCATCTACCACGCCATCATCGGCAGCCTGGAGCAGGTCGGTCTCGCCACCATCATCGCGGCGCCGATCGGCGTGCTGACCGCCATCTACCTGGTGGAGTACGGCCGTGGCCGGCTCGCACAGGCGGTCACCTTCTTCGTCGACGTCATGACGGGTGTCCCGTCGATCGTCGCCGGTCTGTTCATCCTCTCCCTGATGCTGATCTTCAACATGGAGCCGTTCGGCTTCGCCGGCTCGCTCGCCCTGGCCATCCTGATGATGCCGGTGGTCGTGCGCTCCACCGAGGAGATGCTCAAGCTCGTCCCGAACGAGCTGCGGGAGGCGTCCCTGGCGCTGGGTGTCCCGAAGTGGCGCACCATCCTGAAGGTGGTCCTGCCGACCTCCATCGGCGGCATCACGACCGGCGTCATGCTGGCCGTCGCCCGTATCACCGGTGAGACCGCCCCGGTGCTGCTGTTGGTGTTCGGAAACCGGTTCATCAACAACAACCCCTTCTCGGGGCCGCAGCAGTCGCTGCCGCTGTACATCTACCAGCAGTACGCCGCGGGCAACGACTACGCCTACGACCGGGCCTGGGCGGCCTCGCTCGCCCTGATCGCCTTCGTGATGATCCTCAACCTCGTGGCCCGGGCCATTGCCCGCTGGAAGGCCCCGAAGACCGGTCGCTGACGCGGCCATCGGCGACCGATCAAGACTTTCTGGAAGTGACGTAATCATGGCCAAGCGAATCGACGTAAGCGGACTGACCGCCTACTACGGCTCCCACAAGGCGATCGAGGACATCTCGATGACCGTCGAGCCGCGTACGGTGACGGCCTTCATCGGCCCGTCCGGCTGCGGCAAGTCGACGTTCCTGCGCACGCTGAACCGGATGCACGAGGTCACCTCGGGCGGCCGGGTCGAGGGCAAGGTGCTGCTGGACGACGAGGACCTCTACGGCCCCGGGGTGGACCCGGTGTCCGTGCGGCGCGAGGTCGGCATGGTGTTCCAGCGGCCGAACCCCTTCCCCACCATGTCGATCTTCGACAACGTGGCGGCGGGGCTGCGGCTGAACGGCAACGTCAAGAAGAGCGAGCTCGGTGACGTCGTCGAGAAGTCGCTCAAGGGCGCGAACCTCTGGAACGAGGTCAAGGACCGTCTGAACAAGCCGGGTTCGGGCCTGTCCGGTGGTCAGCAGCAGCGTCTGTGCATCGCCCGCGCGATCGCGGTCGAGCCGAAGGTGCTGCTGATGGACGAGCCCTGCTCCGCCCTCGACCCGATCTCCACCCTCGCCATCGAGGATCTGATCGGTGAGCTGAAGGAGCGCTTCACGATCGTCATCGTGACGCACAACATGCAGCAGGCGGCGCGTGTCTCGGACCGTACGGCGTTCTTCAACCTCGCGGCGGTCGGGCAGCCCGGCAAGCTGATCGAGATCGACGACACGGAGCGGATCTTCTCCAACCCGTCGGTCCAGGCGACGGAGGACTACATCTCCGGCCGCTTCGGCTGATCCCGAAGACCCCTCGCGGTGCTGCATGGCGGTGCCACCGCGAGGTCGATGAAGGGCCCGCCCCTGGCTCCCGGGGGCGGGCCCGTCGTTCACACGGAGCACGCGGCGACGCCGCCGAGGCGACCGGGGGGCAGGACGGGGGCGGGGGCCGGGGCGGCGGCGAACGGAATCCGGGTCCGCCGCGGCGACTGGAACCCGCGTTCCGCCATGGCGACTGGCACGGGGTTTCGCGGCGGCGGGCGCTATGCGGGGCCACCGAGGTGGGGCCAGGGCTGCGGTCGCGGCGACCGGGGTCAAGTCGGCCGCAGGGGCCGAGGCCGCGGTGACTGGAACCCGGGTTCCGGCAGGGCGGCCGGCACGGGGTTTCGCGACTGCGGGCGCCAGGCGGCACACCGCGGTGGGGCCGTGGTGGTGGGGCGGCGGTCGTGGCGGCCGGGGTCAGGACGGCCGCAGGGGCCGAGGCCGTGGTGACCGGAACCCGGGTTGCGCCGTGGCGGTCGGCGCGGGGTTCCGCGGTGGCTTGAAGGCGGGGTCTTTGGCTTGGCCTGTGTCGCCGGGAGCCGGGGGGCGCGCTTGGGCTTCGGTGTATCGCGTAGGGCGGGGTGCGGCAGGCGCTAGAGGAACGCCAGGTTTACCACGCCGTAGGAGCCTGCCGCCACCGCCGCCGCGGCCGGCATCGTGATGAACCAGCCCAGGACGATGTTCTTGGCGACGCCCCAGCGGACCGCGTTCACGCGCTTCGTCGCGCCGACGCCCATGATGGCCGAGGTGATGACGTGGGTCGTGGAGACCGGGGCCTTGAAGAGGTACGCGGTGGAGAACATGATCGCGGCGCCGGTGGTCTCCGCGGCGAAGCCCTGCGGCGGGTCGAGTTCGATGATCTTGCGGCCGAGGGTGCGCATGATGCGCCAGCCGCCCGCGTAGGTGCCCAGGGAGAGCATGACGGCGCAGACCAGCTTCACCCAGACCGGGATCGGGTCGCCGTAGGTCTCGTGACCGGAGATCACCAGGGCCATGACGACGACGCCCATCGTCTTCTGGGCGTCCTGGAGGCCGTGGCCGAGGGCCATGCCGGCGGCCGACACGGTCTGCGCTATGCGGAAGCCGCGCTTGGTCTTGTGCGGGTTGGTCCTGCGGAAGATCCACAGGATCGCCAGCATCACCAGGTAGCCGACGACCAGGCCGACGACCGGGGACAGGAACATCGGGATGACGACCTTGTCCAGGACCCCGGACCAGTGGACCGTCGTACCGCCCGCGATCGCGGCGCCCACCAGGCCGCCGAACAGCGCGTGGGAGGAGGAGGACGGCAGGCCGTAGTACCAGGTGATCAGGTTCCAGACGATCGCGCCGACCAGGGCCGAGAAGAGGATGGCCATCCCCTGGGAGCCCGACGGCGTGGCGATCAGGCCCTCGCTGACGGTCTTGGCGACCCCCGAGCCGAGGAAGGCGCCCGCGAGGTTCATCACGGCGGCCATGGCGAGGGCCGCCCGGGGCGTCAGTGCCCGGGTCGAGACGGAGGTGGCGATCGCGTTCGCGGAGTCGTGGAAGCCGTTGGTGTACGTGAAGAAGAGCGCGACCGCGATGGTCACGACCAGGGCGAAGGTGTCCATCGACGCCTCAGGACTCCTTGACGGCGATGGTCTCCACCGTGTTCGCCACGTGCTCGAACGCGTCCGCCGCTTCCTCCAGGACGTCCACGATCTGCTTGAGCTTCAGCACCTCTATCGCGTCGTACTTGCCGTTGAAGAGGTGCGCCAGCAGCTTCCGGTGGATCTGGTCGGCCTGGTTCTCCAGGCGGTTGACCTCGATCCAGTACTCGGTGAGGTTGTCCATCGTGCGCAGGTTGGGCATGGCCTCGGCCGTGAGTTCGGCCGCCCGTGCCAGCACCTCGATCTGCTGCTCGACCCCCTTCGGCAGTTCCTCGACGTTGTAGAGGACGACCAGGTCGACGGCCTCCTCCATGAAGTCCATGATGTCGTCGAGGGACGATGCGAGGGAGTAGATGTCCTCGCGGTCGAAGGGCGTGATGAACGAGGAGTTCAATTGGTGGAAGATCGCGTGAGTGGCGTCGTCACCTGCGTGTTCCGCGGCCCGCATACGCTCTGCGATCTCGGCCCGGGCGGAGGCGTCCGCCCCGAGCAGTTCCATCAGGAGCTTCGAGCCCGTGACGATGTTGTCCGCGGATGCGGCGAACATGTCGTAGAAGCTCGTCTCCCTGGGGGTCAGACGAAAGCGCACAAGGGGTCCTCGGGGTGCATCGGTTTCGGTCAGGCTGATGCTAGGTGCAACATCCGGCCACGGCTAATGGGCCGCCCACCAGTGTCGCCCATCGGGCAGAGTGATCCGCACGGGGGCGTACCAAGGGCCCTATACCCAGCAAAGTTCGGTACCATATACCCACCTGGGGTATATGTCCGCACGTCTTACGGGAGGACGCGATGACGACCACCGAGGCCGGCGCGACGGCGCCCTCCGTCAGCGGGGAAGACAAAACCGCACAGAACGCCACACACGGGTACCACAAGCAGAAGGACGAGCACCTCAAGCGGCTGCGCCGGATCGAGGGCCAGATCCGCGGTCTGCAGCGGATGGTCGACGAGGACGTCTACTGCATCGACATACTCACCCAGGTTTCCGCGTCCACCAAGGCCCTGCAGTCCTTCGCGCTGCAGCTGCTGGAGGAGCATCTGCGCCACTGCGTCGCCGACGCGGCCCTCAGGGGCGGGGACGAGATCGACGCCAAGGTCGACGAGGCCACCAAGGCCATCGCCCGGCTACTGCGCACCTGAGCGCGGGGCGCCGGAGACGTCCTCGCGTTCCTCGGCCACCTTCAGGACCTGATCGATGCTCTCCAGGCTGAGCCGGTCCCCGCCCGCGGCCGAGGCCGCGATGATCAGCTCCCCGCACAGCTCGATCTCGGCGAGGGCCACGTGGTCCTGAACTGCCGTACCGCCGACCGGAGCCACGTGCATCACCTCATCTCTGCCGTCACCGACTTCCTAGAGTAGGGAGCGGCCTACACACAGCGCATGGCACGTAAGGGCTAGTTCTCGCCGCCCGCCCTCCTTCGCGGGGAGGACACGGGGCGGCCGCGGAGCGGACGTGCGGAGGACACCGCTACTCCTCGATCTTCCCGGCGTAGATGTCCTTCGACGCCGGCAGGCGTACGGCGGCGGGGGCCCCGAAGTCGTACAGCAGCGTCGTCGAGGCGACCGCGACGGGCCTGTCGTGCCGTGATCCGGCGAAGCTGAAGCGGTGCCGGATCTTGCGGATGCGGCCCTGGTCGTCGAGGTAGACGTCGAACGGCACGGCGGCGCTGGCGAACCCTTTCGCCGCCGCGGCGAGGGACTCCCGCGCGTCCCCGGTGGCCCCCTGCGCGGCGAGCGCGAGATCGGCGGTGCCGCGGTAGTGCCGTACCTCGGTCCCCGCGAGCTCGGTCCTGCCGAGGTAGGTCGCTGTGCGGGCGCCGCGCAGCAACTCGGCGGCGGCGAACGGGTCGGTCGCGCCGCCGGTCACCAGGTTGCCGTCGGACAGGGTGGCCGTCTCGACGCGGACCCATTTGTCGGCGGGCACCCCCGCGCCGCGGTTCTTCATGAACAGGGCGCCCGGCGCGAGGAGTTCGGTGATCGGACGGTGCTCGTCGGCGCCCGTCGGGTCCTGCGGCAGGTGGACCGTCAGCCGGCCGAGCCGGCCCCGGAAGTCGTACACGCCCTGGCCGCGGATGGTGACACGGGTGCCGCCCGCGGCCATCTCCATCGAGGTCGTGGCCCTGGAGGTGCCCGCGGCCACCAGGGTGTCGGCGGCCCGGTGCAGCAGCGGGACGGCGTCGGCGGCGCGCGAGTCCTCGGTGCCGGCGCGGGGGCCGGAGCAGCCGACGGCCCCGAGACAGACCGCGATGCCCGCGGCGAGTGCCCCGCCCGCCCTGCGCTGCCGCTTCGCCATCGCCGCCCACCCCAGCCGGTGCGTGAGTCACATGCCCCCTGTCGTTCCGCTTAACGACGGACGGGTGGGGCCGTCACGCGCACACCGGCACCGCTGCCCAAGGCCGCTGATTGCCGCGGCACCCGAGGTGGGTAACGTTGTCGGAGTGGCCCAGGAGGAACATCGCACGACAACGGTCGAACAGGGCCGTTTCTGTTTTGCCCGGTGCAGTTGCGGCTGGCGCGGTCCGGCGCGAAGAGCCCGCAGCCAGGCCCGCACGGACGCCGAGGGGCATGTGGCGATCGTGCGGGACTGACCCCAACGGGGTTCAGAGCGGCAGGAGTTCGTCGATCAGGGTGCGGTCGCGGTACTGGGTGAGCCGGCTGCGGGCCGCCGCGGGGGAGAGCCACAGGATGCGGTCCACCTCGTCGTTCGGGACGAAGCGGCCCTCGGTCGCCTCGGCCGCCCAGTAACGCACCTGCTTGGGACGGCCGTTGGCCATGTAGCGGATGCTGGGCAGCTCACCGCCGGGGTCGGCGGTGTACCCGGTCTCCTCCTCGACCTCGCGCAGCGCGCCCGTGAGCGGGTCCTCGCCGCGCTTCAACTTGCCCTTGGGGTGGGACCAGTCGTCGTACTTCGGCCGGTGGACGAGGCAGATCTCCAACTCGCCGTCGACCGGGGAGCGGCGCCACAGGACGCAGCCGGCCGCCTGGATGAGGGTGTCGTTGCTGTCGGGGCTCGCGGTCACGTACTCACCACCTGCTTCTGCCAACACTGCTGGAACGCGAACCGGGCCGCTTCCACCTCGTGCCGCTGGTCCGCGTGGAGCACCCCGAGCGCGTACGCCGTCGCCGGGGCGATACGGGGGGTCCGGGCCGCCGAGGCCGCCGCGGCGGCCGCCTCCGAGGCGTCCCGGTGCCGGTCGAGTGCCTGCCCGGCGGTGAGGAGACGGACGTCGATGGGAGCGTCGGGGCCGCACAGCGTCTCGCGGGCGTAGCGGTGCAGACGCAGCAGGAGACGGACCTGGTGCCAGGGGGCGTCCTGGGGGTGCGGGCTGGGGTCGGGGGAGAGGCCGTGCACGAGGGCCTCGGCGTTGTACGGGTGGCCCGCGGTGACCAGGGGGAGCGCGGCGATGGCGTCGGTGAGGCGTTCCTCGGCCGCGGCGGCCAGCGGACCGAGCTCCGTGGCGTGGGCGGCGGGGGTGAGGGGGACCTCGCTGGCCAGGACGGCCACCTTGTCGGCGACGGCGTGGAAGCGTGAGGAGCCCAGGGCCTGCAGCGCGGTGGAGTGGGCGCGGGTCCGGGCGAGGGTCAGCTGGCGTTCGAGCAGGGCGCCCGCCTTCGCCGCGCCGACCGTGAGACTGCCGCGCTCCTGGCCCCCCGTGTCGCCGCGGCCGCCGGCCGCGGGAACCCCGACCGCCTGGGCCGGGAACACCGCGGCCCCCGACAGCCGGTGCAGCGCCAGCAACAGGCGTTCCAGCCGTGCCTCGTAGGCGTGCTCCATCGACAACGTCCCGGACAGCCAGGCCAGTTCGGGGCGCAGGTTCTCGGACCAGTCGGCCTCCAGCAGGGGGCGGAAGGTGTGCAGGCTGCCGCTGATGCGGCGGACCGAGCGGCGCAGGGCGCGCGCCGCGTCGACGGACTCCTCCGTGCCGTTCGAGGTGGCAGCCGTCCCGGTCTCCCGGTGCTGCCGCAGGGCGCGGAGGAACTCCGTGGCCTGGGCCCGCAGATAGCCCGCCAGGGCGTCACCTGTGGGGGCGGGCCCGGCCGCGGGGTCCGTCGGGTCAAGGTGTTGCTGTGCCACGCCGGCGCCTCCGGGCGTCTATGAGCATCTCCTGGACGTTTCGCAGGGGTTGGCCGTCCGCGTCGGTGGCGTGCCGGATCCATTCGCCGTCCGGGCCGAGGTGCCAGGACGCCGTGGTGTCGGACATGCCGGTCTCCAACAGCCGGTTCAGGGCTGCGCGGTGGGCCGGGTCGGTGACCCTGACCAGGGCCTCGATACGGCGGTCGAGGTTGCGGTGCATCATGTCGGCGCTGCCGATCCACACCTCGGGCTCGCCGCCGTTGCCGAAGGCGAAGACCCGGGAGTGCTCGAGGAAGCGGCCGAGGATGGAGCGGACCCGGATGTTGTCCGACAGGCCCGTGACGCCCGGGCGCACGGCACAGATGCCGCGGACCCAGATGTCGACCGGCACGCCTGCCTGGGACGCCCGGTAGAGCGCGTCGATGACCGCCTCGTCGACCATCGAGTTGACCTTGATGCGGATGAACGCGGGACGCCCGGCACGGTGGTGCTGGGTCTCCTTGTTGATCCGCGCGATCAGGCCGTCGCGAAGGGACTTGGGGGCCACCAGCAGGCGGCGGTAGGTCTCCCGGCGGGAGTAGCCGGAGAGGCGGTTGAAGAGGTCCGAGAGGTCGGCGCCCACCTGCGGGTCGGCGGTGAGCAGGCCGAGGTCCTCGTACAGCCGGGCGGTCTTCGGGTGGTAGTTGCCCGTGCCGACGTGGCTGTAGCGCCGTAGGGTGTCGCCTTCCTGGCGGACCACCAGGGACAGCTTGCAGTGCGTCTTGAGGCCCACGAGGCCGTAGACGACGTGGCAGCCCGCCTCCTCCAGCTTGCGCGCCCACTTGATGTTGGCGTGCTCGTCGAAGCGGGCCTTGATCTCCACCAGCACCAGCACCTGCTTGCCGGCCTCGGCGGCGTCGATGAGCGCGTCGACTATCGGGGAGTCGCCGGAGGTGCGGTACAGGGTCTGCTTGATCGCGAGGACGTCCGGGTCGTCGGCCGCCTGCTGCAGGAAGGCCTGCACGGAGGTGGAGAAGGAGTCGTAGGGGTGGTGCAGCAGCACGTCCCGGGTGCGCAGGGCGGCGAAGATGTCGGCGGCGGAGGCCGACTCGACCTCGGCGAGGTCACGGTGGACGCCCGCTATGAACTTCTTGTACTTCAGCTCCGGCCGGTCCAGGCCGTGGATGCGGAAGAGGCCGGTGAGGTCGAGGGGGCCGGGCAGCGGGTAGACCTCCGCCTCGGAGATCTTCAGCTCGCGCACCAGCAGGTCGAGCACCTCGCGGTCGATGGACTCCTCGACCTCCAGGCGCACCGGCGGACCGAAGCGGCGCCGCATGAGCTCCTTCTCCAGCGCCTGGAGCAGGTTCTCCGCGTCGTCCTCCTCGACCTCGAGGTCCTCGTTGCGGGTGAGCCGGAAGGCGTGGTGCTCCAGCACCTCCATGCCCGGGAACAGCTCCTCCAGATGGGCGGCGATGACGTCCTCGATGGGGACGTAGCGGCCCGGGGAGCTCTCCAGGAAGCGGGACAGCAGCGGGGGCACCTTGACACGGGCGAAGTGCCGGTGACCGGTGACCGGGTTGCGCACGACCACGGCCAGGTTCAGGGAGAGGCCGGAGATGTACGGGAAGGGGTGCGCCGGGTCGACCGCCAGCGGGGTCAGGACCGGGAAGATCTGGTGCCGGAAGAGCGTGAACAGGCGGGCCTGCTCCTTCTCCGTCAGCTCGCTCCAGCGGACCAGGTGGATGCCCTCTTCCGCGAGCGCGGGGGCGACGTCCTCGTGGTAGCAGGCGGCGTGCCGGGCCATGAGCTCGCGGGAGCGGGACCAGATCATCTCCAGGACCTCGCGCGGCTGCAGGCCGGAGGCGGAGCGGGTGGCGACGCCGGTGGCGATACGGCGTTTCAGACCGGCCACCCGGACCATGAAGAACTCGTCCAGGTTGCTGGCGAAGATCGCGAGGAAGTTGGCCCGCTCCAACAAGGGAGTGTTCGGGTCCTCGGCGAGTTCGAGGACCCGCTCGTTGAACGCGAGCCAGCTGCGCTCCCGGTCGAGGAAGCGTCCCTGCGGCAGTTGGACCCCGTCGACCGGCGACTCCTCGTAGGCATCGAGATCGGCGTCGATGTCCGGGATGTCGGGTTCCAGGTCGGAGACCGTGGCCGCCACGTGCGGGCGGTGCGCGGCAATGGAGCCCACGGAGGGCTGGGCGTGCTGGACCTGTGCCTGGGTTTCTGACTGGCTCATGAACCCATTCTTCCGCGCCACGGGCGATACGGGCGCGTCGGACAACGCGGGCGGGAGCGCGTTCACGGAGCCGAGCGCGTCCCCGTTCCCCGCGGGCCCGTCGAGGGGCGGCGAAGGTTCCGGCACGGAGGGCGTCATTGGCCGAGCGTCGCAAGCCCGTCTGAACCGTTGGTTACGGCGACATGGCGTGCGGGATATCGGGGGGCGGCTCCCGGGCGTCCACGCCGGCCGGAGGGCCGTGACGAGTGGCCGGAAGCCGCCCCCGAGAATACGTACGTCCTTCCCGCCTGCGGAAGGACGTACGCGGGCCGGACACCCCCGACGATGTCGTGGCGGGCCGGACAGGTCTCGCCGGTGCGGCAGTCCCGGTCGTCCCGGCTGAGCGAGCGCGGCTTCCGCTGCTGGTCGCGGCCCCGGACGGGCCGATGATCGCCTCGGAAGCCGTCCAGCAGCAAGCCGAGGAGCGTGCCGGGGGAGGGGTGCGGGGCGCGCGGACCGACGCGAGGCGGGCGCCGGCCCCCCGGTACAGGGGCGGGCTCTGTGCGAGGTGGGCGATCCGCCGACTCGTCCAGGGTGGGTGAGGGTGCCGGAGGGGCGCGGCAGCCCCGCGGCCAGGGCGGACGGCGACCTGTCGACGCCATCGGGGGCGACGAGGGCGTTGATCCGGTCCATCGGGAGGCGGAAGAGCAGTCCTCGAGGTCCACGGCCGCCCGGACGCCTCCAGGCGCGACGGCCGGCCCCCGCCGGGGCTCCGCCGGGCCCTCGCCTTCCAGCTCCCGGTAGGTCTTCAGGACCGTTCCCGGGTTGATGGCGGTGACCTCGACCTCCCGTACGACCACCCTTTCACTGATTCAGGGAGGATCCGGTGAACCGATCCGGGGGGCCGGTGCGATCAGGGGGTGTGAGCGAAACGAGAAGCGACGGGGAACTGCTGCGGGCCGCCGCGGACGGGGACCGGCGCGCCTTCGAGGAGCTGTACCGGCGGTACGCGCCGTGGCTGACCGCCCGGCTGCGCGGCCGGTGCGCCGACGCGGGCGTGGTCGACGACGTCGTACAGGAGACGTTCCTCGCGATCTGGCGGGGCAAGGCCCGCTACCGCGAGGACGGGGCCTCCGGCGACGCAGCCGGATGGCTGTGGCGCATCGGCTCGCGGCGGCTGATCGACGCCCTGCGCGGGGACGGGGCGCGGGGGCGGCTGCGGCAGGCGCTGGCGCGGCTGCGGCACCGGGACGAGGCGTCCGCGGAGGAACGCGTGCTCGCGGGGGTTGAGCACGGGGACCTCGCGGGCGCCCTCGTCCGGCTGTCGCCGGAACTGCGGGCGGTCCTGCAGGCCACGGTCATCGACGGGCTGACCACCCGCGAGGCGGCCGTCCTGCTCGGCATACCGCCGGGGACGGTCAAGACACGGGCGATGCGCGCCCGCAAGCAGCTGAGGGAGGCGCTGGCATGACATGGCATGTGGATGCCGAGGACCTGCGGGCCTACAGCCAGGGGGAGTTGGCGCCGCCCGCGCTGTGGTCCGCCGACACGCACCTGGTCGCCTGCGCCGAGTGCCGGGCCGTGCTCGCCGAGGTCGGTGAGTCGGTCGACGCCGCGTGGGAGCGGCTGGACGCCGAACTGGACGCGCCCCGGCCGGGGCTGTTCGAGCGGCTGCTGGTGCGGGTGGGGGTCGCCGACCACACCGCGCGGCTGCTGGCGGCCACGCCCGTGCTGCGCCGCTCCTGGCTGGGCGCGGTCGTCGCCGTGCTGGTGATGTCCGTGCTGGCCGCCCAGAGCACCGGCTCCGTCACCCTCTTCCTGGCCCTCGCGCCGCTGCTGCCCCTCGCCGGGGTCGCGCTGTCGTACGGGCCCGCGCTGGACCCGACGTACGAGATGGCGGTGGTCTCCCCGGTGCACGGGTTCCGGCTGCTGATGATCCGCACGGTCGCCGTCCTCACCGCCGGTCTCGCCCTGTGCGGTCTGGCCACGCTCGCCCTGCCCGGACTGGGCCTGCGCGCCCTGGCCTGGCTGCTGCCCGCGCTCGCCCTCACCTCGGCCGGCCTCGCGCTCTCCGCCCGGCTCGGCCCGGTGCTCGCGCCGGCGCTGGTCGGCGGGGCATGGGTGGCACTGCTCCTCACGGCCCACGCCGTCCAGGCCGACAGCACGCTTCTTCCGTTCACGGCGGCCGGCCAGGGGGTGGCGGCGGCGGTCGCCGCGCTCGCCGGCGGGCTGCTGTTCCTCGTACGTGACCGTTTCGACCGCTTCCAGGGGAGCGCCGCATGACATCCACCGTTTCCGCCTCCGGGCTGAGCCTGCGCTACGGCGGCACCCACGCCCTCGACGACGTGTCGCTGCGGCTCACCCCGGGCGTCACCGGCCTGATCGGCCCCAACGGGGCAGGAAAGACGACCCTGTTGCGGGTCCTGGCCACCGCCCTGCCCGCCGACGGCGGCGCCTTCACCGTCCTCGGGCACGACCCGGCCACCTCGGCCGGCCGCCAGGAGGTGCGGCGCACGCTCGGCTACCTCCCCCAGACCCCTGGCTTCCACCCGGACTTCACGCCCTTCGAGTTCGTCGACTACGTGGCGATCCTCAAGGAGCTGACCGACCGCGGCGCCCGTCACCGCGAGGTGCGCCGGGTGCTGGAGCAGGTCGACCTCGGTGAGGTGCGCGGCAAGCGCATAAAGAAGCTGTCCGGCGGGATGCGCCAGCGGGTCGCGCTGGCCGCCGCCCTGATCGGCGACCCGGGCTTCCTGGTCCTGGACGAGCCGACGGTCGGCCTGGACCCCGAACAGCGCATGCGCTTCCGGGAGTTGATCGCCCAGGCGGGAGAGGGCCGTACGGTCCTGCTCTCCACCCACCAGACCGAGGACGTGGCGATGCTCTGCCACCGCGTCCTGGTGATGGCGGGAGGCCGCATACGCTTCGACGGCACCCCCGCCGAGCTGACCGCGCGGGCCGCCGGCCGGGTGTGGAGCAGCACCGAACGCGACCCGGGCGCGAGGGCGGGCTGGCGCACCGGCACCGGCTCCTTCCGCAACGTCGGCCTGCCGCCCGTCGGCGCCGACCTGCTCGAACCCACCCTGGAGGACGGCTACCTGCTGACCCTGGACGAGGCGGAGGTGCCCGCGTGAGCACGGTCCTGGAACAGACCCCGACGGCCACCGGGACCGAGTCCCAGCGCGCCCCCTGGGCCGCCGTCCTCGCCCTGGCCCTCTTCGAGGCGCGCCAACTGCTGCTGCGCGCGCCGATGCTGCTGGCCCTCCTGCTGTACATCGCCTGGATCGTCTGGCGCACCCCGGACTTCGAGAACGGCTACCCCGCCCTCCAGGACGCCGACCGCGCCACCCAGTCCGGCCCGGTGCTGATCGCCCTGGCGCTGCTGATCTGCGTCAACCAGGCGATGCTGCGATCCGCGCGCCGGGACACCGAACGGCACTTCGCGGTGCTGGTGCTGCGGCCGTGGCAGCGCACGGCCGGCCACGCGCTGTCCGTGGTGCCGATCGTGCTGCTCGTCGCGGTGTGCGTGCGCGCCCAGTTCGGCTGGATGGCCCTCGAGTCCGGTTCGGTCGGCACCGCCTCGGCCGGCGAGCTGCTCGTCGGCCCCCTGACGGTGCTGGTGGCCGGCGCGTTCGGGGTGCTGCTCGCCCGGCTGTTCTCGTCGGTCCTCGCGGCGCCGCTCGCGATCGTGCTGCTCTTCTTCCTCCTGTTCGGCGGGGCCTTCCCCGCGGGCAGCGGCGAGCGGGGCACGCGCTGGCTGGCGCCGATCGTGAGCGAGAACACCAGCAGCGCGATCCCCTCCGACCTGATGGACCGCCCCGCCGCCTGGCACGCCCTGTATCTGCTGGGCCTGGCCCTGACGGTGGCCCTGGTGGCGGTCGTCGTGGCCGGTGGCCGCGGCCCGGTCCTCATGGGAGCCGTCGCCGCGGCGCTGGCCCTCGCGCTGACCGGCGGAATCGTCCAGACGGGCGCCCTGCCGGACCGTACGACGGTGGCGCGGGCGCGGGCCACGAACGCCCCGGAGAAGGAGCAGGTCTGCGTGCGGCGGGACGGGTCGACGTACTGCGCCTTCCCCGAGTGGAAGCCGCGCACGGCCACCTGGGCGTCCGTGGTGGACCACGTCCGCTCCTCGGCCGGCGGCGGCGCGCGCACGCAGCCGATCCTCGTCCGCCAGCGCGTCTACGCCACGGACGGACTCTCCTCCGACGGCGCGCTCGACCCCTCGGCCAACCCGCACCAGGTCACCGTCGGCACCGGCTGGGGCGGTCCGCGCGTCCCCGAGTTCTCCGCCGCCGTGGCCGCCGTGCTGGTCACCGGCAGCGAGAAGGCGACGTCCGGGCTGTGCGACGGCCGCATGGTCACCATCATGTGGCTCGCCCTGAACTGGCAGCCCGACCCCCTGAAGTCCCTGAGCAACGTCCGCCTCGACGACAGCGTGACCGGCTCGGCGATCGTCCTCTCCCCGACCGACCCGATGGACATGACGTCCGGCCAGACCTCCGTCCTACGCGAACTCCTCGACCAGCCAAGGGAGTCCGTGGCCACGAAGGTGCGGGCCCACTGGACAGAACTGACGGCCCCGAAGGTCACGAGCGCGCGAGCGGCGGAGCTGCTGGGGGTCAAGGCGCCGAAGGAGAAGGACAAGTGCGACTGACCATCCGGGAGTTGACGCTCCCCGTCTGGCGGACCCTGCCCTGGCGGGCGCTGGGGGCCGCGGCGGGCCTCGGACTGCTGCTGGCCGGGGCGCTGCGGTGGGGCGGGGGCGACGCCCACGGCTGGCCCGCGCTCATCCTGCTCCGTACCGCCGTCCTCGCCTACGCGCTGGGCCTGACCTTCCTCCTGGACGACCCGGCCCGCCACACGACGGCCACGGTGCCGACCCGGCGCGCCCTGCGCACCGGTCTGCGGATCGCCCTGGTCACCCCGCTCACCGCGCTGTGGTGGACGGCGGTCGTCCTCCTGGTCCCCTCGGGGGTACGGCCCCCGGTGGGCGACGTCACCCTGGAGGCTGCGGCGGCCTGCGTCCTGGCCCTGCTCGCCGGCGCCTCGGCGCTCCGCTGGACCAACGAGCCCCGCCCCGGCCCCTCGGTGGCGGCGGCCTACCTCCTCACGGCGGTGGTGGCCCCCCACCTGCTCCCCGCCGGCTGGGAGCTGTTCGTGTGGCCGCAGGACAGCAACTGGGGCGCAGCACACGAGCGGTGGGCGTGGCTGCTGGCGGGGGCGCTGGTGGCGCTGGCGGTGTCCGCCCCGGAGCCCCTGCGCAGACGGGGCTTGCTGCCACGCCGCCGGTCGACTGTCAGCCCGTCCGGGGTCTGAGCACGAGCCCCCTGGGCTTCACGTCTCGGTGCGGTACATCAGGTCCGTCTCGTACGTCGTGAAGCCCAGCCGCTCGTAGACCGAGACCGCCGCCTTGTTGTCGCCGTCCACGTACAGCATCGCGGTCGGCAACTCCTGCGCCGCCAGGTGCCGCAGGCCGATCGTGGTCAGCGCCTTGCCCAGTCCGCCGCCCTGCGCACCGGGCCGCACCCCCAGCACGTACACCTCGCCGAGGCCCTCCGTGGCATGGACCTTCGTCCAGTGGAAGCCGACGAGTTCCTCGCCGCGGAAGGCGAGGAAGAAGCCCGCCGGGTCGAACCACGGTTCGGCCTTGCGGTCGTCGAGGTCGCGCTGGGTCAGCGAGCCCTGTTCGGGGTGGTGGGCGAAGGCGGCGGCGTTCACCGCGAGCCACGCCGAGTCGTCCTGCCCGGGCACGAAGGTACGGACGGTCACGTCCGGCGGCAGGACCGGCTCGGGCAGGTTCAGGTCGGTCAACGGCCGCCGCATCTGCCGCAGTTCACGGAACAGGGTCAGCCCGAGGACCTGCGCGAGATGCCGGGCCGCCGAGTGCCCGCCGTGGGCCCACACCCGCAGCCGCTTGCCGGACGCGGCCAACAGTGCCGAACCGAGGGCCCGTCCGTGGCCCTGGCCGCGGTGCGCGGGGTGCACGACCAGCTCGGCGGCCGGCGCCTCCACCGGGTCGGTGTCCTCCAGCTGGGCATAGCCGACGAGTTCGTCCCCGGAGATGAGGAGCAGATGGGAGACGCCCTCCCGCTCTCCGCCGCGCAGTTGCAGCCGGCCCTGTTCGGACACCGCCTGCTGGCCGTCGTACCGCGCGGCCTCCGCCAGCAGGGCGAGCACGGACTCGATCTGCGCGGGGGTGAGCGCGGCGTGGGTCTCGATGGAGCGGGTCCGGCCCGCGCGTGCGGTGTCGTCGCTGGTCATGCGTACGAGGGTAAGGGGCGGGCGGCGCAAAGTGGGGGCATGGGGCGAAGGGGACGTCAAGGCAAAGCGGAGGACAAGGACAGGGCAAAGGGAAACCAGGATGTAACCAAGAGCCCCCTGTCGCGCTACGCGCGTTGACCCTAGGCTGCGCCGGACGGGCCATCCTCAGCAGACCCTCAGGGGGGCGCATGCCAGCCACTTCCCAGCCGTACCGGGGCCGCAGACGCACATACCGTCTGCTGGCCGCGGCCGCCGCTCTCGCCACCGCCGGCGCCCTCGCCGCCGCGCTGCCGGCCGAGGCGCACGAGTCCAAGGGCCACGGTCATCTGCCGAGCCGCTACCAGGACGTCCAACTGCTGTCCTTCAACGACCTGCACGGCAACCTGGAGCCGCCGTCCGGCTCTTCGGGCCGGGTGAGCGAACTCCAGGCGGACGGCACGACGAAGACCATCGACGCGGGCGGTGTCGAGTACCTCGCGACCCATCTGCGCGAGGCCCGCAAGGGCCACCCGTACTCCGTCACGGCGGCCGGCGGCGACATGGTCGGCGCCTCCCCGCTGATCTCGGGCCTCTTCCATGACGAGCCCACCATCGAGGCGCTCAACAAGCTCGACCTGGACGTCACTTCGGTCGGCAACCACGAGTTCGACGAGGGCGCCAGGGAACTGGCCCGGCTGCAGAACGGCGGCTGCCACCCCACCGACGGCTGCTACACGGACCAGCGGTTCACGGGCGCGGACTTCCCCTACCTCGCCGCCAACGTCCTCGACGAGAAGACGAACAGGCCGATTCTCAAGCCCTACTGGGTGTGGAAGAAGAAGGACGTCAAGATCGGCTTCATCGGAGTGACCCTGGAGGGCACCCCGGGGATCGTCTCCGCCGACGGCGTCAAGGGGCTGAAGTTCAAGGACGAGGTCGAGACGATCAACAAGTACGCGCGCGTGCTCCAGGCGCAGGGCGTGAAGTCGATCGTCGCCCTCATCCACGAGGGCGGCTTCCCGGCCTCGGGGGCGTACAACTACGACTGCGACTCCGCGGGCGCGGGCAGCGGCATCTCCGGCCCGATCGTCGACATCGCCAAGAACATCACGCCGGCGGTGGACGCCCTGGTCACCGGGCACACCCACACCGCGTACGTCTGCACGGTCCCGGACCCCTCGGGCAAGCCCCGCATGGTCACCTCGGCCGCGTCCTTCGGCCGCCTCTACACGGACACCACGCTGACGTACGACCGCTTCACCGGGGACATCGCCCGTACGTCGGTGAAGTCGGCGAACCACGTGGTCACCCGGACCGTGCCCAAGGCGCCGGACCTGACCGAGCTGATCGCCAAGTGGAACACGCTGGCCGCCCCCATCGGCAACCGCGCGATCGGCTACATCTCCGCCGACGTGCCGAACACGGGCACCGAGTCGCCGATGGGCGACCTGATCGCGGACGCGCAACTCGCGTACGGCAGGGAACTGGATCCGGGGACCGACCTCGCGCTGATGAACCCGGGCGGGGTGCGCGCCGGGCTGACCTACGCGGCGAAGGGCAGTGAGGGCGACGGCGTGGTGACCTACGCGGAGGGCTTCACGGTGCAGCCGTTCTCCAACACGGTGAACCTGCAGGACTTCACGGGGGCGCAGCTGATCCAGGTGCTCAAGGAGCAGGTGAGCGGCACGAACACCGCCGCCCCGAAGATCCTGCAGCCCTCGGCGAACCTGACGTACACCCTCGACCTGACGAAGACCGGCGCGGACCGTGTCGTCACGGACTCCATCAGGCTGAGCGGCGCCGCCGTCGACCCGGCCGCCACCTACCGGATCGCCACCAACAGCTTCCTCGCGGGTGGCGGCGACGGCTTCACCACGCTGGGCCAGGGCACGAACGACCTGGTCGGCACGGACGACCTGGCGGCCCTGGAGAAGTACCTCACGGCGAACTCCTCGCCGGCGAACCCGATCGCGCCGCCGGTGGCGAACCGGATCACGATCGCTTCCTAAATTCTGTGTGAGCGCGGTTCGGTTCCGCGAATTGCATAAGAATCATCACAGCAATGACCCAGGAAGCTCTAAGTGGAATTGGTCTTTTTCTGGCTCTGGAATCCGGTAATGTTTTCCATGTCGAAAGCGAACGGCGCTATCGGCACCGAGACAAAGGAGATCACCATGAGCTTCCGCAAGATCGCCCCGGTGAAGAAGGCCCACTGCAAGCCCGCCCCGGCTGCGAAGAAGCCCGCTCCGAAGAAGCCGGCTCCGAAGCGTCGACCCATTGACCATAAGGGCTGACGGGTAATTCACCGAGCAGTTCACGCGGTAATTCTCACAGCAATTCGCACAGTAATTCACAGGAAATCGAAGGCGGGGTCACCGGTCGGCGAGCGCCGCTCGCGCCGGGGCCCCGCCTCGTCATGTCCGCAGCGCAGGGAGGGAGTCGACGATGAGGGAAGTCCGTGAGGCCTTCCGCAGGTTCTGGCCGCTGACCCGCGGCGATCGCAGATGGCTGGTGGCGATCATCGCCTGCGTGGTGGTCTCCGCGTTCACCGAGACCGCCTCGATCCTGCTGTTCGCCCAGCTCACCGACAACGCCCTGAAGGCCGGCTCGCTCTCCGCCTTCTGGGGACCGGCCGGCGCCTGGCTGGGCGTGGCCGCGCTCGGCGCGCTCGTCGGCTACCTCGGCAACTCGCTGGCCACCTGGACCGCCGAGAGATTCGTCCTGCGGCTGCGGGCCAAGGTCTTCCGGCACGTCCAGGACCTGTCCCCGCACTTCTTCCAGCGGCACCGCCAGGGCGACCTGGTGGAACGCCTGACCGGTGACGTCGAGGCCATCGAGCAGATGGTCGTCTCCGGCGTCGTCGGCACCGTCTCCGCCGCCTTCTCGGCCGTTTTCTACGCCTCCGCGGCCCTGTATCTGCGCTGGGACCTGGCGCTTGCCACCTTCGTCCTCGCGCCCCTCTTCCTGCTCGCCGCCCGCCGCTTCTCCGGCCGCATCAGGACGGCCTCCCAGGACGAGCGGGTCGCCGACGGCGCCATCACCTCGGTCGTCGAGGAGTCACTGGGCAACATCGTGCTCACCCAGGCCTACAACCGCCGCGCCGACGAGGAGAAACGGCTCGAGAGGGAGGCACGCGCCTGGATGAGCGCCAGTGTCCGGGGCGCCCGGCTGAGCGAGATGTACGAGCAGTTCGTCGAGGTGGTCGAGACCCTGTGCGTCCTCACGGTGATCGGCCTCGGCGTCTGGGAGATCTCCGCCGGCCGGATGACCCTCGGTCAGCTCCTCGCCTTCGCCGCGTTCATCGGCTACCTCTATCCGCCGGTCCGCAGCCTCGGCGGGCTCGGCCTCACCCTCACCGCGGCCACCGCGGGCGCCGAGCGGCTGAACGAGATCCTGGACACCGACCCCGCGGTCACGGACCCCGCCGAACCGGTCGCCGCCTGGCCCGTGCGCGGCTGGGTCGGCTTCCACGACGTCTCCTTCCGCTACCCCGGCTCCCGCCGCGCCTCCCTGCGCGACGTGAGTTTCGGCGCGGGCCCCGGCGAGCTGGTGATCGTCACCGGCTCCAGCGGCGCGGGCAAGTCCACTCTCTCCAAGCTGCTCACCCGCTTCTACGACCCCGCACAGGGCGTGATCACCCTGGACGGCGTTCCGCTGACCGACATGAGTCTGCGGTTCCTGCGCGAGAACGTGGCGTTGCTCCCCCAGGAGACCCTCATCCTCAACGGCACGATCCGGGAGAACATCGCCTGCGGACGCCCCGGCGCGAGCGAGCAGGAGATCGAGCGGGCGGCGCGGGAAGCGGCGGCCCACAACTTCATCACCGCGCTCCCCGACGGTTACGACACCGCCATCGCGCCCGGCACCGCCGCCCTGTCCGGCGGCCAGCTCCAGCGCATCGCCATCGCCCGCGCCATGCTACGCGCCGCCCCGGTCCTCGTCCTGGACGAGCCGACGGCGGGCCTGGACGCGGTGGCCGCCCGCCAGGTCGTCCAGCCGCTGCGCAAGCTGATGGCGGGCCGCACGACCATCATGATCACCCACGATCTGAGCCTCGCCCCCGACGCGGACCGGATCCTGGTCGTCGACCGAGGACGCCTGGTGGAGACCGGCACCCACGCCGAACTCCTCGCCCGCGGCGGCACCTACGCGGCGCTCGCCGAGCCCCTGCCGGACGCGGTGGCGGACGTACCGCCGGCGGCGGACGAGACGATGATCCTCAGGTGGTAGCGGGCTCAGGTGGCAGCGGGCGGGGTGCGGTGGGTCCAGTACCAGGAGAACAGGGCGCCGAGCGTGACCAGGGCGGCCAGCGGTACGCACACCAGCTCCAGGAACTCGTGCTCCGGCCTGCCCGTGCCGGCCTGCCAGATGGTGAACGAGAACATCGTGAGCAGGACGAGCAGCGCGCCGTTGGCCCCCCAGGTCCACCCCTTGCGCCGGGCGGCCCGGTGGCGGATCAGGTCCTCGACCCGCGGCTGCCGTTCCCAAGTGAGGCTGCGGTGCGGGGCGGCGGCCAGGCACAGCGCGGAGACCTCGGCGTACGGGTCGTCCACCTGCCGGTCGTCCAGATGCGGAAGCAGGAAACGACGGCCCTCGAAGTCGTAGAGATAGGCCGGCCACTCGGGAGCGGACCGGCCCTGGCCCCGCGGGTTGTGTTCGACCCGGATGTCGTACACCTCAGGCCAGGCCCAGGTGCGCGAGCGCATGGCCCCCTGCGCGGTGATCCCGGCGTCGGTGACGCGGGTGTGGGCCCGGAACTGCTCCAGACCGACCCGTGCGAGAGTCTGCGCGGCGGACGCGACGACCAGCCATCGGCCCCACGCGGGCGGGCCCGTGTGGGAGGCGGCCATGAAGATCACCGCCACCAGCCCGAGGTACTGCCACGGAAGTCCTCTCCGTCTCCGGTACTCCCGCTCGATCCCGCCCCCGACCGCGTCCATCGCCCGCCCCTCCCCGAAGCCTCTGCGGGCGATGGTACGTCCATCAACTGCGCACGTCAGGACGGGTCGGTGGCCACCGTGCGAGCCGGTCGGCCACCCCCTGGTCCGTCTTCGGTTACCGCACTTCGGGGGGAGGCGTCGGGGCGCCCGGGAGGCGTACGGTCGCCACCGTGCCGCCGCCGTCCGCGTGGGTCAGCGTGACCTCGCCGCCGGCCTGCTCGACCGTGCGGGCGACGATGGACAGGCCGAGGCCGGAACCGGGGAGTGCGCGGGCGCTGGGGGAGCGCCAGAAGCGGTCGAAGACGTGCGGGAGTTCCTCGGCGGGGATGCCGGGGCCGTGGTCGCGGACGGTGAGGACGCCGTGGTCCAGCTGGACGTCGATCGTCCCGCCCTCCGGGCTGAACTTCACGGCGTTGTCGAGGATGTTGACGATCGCCCGTTCCAGGGCGGACGGCTCCGCGCGGACGTACCAGGGCTGGAGGTCGGCGGTGATCGTCAGCTCGGGCCCGCGCAGCCGCGCCCGGCGCAGGGCCGCCTCGACGGTGTCCCGCAGCGACACGACCTGGACGCGCTCGCCCCGCTGTCCCTCCGAACGGGCCAGCTCCTGCAGGTCGCCGATGAGCGAGGCCAGTTCGGTCATCTGCGCCTTCACGGAGGCGAGCAGCGCCTTGCGGTCGGCCGGGGGGATGGGGCGGCCGGTCTCCTCGCTGCGGGTGAGGAGTTCGATGTTCGTCCGGAGCGAGGTCAGGGGCGTGCGCAGCTCATGACCGGCGTCGGCGATGAGCTGCTGCTGCAGCTCGCGCGAGCTGGCCAGCGAGGAGGTCATGGAGTTGAAGGACCGGGACAGCCGGGCGATCTCGTCCTCGGCGTCGTCCTCCACGGGGATGCGGATGCCGAGGTCCTCGGTACGGGCCACATGCTCGACGGCCTCGGTCAGCTTGTCGACGGGCCGCAGCCCGGCCCGCGCCACCGCGAGCCCGGCGGCCCCGGCCCCGACCACTCCGACACCGGAGACGAGGAGAAGGATGAGGGCCAGGTCCTTGAGGGTCTTCTGGGTGCTCTTCAGGGGGACGGCGACGACAAGTCCCACGTAGGGCCCGGCGTCTCCGGTCACAGTGGTGGTGGCGCCCAGAGGCACGGTCATCACCCGCACATCAGCGCCTTTTTCGTCGGTGCCGTTACGGAAGTAGGCCTGCCGGAGATCCGCGTTCTTGATCTGTTTCTTGTCGGCCTGGGTGACCTTGATGACGCCCGTGGAGTCCTCGGTCACGCAGATCTTGCCCTGGTCCGTCACGACTTGGGAGTAGGTGTTCCCGAAGAACCCGTTGCCACCCTGCGCGGTCTTGGAACAGTTGTTCAAAGCCGCCTGTGCCTTCTGGATCTGCGGCCCTCGCATGCCCCTCTGCAGGTCGTTGTCCACCTGCTCATACAGTTTCCCCTGCACCAGGAACCAGCACGTCACCGAGACCGCCGCCACCGCGAACGCCACCGCCGCCGCGACCAGCATCGCCAGGCGGGAGCGGATCGGCAGGGTCTGGAAGCGGCGGAGAACCCTCCTCACTCCGCGCCGCCCTGTCGGAGCACGTAGCCGACACCGCGCACCGTGTGCACGAGGCGCGGCTCGCCGCCCGCCTCGGTCTTGCGGCGCAGATACATGACGTACACGTCCAGCGAGTTGGACGACGGCTCGAAGTCGAAGCCCCAGACCGCCTTCAGGATCTGCTCCCGGGTCAGCACCTGCCTCGGGTGGGCCATGAACATCTCCAGCAGGGTGAACTCGGTGCGGGTCAGCTCCACCGGCCGCCCGCCCCGCGTCACCTCCCGCGTCGCCAGATCCATCCGCAGGTCGGCGAAGGTCAGCGCCTCGTCCTCCTGGGCGGCCGCACTGGCCGCGGCGTAGGAGCTGCGCCGCAGCAGCGCGCGGACGCGGGCGAAGAGTTCGTCGAGTTCGAACGGCTTGACCAGGTAGTCGTCGGCGCCCGCGTCGAGCCCGGTGACCCGGTCGCCGACCGTGTCGCGTGCGGTGAGCATGAGGATCGGCGTCGTGTCGCCCGCGCCGCGGATCCGCCGGGCCGCGGTCAGACCGTCCATGCGGGGCATCTGGATGTCGAGGACGACCAGGTCGGGACGGTAGGCGGCGGCCTTGTCCAGGGCGTCCGCGCCGTCCACGGCGACCTCCGTCTCGTAGCCCTCGAAGGCGAGGCTGCGCTGGAGTGCTTCGCGCACGGCCGGCTCGTCGTCGACGATCAGGATGCGCTGGGGGTCACGGTCGCCATCGGCGGAGCTCATGGGCTTCGGGTTCCTCGGGTGCGGTGGGACGACAAGGACGCTGAGGGTGCTGAACGCCTTCAGCCTCGCATGTTTCCCTTCGGGGGCGTAGAGAGTGCGGCGCGGTGCGCGATCAGGCGCTCATCGCCGAGATCCGGTTCAGCGGCACTTTGCGGCGGTGCGGACGGGCCGGGGTGGTGTGCAGCCCCATCAGCTGGGGTACCACGGCGACTTCCGGTGCCCGCGTGGCCGGTGCGTGCAGCTCGTACGCCACCTCGAGGGCCAGGGCGAGACCGGCCGGGTCGGTGCCGGCCACGGTGTGGGAAACCTGCTGGATCATGACGTACTCCCTGCTGGAGAGGTGAGGGGTCAGTTGGAGCCGCCGGCCCGCAGGTGCGCCAGGTCGGCCTTGACGGTGTTGATCGGGATGGCGAAGCCGAGGCCGATGCTGCCGGCGTCCGAGGAGCCGGAGGAGGATGAACTGGCGGAGTACATCGCGGAGTTGATGCCGATGATGTCGCCACTGGCGTTGATCAGCGCGCCGCCGGAGTTGCCGGGGTTGAGGGAGGCGTCGGTCTGGATCGCCTTGTAGGTCGTGGTGGAGGAGCCGGTGTCGCCGTTGAACTGCTGGCCGCCGAACGAGAACGGCCACTGTCCGTCGCCGCCCTGGCCCTGCTGCTGGTTCTCGTCGGTGGAGACGGTCACGTCACGGTTGAGCGCGGAGACGATGCCGCTGGTGACGGTGCCGCTGAGGCCCTCGGGGGAGCCGATCGCCACGACCGTGTCACCGACCCGGACGCCGGAGGAGTTGCCAAGGGTGGCCGGATGCAGGCCGGAGGCGCCCTCCAGCTTGATCAGCGCGAGGTCCTTCTTGCTGTCGGTGCCGACGACCTTCGCGGTGTACGACTTCCCGTCGCTGGTCGTCACCTTGATCGACTGCGCGCCGGAGATGACGTGGTTGTTGGTGACGATCTCGCCGTTGCTGGTGATGATCACGCCGGAGCCGGTGGAGGTGCCGTTGCTCAGCGTCGCGCCGACCTCGACCACGCTCGGGCTGACGGCCGCGGCGATGGAGGCGACGTCGCCCTGCTTGCTGGAGGGGACCACGCTGGTGGTGGTGGAGCTGGTGGCGGCGGTGTCGCTGCCGGTCAGCTCCTGTATGCCGTACGCGGTGCCGCCGCCTATGGCCGCGGCGACGATCGCCACGGCGGCCAGCAGGGCGATGGGGCCCCGCGGGCGCTTCCTGGCGGCCGGTGCGGTGCCGGGGGCCGGCTCGGCGGGAACGGTGGGCAGCACCGCCGTACCGCCACCGTTCCCGCCACCCTCTCCGCCGGCCATGGACTGGGGCTGACCCGGCCAGACGGTGCTGCCCGGCTGGACGGTGACCGGCTCCGCCTGCGGCGGCTGTGCGGGCCGGTGCGCCGGCGGGGGCGGCCACTCCGGGTTCACGGGGGAGGAGAAGTGCTGCTGGGCGCCCTGGTAAGGGTTCTCGTACTGCTCGTACTCGCCGTCGCGGCGGAAGCTCTCGGTCATGTCAAAAAGCTTGGCCCGTGACCATGAGAGCTTCCTGAGTGCCCGCTGAGAAGCCCGACAGAACCTCGTATGCCCGATATAAAGGCCGTACTCGCAGCCGGGAGAGCTCTCTCAGGTGCTTCTCATACGGCGTTCATGCGGCGCTGATCACTCGCATCCGCAGGATTTCCGGGCCACCAGGCGCGAGGGGAAGGTCTTCAGCCGCTCCCGCCGGGACCCGGCCACCCGCAGCCCGTCGTCGAGTACGAGGTCCACCGCGGCCCGCGCCATCGCGCTGCGGTCGGAGGCGACCGTCGTCAGCGGCGGGTCGGCGAGTGCCGCCTCCTTGATGTCGTCGAAGCCGGCCACCGCCAGCTCGCCCGGCACGTCGATGCGCAGCTCGCGCGCGGCCCGCAGGACGCCGATGGCCTGGTCGTCGGTGGAGCAGAAGATCGCGGGCGGCCGCCGGGGCCCGGCGAGGAGCTCCAGCGCTATCCGGTAGGCGTCGTAGCGGTTGTACGGCGCCTCGAACAGCCGCCCCTCGGTCGGCTTGCCGGCCTCCTCCATGGCGCGCCGCCAGCCCTCGACGTGGTCGGAGACGGGGTCGCCGACGGCGGGTGTCTCGGCGGTACCGCCCATACAGGCGACGTACTCGTACCCGTGTTCCAGCAGATGCCGCACGGCGAGATGGGCGCCGCCGAGGTCGTCGGTGACGACGGCGACGTCGTCGATGGCCTCGGGCCGCTCGTGCAGCAGCACGACCCGGGCGTCCCAGGCCTCTATCTCGGCGGCGGCCAGGTCGTTGAGGGCGTGGCTGACCAGGATGAGCCCGGAGACCCGCATCCCGAGGAAGGCCCGCAGATAGTGGACCTCGCGCTCGGCCACGTAGTCGGTGTTGCCGACGAGCACCATCTTCCCGCGCTCGGAGGCGGCCTGCTCGACCGCGTGCGCCATCTCCCCGAAGAAGGGCTGACGGGCGTCCGGGATGATCAGACCTATGAGATCCGTGCGCCGGGACGCCATCGCCTGGGCGACGCGGTCGGGGCGGTACCCCAGCTCCTTGATCGCGGCGAGGACACGCTCGCGCGTGGCCGGGGCGACCGGCCGGGGTCCGTTGTTGATGACATAGCTGACGACGGCGGTCGAAGTCCCCGCCAGTCGCGCCACATCATCCCGAGTCACCTTGGCCACGCGCGGAGTCTACGCGGATATACCCGCCGCGGGCAGGGCGAGCGGAAGCTTCCGCACACACCTCGTGTGCGGAAGCAATGCCCAGCCCAGGGGCCCGCTAAGCGTCCGCGGCCACCTCGGCCGCGCCAAGCACCGCCGTCTCGTCCGCATCCTCCGTCTTTGCCCGTTCTGCCTTGGCCTTGGCTTCGTCGGAGACCCGGTCGCCCTTCTCGGGAGTAACGAATCGATAACCGACGTTGCGGACGGTCCCGATCAGCGACTCGTGCTCGGGGCCGAGCTTGGCCCGCAGCCGCCGTACGTGCACGTCGACCGTCCGGGTGCCGCCGAAGTAGTCGTAGCCCCAGACCTCCTGGAGCAGCTGTGCGCGCGTGAAGACGCGGCCCGGGTGCTGGGCCAGGTACTTCAGGAGCTCGAACTCCTTGAAGGTGAGGTCGAGGACCCGTCCCTTCAGCTTGGCGCTGTAGGTCGCCTCGTCCACCGACAGATCGCCGTTGCGGATCTCCATCGGGGAGTCGTCGTTGACGATCTGCTGGCGTCCCATGGCCAGCCGCAGCCGGGCCTCGACCTCCGCCGGGCCGGCGGTGTCGAGCAGGACGTCGTCGATGCCCCAGTCGGCGGTGACGGCGGCGAGACCGCCCTCGGTGACGACCAGGATGAGCGGACAGCCGGGGCCGGTCGAGCGCAGCAGCTGGCACAGGCTGCGGACCTGCGGGAGGTCACGGCGTCCGTCGATGAGGATGACGTCGGCACCGGGGGTGTCGACGAGAGCGGGGCCTTCCGCCGGTGCCACGCGGACGTTGTGCAGCAACAGGCCGAGGGCCGGAAGCACCTCCGTCGACGGCTGGAGGGCGTTGGTCAGGAGCAGCAGAGAACTCATACGTCTGGTTCCTCCTCGGTCCCTGCGAGGACGTGTGCGGTACGTCACCTGCTCTGCGATCCCGAAGGCCCCGTACACCAGCGGTCACCTGGAGTTTCCCGCTTCGTATACAACGCTTCCGAAAGCACAAAAGGACCCGGGGGCGTCGCTGCCCGAGTCCTCTGCCCAGCAGAATAGCCCACATGAGCATCACTCCGGCAGGTCATGTGGCACGTTCCATCGTTCGTCCGCATGCCGAGACGACCAGACACGCCCCTATGCGGACGTTTCTGACCACGGACGACGGCGTGACGATCGATTCCGTATACGATCCGCCGGCCGCCGTATACGACGTCTCCGCGCCATCTGCCGTTGATCTCGCGTTCGTGATGGCCCACGGCTTCACGGGCGACGTCGACAAGCCGCATGTGCGCCGGGTGGTGGAGGCGTTCGCGCGGTACGGGGCGGTGGTCTCCTTCTCCTTCCGCGGCCACGGGGCCTCCGGCGGGCGCTCGACCGTCGGCGACAAGGAGGTGCTCGACCTGGCGGCCGCGGTGCGCTGGGCCCGGGAGCTCGGGCACACGCGCGTGGCGACCGTCGGCTTCTCCATGGGCGGTTCGGTGGTGCTGCGGCACGCGGCGCTGTACCGGCCGGAAAGGGGCGGGAACGCGCATACGGACGCGGTCGTCTCGGTGAGCGCGCCGGCCCGCTGGTACTACCGGGGCACGGCCCCCATGCGCAAACTCCACTGGCTGGTCACCCGCCCCGAGGGCCGGCTGGTGGGCCGCTACGGCTTCCGCACCCGGATCATCAACCGCGACTGGGACCCGGTCCCGCTGTCCCCCGTCGAGGCGGTGCCGGCCATCGCGCCCACCCCGCTCCTCATCGTGCACGGCGACCAGGACGGCTACTTCCCGGTCGACCACCCCCGCATGCTCGCGACCGCCGCCGGTGACCACGGCGAACTGTGGATCGAGGCCGGCATGGGCCACGCCGAGCACGCCGCCTCCGACGACCTCCTGGCCCGCATCGGGGACTGGACCGGGCGCCGGGCGGGCTAGCCTGACGCTGTACACCGCCGATTGATTGAGGAACGGATGCCAAAGGTCACGGTGCGCTACTGGGCCGCCGCGAAGGCCGCGGCCGGGCTCGCCGAGGAGCCGTACGACGCGGACACCCTCTCCGAGGCGCTCGACGCCGTGCGCGCGCGACACCCCGGTGAACTGGTGCGCGTGCTGCAGCGATGCTCCTTCCTCGTCGACGGTGACCCCGTGGGCACCCGCGGACATGAGACGGTACGGCTGGCCGACGGCGGCACGGTCGAGGTGCTCCCGCCGTTCGCAGGAGGGTGACGATGACCGACCAGCCGTACGACCCGTACCAGCAGCAGCCGCGGCAGGAGTGGCCGGCCCAGCAGCCGTACCAGGGTTACGACGACCCGTACGCCGCCCAGCAGCACACCCAGCAGTGGCAGGACCAGACCTGGGAGACCCAGGTCCACGCACCGGCGCAGACGCCGGGGGCGGCGCCCTACCCGCCGGAGGAGCGGGGTGAGGCGTCGTGGCAGCACGGGGCGCCGGAGTGGCAGCAGCAGGCGCACTACCCGCAGCACCAGGCACCCCAGCCGCAGCCGCAGTGGCACCAGCAGGCGCAGGAGGGGCAGGGCTACGAGGGATACGAGGGTTATGCGGCGCAGGCCGGCCATGCCGGGTCCGCCGCCTACCCTTCTCACGCGCCCGCGGCTCACGCCCCCGCGCAGACGACGGGCCCCTCGGGTCACGCCCCCGGCCACCCGGCAGGCGCGCCCACCGCCGACCCCGGTTACGGCCCCGCCACCCTCTCCGGCAACGCACGCGTCACCGATGCCCAGCGGGCCCGCCTTGAGGGGCGTTCGCCGATCATCGAGCCCGGGATGCAGCCGGCCGCGCTGACGGCGCTGCTCGGGCTTCTCCTCTCGGGTACGGCGGCCATCGGCTCGTACGCCCTGCTCCTCCCCCTCGTCGTCCTCCAGGCGGTCACCGCGGCGGGCTGGTTCCGCCTGAACGGCATGTGGCCCGCCCGCCAGGGCATCGCGCTGGCCTTCCTGGGCGCGCTGGTGGCCGACGCCGCCCTGCTGGCGGCGGGCCGCGAGCACGGACCGGCGGCCATCCTCGGCACGCTCGGCGTCTGGGTCCTGCTCTCCCTGGTCCTGCAACTGCGCTCGCACGCCGACCCGGACGAGCGGATGTACGGCCTGATGGCGACGGTCGCCTCGGCGGCGCTGTCGATCCTCGCGGCCGGTTACCTCGCGGCCGACACGGACGCGGTGTCCGTGGGCGCGGCGGCGGTGGCGGTGGCGCTCCTGGCCCGCGCCCTCCCGCTGCCCACCCCGGCCTCGCTGGTGGTCGCGCTGCTCGCGGCGGCGGGGGCGGGCATCGCGGTCGGCGGCATGACGGGCTTCGGGACGAAGGGGGCCCTCCTGGGCGCCGCCGCGTCCCTCTGCGCCCTCATCGGCCACCGCGTCGCCAGCTACGACTACCCGTCGAAGTTCGTCCACTTCACAGCGGGAGTGGCCCTGCCCCTGACGGCAGCGGCCCCGGCGGTGTACGTCCTGGGCCGAGCACTGGGGTAGTCCCATCAGACCGTCCGGCGTTTGAGGACGATTCCGGTTCAGGGCAGATGCGGGGGTCTGGGGGCGGCAGCCCCCAATGGACGGCGCCCACAACACCGCCCGCCCCCCTGTCACAGGTGATCAACAATCCCCCTGGCCCAAGCCCCGCAGGGTTACGCTCCGAAACGGCGGTCACTAGTCCGTCGTAGACCAACGTTGTCGGCCAGGTGGGGGAAGTACCGAATGCGCGCCCTGCGAATACTTCTGATCGTCGTCGTGATCCTGGGCGGCCTCTTCGTGATCGCCGACCGCGTCGCGGTGTACTTCGCCGAGAACGAGGCCGCCGACAAGGTGAAGACCACCGAGAACCTCGCCTCCACCCCGGATGTCTCCATCAAGGGCTTCCCGTTCCTCACCCAGGTCGCCGCCGGCAAGCTGGACGACGTACGCATCGGCATCAAGGACTACGAGGCCGACACGGGCGACACCACCGCCGGCGCCCCGAAGAGCATCCGCATCGACGATCTCCAGGCCGACATGAAGGGCGTCACCTTCACCGGCGACTACAGCTCCGCGACCGCGTCCACCGCGACCGGCACCGCCACCATCGCCTACGACGAGCTGCTGAAGGCCGCGAAGTCCCAGCCGACGCAGATCATCCCCGGCGTCAACGCCCAGGTCGTGGGCCTCTCCGACGGCGGCAGCGGAAAGATCAAGGTCGACGTCAAGGTCACGGCCGCCGGCGCCTCGCAGACGTACCCCGTGCTCAGCACCGTCACCGTCGACGGCGACTCGGTCAAGGTGCACGCCGACAACCTGCCCAAGCTGGTCGTCGACCTCGCCGATGCCCGGATCCGCTCGATCACCGACTTCCAGCAGACCATCGACCGGCTGCCGGGCGGTGTGAAGGTGGACGGTGTGCAGGCCGCGAAGAACGGTGTGGAGATCACGGTGAAGGGTTCGAACGTCAAGCTCGCGGGGTAGGACGGGACCGTTCGGTGATGGACGGGGAGTGTCCGAGGGGCGAGACACGGATGTCCGTACGACAGCTGCGGTGACCGATACATCCGGCCGCGAGCCGCGCCACGGCGGCCCGGAGGCTGATCGCATCCCACATCCCGGACGATCGCATCTCACGATACGACACAGCGGTGACACGCCCGCCTGTCCGTCCCTACGATCGAGCTCATGAAGCGACAGGCGGACCTCACGAAGCGGCGGGCAGTAGACCTGTGCCGCGTCGCCGCCATGCTCTGTCGCCCCTTCTGAGCGGAAGGCGCAGACCTCCGCATCCCCCCGCCCTGCTCAGGGCACCGGTGCGTCGCCCCCGTACGGGCGTGTGCACCCCGCAGACTCGTATGCCCCGCCGCAACTGCCCCGGAGGAGAAAGAGCATGAGCCGCAGTGACGTCCTGGTCGACGCCGACTGGGTCGAGGCCAACCTCGACGACCCGAACATCGCGATCGTGGAGGTGGACGAGGACACGTCCGCCTACGAGAAGAACCACATCAGGAACGCGATCCGCATCGACTGGACCAAGGACCTGCAGGACCCGGTCCGCCGCGACTTCATCGACCAGGAGGGCTTCGAGAAGCTCCTGTCGGCGAAGGGCATCGCCAACGACACGCTGGTGATCCTCTACGGCGGAAACAACAACTGGTTCGCGTCCTACGCCTACTGGTACTTCAAGCTCTACGGCCACGAGAACGTCAAGCTGCTCGACGGCGGCCGCAAGAAGTGGGAGCTGGACGCCCGCGAGCTGGTCGAGGAGGTCCCGGAGCGCCCGGCGACCGACTACAAGGCCAAGCCGCAGAACACCGCGATCCGCGCCTTCCGTGACGACGTCGTCGCCGCGATCGGTTCGCACAACCTGGTCGACGTGCGCTCGCCCGACGAGTTCTCCGGCAAGCTGCTCGCCCCGGCGCACCTGCCGCAGGAGCAGTCCCAGCGCCCGGGTCACGTCCCGTCCGCGAAGAACATCCCGTGGTCGAAGAACGCCAACGACGACGGCACCTTCAAGTCGGACGACGAGCTCAAGGAGCTCTACGCCGAGGAGAACGTGGACCTCGCCAAGGACACCATCGCCTACTGCCGCATCGGTGAGCGCTCCGCGCTGACCTGGTTCGTCCTGCACGAGCTGCTCGGCGTGGAGAACGTCAAGAACTACGACGGCTCCTGGACCGAGTACGGCAGCCTC
The DNA here is from genome assembly GCF_053593695.1 of Streptomyces sp. NPDC002144. Lineage (NCBI taxonomy): Bacteria > Bacillati > Actinomycetota > Actinomycetes > Kitasatosporales > Streptomycetaceae > Streptomyces > Streptomyces sp. NPDC002144. The sequence goes on from NZ_JBSFDB010000036.1 coordinate 58,754, forward strand.
GTCGGCGTCCCGATCGAGCTCGGCGCCAACAAGTAATCACCCCCCGTTCGACCCGACCGGCCTTCCTCCGGTCAGACCCCTCTTGGAGAAAGACATGTGTGGAGCGAAGGCCGGCGGCCCCGACGCCTCGACGATCAAGCCCGGTGAGACGACGATCCAGGGCCAGGTGACCCGCGACGGCGAGCCGGTGGTGGGCTACGTCCGCCTGCTGGACTCGACCGGCGAGTTCACCGCGGAGGTTCCGACCTCCGCGACCGGCCAGTTCCGCTTCTACGCGGCCGAGGGCACCTGGACCGTCCGCGCCCTGGTCCCCGGCGCCACCGCCGACCGCACGGTCGTCGCGCAGCAGGGCGGCCTCGCCGAGGTCGCGATCGCCGTCTGACCGACACCCCACAAGCCAAGGGCCGCACCCCGGGCACCCACCCGACCTGCGGCCCTTCGGCATACCCGGCCCCACGCTGGAACCCTGCGCCGGCCCGCCGCCGTCACGCTCGACGAGTGCCTCGCACTGCTGCGCAGGCTTCGGAGCGCTGCACCGGACTCCGTCCGGCGGCCTCCGGCGCTGGGCCTGCGGTGAACTGGGCCTGCGGTGATCTGGGCCTGCGGTGATCTGGGCCCGCGGTGATCTAGGGGCTTGTCCGCCGCCTCCGCCTCCGCGTCCCGTCTCCGACCGGTGCCGGGGCCCTACCCTGGAGGCATGCTGGCCCGCCGCCGTCACGTGGCCCCTCCTTGATGCGCGCCTCGCACTGCTGCGCAGGCTTCGGAGCGCTGCGCCGGACTCCGTCCGGCGGCCTCCGGCGCTGGGCCTGTGGTGATCTGGGCCCGCGGTGATCTGGGGCTTGTCCGCCGCCTCCGCCTCCGCGTCCCGTCTCCGACCGGTGCCGGGGCCCTACCCTGGAAGCATGCTGGCACGCCGCCGTCACGTGTATTTCGCCATGATGGGTACCTGCGTCACGCTGTTCGTCCTGGCCTGGGGAGTCGTACGCATCTGGTCGATCCCGGCGGCCGTCGCCATGTGCGTCGTGGCAATGGTCATCCCGCCGGTCGCCGCCATGGTCGCCAACCGGCGGGGCCCCGAGGACCGCTGGTGGGACGACCCCTCCGGCGACCCCAAGTCCGACGAGTGGTGGGACGAACTCGACGGCAAGAAGCGCCCGCGCTCGTAGCCGGTGCCTGTGCGCCTGTGGTTCTGGGCGGTCAGTAGACCAGGGCCTGCGTCTCGTCCCCCAGTGCCTCCTGTACGAAGACCTGGGCGCCCGCGATCCGTACGCCCTCCAGGACGTCCTTCTCGGTGATGTCCCGGCGGGCCGCGCACTGGGTGCACAGGGTGACGCGGCCCGCGGCGAGGACCGAGTCGAGGAGGTCGGGCAGCGGGGCGGCGTGCGGCAGCTCGAACTCGGCGGCCCGCCCCGGCAGCGCGAACCACGCGGACTCCCCGGTCAGCCACAGCGAGACGTCGACACCGCTGGCCACGGCCACCGCCGCCACCGTGAACGCCTGCGAGCACCGCTCGGGCGCGTCGGCCCCCGCCGTCACCTTGATCACGAGCTTCTTCGCCATGGCCGAATCGTAATCAACTCCCCTGCAACTCCCCGCGTCGGCCATCGGTCTCCTGTGCGCGCGTGTATGGAATGCGCACGTCATGTTTTCGGTGGGGGATGTCTTGCAGGTACCGCAAGAACCAGAAGAAGTTTCCGCAGCCGTGTCCGCGTCCGTGTCCGAGCCCGGGGAGCCTCGCCGCCGTGGCCGTGCCACGGTCCTGATCGCCGTCGCCGCCGTGCTCGGGGTCGTCGCCGGTACCTGCACGGGTTATCTCGTCCAGGCGAACCGCGCCCCCGACGCGTTGCCCTCCCTCTCGCAGGCCGCGCTCCCCCAGGCGAAGGGCGACGGTCCCGAGCCGCTGTCCGCCGCTCAGGACCGCAGGATCAGTACGGACGGCGACCTGCGCAAGCTGCTGCTGAAGAAGCCGGTCGGGGCGCGGGACGCGGGCTACGCCATCGGTGCGGACGGGTGGCTGGACCTGGCCGGGTACGCGGAGACGTACGACAAGCCGGCCAGTGCCTTCGGTGACCTCGTCGCCGGCGAGTTCCGCCGGGCCGCCGTCGTCAACTGGCGGGAGGGCAGCTCGCTGTTCGTCGAGATCCGGCTCGTGCAGTTCCGCCAGGACGACGAACTCGTCGCCGCCGACGACGCGGGCGACGCCTACTACTGGGCCGGGAAGAAGCCCCACACCGACAGCTGGCCCATCCCGGGCACGGGTGACGGGATGGCGTACGTCCACAACTCGCCGGACCGCAAGGCCGGTTACACGGACGTCTACAACGGCGAGGCGCATGCCTGGCGCGGTGACATCGAGATGCAGGTCTGGGTCTCCTCCGCCAAGCCCGTCCCGAAGAAGAAGATCATGGACCTGGCCACGCGGCAGATGGAGCGGTTGTGAGCACCGAGAACCACACCGGGCCGGGGGAACCGGAGCCGGGCACGGAGCCGGAGACGCACCTCCTCGTCCCCGAACTCGTCGACGGCTCACAGGAGTCGGCCCTCGCAGTCGTCGGGAAGCCGGTACGCAGGCGCCGTATCGCCGCCATCGCGGCAGCCGTGCTGCTCGGCCTGGCCGTGGTCGGCGGGATCGGGTACACCGTCGTGACCGTGAACGGCGCGGACCGGGACGCGGGCGATGCCGTGTGGGACTTCCCGAAGGCGTCGGCGGAGAGGGCAGGGGGCACGGCCAGGGCCACCGGGCTCGCCGCGGCGCTCGTGCCGTACGGCCCGGACGGCTGGAGCCAGGGGCCCGACATCGGGGAGTACGGCCATGACGCGGCCTTCACCGGGGCGCAGGCGGCGGAACTGCGCAAGGAGGCGTTGAAGGGGCTGCCGCGCAAGCAGCGCGAGCCGCTGGAGAAGGCCATCGACAAGCAGCACACCAAGGGCTTGGCCATGCGCAGCTACGTGAGCACCGAAGAGCAGGCGTCCATCTACACGGACAAGGCGTCGACGGTGAGCATCGTGCTGGCCCAGATCGAGGACAGGTCGGCGGTACGGCGCGCGTCCCGCTTCCAGAACACATTCCTCCAAGGTCTGGGAGTCTTCCGGCCCGGACCGTCGATCAACGGTTACCAGGACGCCCGGTGCTTCCTGTCGCCGAAGGAGGCCGACGAGGAACTCGACACGATCTACTGCTCCGCCTACCAGGGGGAAGTCCTGGTCACCCTCACGGCGCAGTCGGCCAAGCCGATGCAGTCGTACGCCATCGGCCGCCTGCTCCAGGAACAACTCGACCGCATCAAGGACCCGGGGGAGGCCGTATGACCGGCCGGCAGCAGGAGAACACGGCAGCTGGGCCCGTGCCGGTGTCCCCGGAGCCCCCGCTCCTCCCACCCACCGCCGACCAAGATCCCCGGGCCGCCTCCGCCGGGAAGGGGCGCCCAGTGCTGCGCGCCGCGCTCCGCTGGACCGCCGCCGTGGTCGTCTTCGCGGTGGTCGGGGCCGGGACGGCGTACGGGATCGCCGGGATGAAGCGCTCGGACGTGCCCGGACTCGGGACCGCGTCGGACGGGCGGTGGGACTATCCCACGCTCAGCAGGCCACCGCTGCCTGCGGGCAGTCCGGGACCGTTCGCTGACGAGAACAAGGCGCAGTCCCACTTCGCGGACCTGCGTGCGCTCGTGCTGCCCCCGCCGAAGGGCGCCGTCGTCGACAAGGCGCTCGCCGGGACGGACGGATGGCTGGCCACCAAGGGCTTCCTGGCCGAGTTCTCGTCCAAGGACGACCGGGACGAACTCGCGCAGAAGCTGACCGACGACGGCCTGCGGCACATCGCCGCGCGCGGCTGGACCACCCCGGACGGCACCCGCACCCGGATCTACCTGCTCCAGTTCGACACGGCGACCGTCGCCGACGACCTGGTCGCGAAGAACCTGGGCGGATACGCGGCCCCCGCCCGCCCGGTGGTCGGCGCCGACAGCTACGAGGAGGACGCGGACTTCCCGGACGCGGCCAAGGTCACGAACATCTCGCTGCTCGCGTACGTCGAGAAGAAGCCGTACGGCGCCGAACAGGTCAGGCAGGCGTTCCTCACGGCCGGCGACACCGTCGCGATGATGGTGCAGTCCAGGAAGGGCACCGCGAAGGCCGTCCCGTTCCAGCAGACGGTCACCTTGCAGGGCCAGCTGCTCGGCTGAGCCCGCGGGAGCGGACCTGGCCAAGAGGGCCGGGCCCCGGCCGACTAAGCTGGGGCCCGGCTCTTGTGTACTCACGCCGCTGTACTCAACCGCTGTACTCACCCCGCTCAACCCGCTCAACAAGGAGCACCCCGTGCTTGAGGCATTCTTCGAAGCCCTGCTCGTCCTGGTCTGCGTCGGCGTCCTGGGCTTCGCCTACCTGACCGTGAAGAAGCTGTACCAGGGCCAGCGCTGACCCCCGTCTAGGAACCCCACCTCATGATCGAGATCCCGTCCGACCTCCACAAGGACCTCGTCCCCCTCGCCTTCCTGCTCGGCGACTGGGCGGGCGCGGGCGTCCACGACTTCCCCGGCGACGAGAAGTGCAACTTCGGGCAGGAGGTCAGCTTCAGCCACGACGGCCGCGACTTCCTGGAGTACCGGTCCCACACCTGGGTCCTGGACAACGACGGGAACAAGGTCCGCCCGCTGGAGTCGGAGTCCGGCTTCTGGCGCGTCGACGCCGAGCGCAAGGTCGAGGTGACGATGACCCGCGACGACGGCGTCATCGAGATCTGGTACGGCGAGCTCGCCGCCCAGAAGCCGCAGATCGACCTGGTCACCGACGCGGTGGCCCGCACGGCCGCATCCCGCCCCTACAGCGGCGGCAAGCGCCTGTACGGCTACGTCAAGAGCGACCTGATGTGGGTCGGCGAGAAGCAGACCCCGGACGTCGAGCTGCGCCCGTACATGTCTGCCCACCTGAAGAAGGTCGTCACCCCCGAGGACGTCGAGCGCTGGGCCAAGGCCCTCCCGGACGACCTGCCGGACGACGGGATCGCGTTCTTCAAGTAGCTCTAGACTCGTCGGTGTGGTGAGCACCGACTGGAAGAGCGACCTCAGGCAGCGCGGCTACCGGCTGACGCCGCAGCGCCAGCTTGTCCTCGAAGCAGTGGACACCCTGGAGCACGCGACCCCCGACGCCATCCTCACGGAAGTGAAGAAGACGGCGTCGGGGGTCAACATTTCCACCGTGTACCGGACCCTGGAGCTCCTGGAGGAGCTCGGGCTGGTGAGTCACGCCCATCTCGGGCACGGCGCGCCCACGTACCACCTCGCCGACCGCCACCACCACATCCACCTGGTCTGCCGGGACTGCGAGAACGTGATCGAGGCGGACGTCTCGGTGGCCGCGGAGTTCACCGCGAAGCTGCGCCGGGAGTTCGGCTTCGAGACGGACATGAAGCACTTCGCGATCTTCGGCCGCTGCCGGAACTGTTCCCTGAAGGGTTCAACTACCGAGTCGTAGGCTTGTCCCATGAAGAGCCCCCTGCTGTCCCTGCCCGGCGCCGTCCCCGCCGAGGGTCCGGACGAAGGCGTAGCCGCCCACTACGGCGACCTGTTCCGTGAGCAGCGCGCCCTCGCCGACGGCACCGGCTTCGTCGACCTCTCGCACCGCGGCGTGATCACCGTCGCCGGCGAGGACCGGCTGAGCTGGCTGCACCTGCTCCTCACCCAGCACGTGAGCGAGCTGCCGACCGGCCAGGCCACCGAAGCCCTCGTCCTGTCCGCCCACGGCCACATCGAGCACGCGCTCTACCTGGTCGACGACGGTTCGACGGTCTGGGCCCATGTGGAACCCGGCACCCAGGACGCGCTGATCGCGTACCTGGAGTCGATGAAGTTCTTCTACAAGGTCGACGTCGCCGACCGGACGGACGAGTTCGCGGTCGTCCACCTGCCGGCCGGTTCGATCGCGGAGGTCCCGGAGGGGGTCGTCGTACGCGAGACGCCGTACGGCCGTGACCTCTTCCTGCCCCGCGCCGACCTGGAGTCCTTCGCCGAGAAGGCCGGTCCGCCCGTCGGGATCCTCGCCCTCGAGGCCTTCCGCGTCGAACAGCACCGGCCCCGCCTCGGCTTCGAGACCGACCACCGCACCATCCCGCACGAGCTGGGCTGGATCGGCACCGCGGTCCACCTCCAGAAGGGCTGCTACCGCGGCCAGGAGACGGTCGCCCGGGTCGAGAACCTGGGCAAGCCCCCGCGCCGCCTGGTCTTCCTGCACCTGGACGGCAGCGAGGTCCATCTGCCCACCCCGGGCACCGAGATCCGGCTCGCCGACGAGGACCCCGACGGCCGAAAGATCGGCTTCATCACGACGTCCGTACGCCACCACGAGCTGGGCCCGGTCGCCCTGGCCCTGGTGAAGCGGAACGTCCCGGTGGACGCCCGGCTGGTGGCGGGGGAGACGGCGGCGGCCCAGGAGACGGTCGTCGAGCCGTAGATCCCCGGCAGCGTCGACGCCTACATCTCCAGAAGTCCTACATCTCCAGAAGTTCCTACATCTCCAGAAGCACGGTGAACGGGCCGTCGTTCGTCAGGGACACCCGCATCCGTGCCCCGAAGCGGCCCGTGGCCACCGTCGCGCCCAGTGAGCGCAGCTGGGCGACGACCTCGTCGACGAGGGGCTCGGCGACATCGCCGGGGGCGGCGGCGTTCCAGGTGGGGCGGCGGCCCTTCCTGGCGTCGCCGTACAGGGTGAACTGGCTGACGACGAGAAGCGGGGCGTCGATGTCGCTGCACGACCTCTCGTCCTGGAGCATGCGGATCGACCAGAGTTTGCGGGCCAGTTGGGCCGCCTTCTCCTTGGTGTCCTCGTGCGTGACCCCGACCAGGACGCACAGCCCCTCGCCGGTGATCTCCCCGACCGTCTCGCCGTCCACGACGACGCTCGCGCCGTCCACCCTCTGCACCACAGCTCGCATACGACCATCATGCCGGGCGGCCCGGAGCCGGCCGTGCGCGGGTTTGTTTCTGATGCTTAACCGGCCATCTGGGGCTGTTCGGGGGCACTCGGTCACATAGCGGCCACTTGGGGTGGCACGATGCTTCCCACACGCCGGTCGAGGGGACGGTTGAGGCACATGAGCACACCGAGTACCGGGCAGCAGCCCGTCTCGTGCGCGGGAGAACGGACAGTGGCCCGTCCGCCCGCACAACGCACCGACAGCCCGTGCGACAGGGGTGGTGCGGGCGGCGGCACGGGCGGTCCGCAGCTGTCCGTCGACCCGCCCGAGCCCGACCTGGCCGTGCTGAGTCTGGCGGAGCTGCGCACCCTGCGCCGGGACGCCCAGCGCGACGAGGCCGATCTCAGTTACGTACGGCGGCTGTTGCAGGGCCGTATCGACATCCTGCGCGCGGAACTGGCGCGCAGGTCACCGGCGGGCGCGGCGTCCGTGGTCGACCGGCTCCCGGAGATCCTGACCGACGCCCCGGCCCGGCACCGCTCCTCGGCCCGCCACGTCACGCTGGGCACGCCGCACAACGAGGAGTACCGCCGGCTCGCCGCCGACATGCTCGCCGAGGTCGAGCTGTCCGACCTGGCCGCGCGCACGGACCTGGAGCTGAACACCGCGATGGGCCGGCTCGTGCGGTACGAGCAGCAGGTCTCCCGGCGCCGGCAGCGGCTGCAGCGGACCACGGACGACTGCAGCGCGGAGATCACGCGCCGGTACCGTGAGGGGGAAGCGCAGGTCGACGACCTGCTCCTGTGACCCCTCCGGAGGGCCAGTGCGGATGTCCGAGCCCGTCGTGCCGCCCGCCGTTCCGCCTGTCATACCGCCCGTCCTCGCCGAGGTCGTACGCTCCGGATTCGTCGAGGGCAGGCACCGCGGCAGCCTCGTGCTCCTGGCGGCGGACGGGGCGGTGGACCTCGCGCTGGGCGATGTGACGTCCCCGGTCTTCCCGCGCTCCTCCAACAAGCCGATGCAGGCGGCGGGCGTCCTGCGCGCGGGCCTGGAGCTGTCGGGGGAGCGGCTGGCGCTGGCGGCGGCCAGTCACTCGGGCGAGCCGTTCCACCGCGAGCTGGTCGCCGCGATGCTGCGCGAACACGGCCTGACGGAAGCGGACTTGCAGTGCCCGTCCGACCTCCCCCTGGACGGGGAGGAGCGGGAGACCTACCTGGCCTCCGGCGCCGTACGCTCCCGGATCGCCGTGAACTGCTCCGGCAAGCACACGGCGATGCTGGCCGCGTCGGTCCACCGCGGCTGGCCCCTGAAGACGTACCTCGACCCCTCCCACCCCCTCCAGCACCTCATCCACGGCGTGGTGGAGGAGGCGTCGGGCGAACGGGTCACGGCCATCGGCACGGACGGCTGCGGCGCCCCCCTTCTCTCGCTCAGCCTGACCGGCCTGGCCCGCGCCTACCGCACCTTCGTCCTGTCCCCGCCCACCGCCCCGGAACGCCGCGTCGCGGACGCCATGCGCGCCCACCCCGAGTACGTCGCCGGCACCCGCCGCCACGACACCTGGCTGATGCGCGATCTCCCGGGCGCCCTGTCGAAGATGGGCGCGGAGGCGGTCCAGGCGCTCGCCCTCCCCGACGGCCGAGCCCTGGCCTTCAAGATCGAGGACGGCACACCCCGGGCCCTGCGACCGGTGCTGGGACGGGCGTTGGCGCTGATGGGGGTGGACGCGGCGGTGGCGGAGCGGCTCGGGAAGGTGCCGGTGCTGGGGGGCGGGCGGGAAGTGGGGGAGATCCGGGGGGTGTTCTGAGCGCACCAGGCACGCCTGAGGCCAGCGGAAATCCCCGCGACACCCTCCCCGCCGTCCGCCTACCGTGATCCCATGAGCCGAGCCGTTGACATCGACGTCCGTCCGGTCACCGAGGGGGAGTTCCCCGAGTGGATACGGGCGGTGAACACCGGTTTCCTGCGTCCGCCGACCCCGTCGGAGGCCGAGCTCGAGGCCCGGCGCGGGCAGTTCGAGGCCGGTCGCTATATCGGGGCCTTCGACGGGGACCGCTGTGTCGCGACGTTCCGGTCCTTCGCCCAGGAGGTCACCGCGGTCGGCGGCGCCTCCGTGCAGGCCGACGCCATTTCCGGCGTCACCGTCACCGCCACCCACCGCCGCCGCGGACTGCTCACCCGGATGATGACCCAGGACCTCGCGACCGCCAAGGAGCGCGGCGACGTCGTGGCGACGCTCATCGCCGCGGAGTACCGGATCTACGGCCGCTACGGCTTCGGCCCCGCCACCACCTCAACCGAGTGGATCGTCGACGTCCCCCGCACCGGCCTCGACCCCCGCTGGTCCGGCCCGGTCGACGGCGCCCGCGTCGACCTCGTGGACGGCGACGACGTACGGAAGATCGGCCCCGAACTCCACGACCGCTTCCGCCGCGCCACCCCCGGCGCCGTCAGCCGCGGCGACTGGTGGTGGCAGCTCAACACCGGTGCCGTCCGTGTCGACCCGAAGTGGACCGAGCCGTTCTTCGCCGCGTACCGCGCGCCGGACGGCACGCTGGAGGGTCTGGTCGCCTACGAGGTGGACGACAAGTGGGGCGACGCGGGGCAGCCGCTGGACACGGCGACCGTACGAGGCATGATCGCGACCACGCCGGCCGCCGAGCGGGCCCTGTGGTACCACCTCTGCTCGATCGACTGGGTGACGCAGGTGAAGACCGGCCAGCGCGCCCCGGACGACCTGCCCACCGACCTGCTCCCCGACCCGAGGGCCGCCCGCGTCGTCTCGCAGGCGGACTGGCTGTGGGTGCGGATCCTGGACGTCGTACGGGCCCTGGAGGCGCGGACGTACGAGGGTACGGGCTCGCTGGTGCTGGAGATCACCGACCGCGCCGGTTACGCGGGCGGTCGCTACCGGCTGGAGGCCTCGCCGCAGGGCGCGTCGTGTACGCCGACGCGGCAGAGCGCGGAACTCTCCCTGGACGTCTCCGAGCTGGCGGCGCTGTGGCTCGGCGACCAGTCGGCGGTACGGCTGGTGTCGCTGGGGCGGGTCCAGGAAGAACGAGCGGGCGCCGGCCGGTCGGCCGACGCCCTGCTGCGTACGTCCAGGCGCCCTTGGTGCCCGGACATGTTCTGAACCTCCTCACGCGCGACGGCGGTTGACTTCTGATCTCTCATCCGTAGCTGTGCTGTTCAGTTGTGACTGTGCTGATGGAGCTCATGGAGCCGATGGAGCTGTTCAGTTGTGGCTGTGCGGGTGCGGCTGCTGAGCCGCCGGTGTTGAGTTGTCGATGTTGAGTTGTGACGGTGCGCTTGGTGCAGACTGACCGGGCTCCCGGCTCCCCTCCGGAAGGGAGCCCGGCCAGCCGAACCGGGTTTCGGCCGACGCGAGGTCAGCCCGACTGGGCCAGCAGCATCACGAGGATGACCGCTCCCAGTCCGCTGATGACGGTGTTCCTGGCCTTGAGCCCGATGGACAGCGCGAGGAACGCGATGATGCCCATCGGTCCGTACTTCCACTGGACGAGCTGCTCGAATCCGAAAGCGAGGGCGGCGACGGCAAGGGCTACGAGCGGCATGACGGTCCCTCCTTCGGGACGGGAGGAGGACCCCTGTGGCCAAGCCTCCGGATGTTCCGACCATGTTGTTCAAGGTTGCTCAAGTTGGTGACCAACTTCACTGTACTTATCTCCGCTTGGAAGCGGCTTATAACCACCTTCTCTGGAACTGCCGAAAGATGGCGGGAAGTTGTAGTGTTTGGTCGTGGACCCCCAACACGCCGCCGTCAATGGGCGGAAGAGGTCACAGCGGTCACAGAAGTCCCACAGAGAGGTGGCCGACGAGCTGCGTGCCCGGATCAGGTCGGGCGAGCTCCGTCCGGGCCAACGCATGCCCACGCAGGCCAGACTGGCCGACGAGTTCGGCGTCGAGCGCGGTGCCGTACGCCAGGCGCTGCGCATCCTGCAGTCGGAGCACCTGCTCACCAACGTCTCCAAGGGCGCGCCCGCCACCGTGGCCCCCGACCTGGGCCTGGGCGCCGCACCGATCGGCCCCGGAGCCCCGCCGCTGCCCACCATGGTGGCGCTGGCCCCGCGCATAGCGGCCGCGTTCGCGGAGCCGCACGTCGAGATAGACGCCCTGTGCCTCACCTCGGTGTCCCTGACCCTCGCGATCGGCGAACCGCTGCGCCAGATCCACGCCGGACAGCTGAAACCGGCCAAGGTTGACGTCCGCGTCCTGCTGCCCAGCAGCGACATCGAACTGGCCTTCCCGACGCCCGTGGACGCGGCGATGGACGGCCGGCTGCAACGCCGCTGGGTGTCCCACCGCAACGCCCAGGTCCAGGTCCTGCGGCACAACCTGCTGGCCCTGCGCGCCACGCACGGCATCGATGTCGAGGTCACTTTCCGCTCGCTGCCCTTCACCCCACCGGTGAAGCTGTACTTGCTCAACGGGGTGGAGTCCCTCTTCGCGTACTACACGGTCACGCGCCGCGAGGAGGAGATCGACCACGAGCCCCTGGAGATGTACGACGCGGAGGGCACCCAGTCCATGCTGTTCGCCTTCGAGCAGGGCGCCGACCTGCGGGACACGACCTTCGTCGAGCAGTCGTACCTGTGGTTCAACGCGCTGTGGGAGACGATCAGTTCGGAGCTGTTACTCGCGAACTGACCGTCTCCCACAACGATGACACCGGCCGCCGGGACGGGCTCCGCTCATAGAGCGGGTCCGGCGACCAGCAGGGCCAGGACGACGGCGCCGACGGAGCTGACCGTCGGGTTCTTCGCCTTGATGCCTATGGTGAGGAGCGTCAGGCCGATGATCCCGGTGACGCCGTACTTCCACTGGACGGTCTGCTCGACGCCGACGACGAAGACGGCGGAGAGGAGGGCGAGGACGGGCATGGTGGTTCCCCCTTCAGGCTTCGCGGGCGGGCGGGCGGTGCGGCGGTGCGGCGGTGCGGTGGGGGGTGCGGAGGCGGGACGGGCGGAGCGGACGGAGTTGAGGAAGGCCGATTCGAACGAGGAGGCAAACCTTCCGCCAACTCTTCCAAGTTGGCAACCAACTCCAACTAAGTTATCCCCACTTGGTCCCTACTCATAAACAAGTCGCCAACAACTCCCAGCAGATGGATCCGAGTTGTAGCGTTTGGTCGTGACTCAGGAGAACGTGGCAGTGAACGGCAGCAGAAGGTCCCCCCAGGAGATCGCCGACATCCTCCGCGAACGCATCCGCACCGGCGACCTCAAGGCCGGCGACCGCCTACCGACCCAGGCAGAACTGGCGGACGAGTTCGGCGTGGAACGGGGTGCGGTACGCCAGGCCCTGCGCGCGCTCCAGGAGAGCGGCTTGCTCACCAACGTGAGCAAGGGGAGCCCGCCCCGCATCGCCGAGCCTGCGCCGGTCATGGGCGAGCCTCAGCCGACGATGGTGGGCCTGGCGCCGCGGCTGGCGGAGGCGTTCGCGGCGCCGCAAGTGCGCGTGGACGCCGCATGCCTGACCTCCGAGACCCTGATGCTGGCGCTCGGTGAACCCCTTCGCCGAATCCACGCGGGCGAGATACGACCGAAGTCGATCGACGTCCGCCTCCTGTTGCCGTCACGGGAGATCAACCTCGCCTTCCCGGTCCCGGTGGAGGGCCGCGGCGAAGACGATCCCGTCCATCAGCGCTGGCTTTCCCAGCGCAACGCCCAGGGGCAGGTGCTCCAGCACAATCTCCGGGCGTTGCGGGCCACTCACGGCATCGACGTCCATGTCACGTTCCGGGCACTGCCGTTCACGCCTCCCATCAAGCTTTACCTGCTCAACGGCAGCGAGGCGCTGGTCGCCTACTACATGATCACCAAGAGGGAGGAGGAGTGGGGCAGCGAGACCCTGGACATGTACGACGTCCTGGGCAGCGAGTCCCTCCTCTTCTCCTTCGAACAACGGACCGGTCAGCGGGACGCCGCCTTCGTCGACCAATCCCAGAAGTGGTTCAACGCCCTCTGGGAAACCATCACTACGGACCTGACACTCTCCTAGTGACTCCTGATACGACGCAGACTGATCTGGTGGCAGTAGAGACAGGGAACCTGCGAGAACTGATCACCAACGCCCGCTTCGTGCTCTTCGACTTCGATGGCCCCATTTGTCGGCTGTTCGCCGGGCACACGGCGGAGCAGGTGGCGAAGGAACTCGTCGCCTGGCTGGAGGCGCAGGGCCTGCGCGGCTTACTGACCGAGGAGGAGCGGGTCCATCCGGACCCGATGGTGGTGCTCTATGCCGTCAACCGACGTCATCCGCACAGCGATCTGGTGGCCGAGCTGGAGGAGAGGCTCACCCAGCAGGAACTCAAGGCCGTCGCTTCCGCGATGCCAACAGCCTGGGCGGACCCGCTGATACGCACGTGGAGCGCGGTGGGCACCCGCCTCGCGGTCACCACCAACAACTCGCCCCGCACGGTTTCCGATTACCTTACAAGCCGCGGTCTGGTCGAGTGTTTCGCCCCGCACCTCTATGGACGCACCAGCGATCTGGAACTGCTGAAGCCGCACCCCCACTGCCTGAACAGAGCTCTCAACGCGATGGGTGCCGCTCCGTCCGCCGCCCTGATGATCGGCGATGCCCCCACGGACCTCTGGGCCGCGGAGGAGGCAGGAGTACCGTTCCTGGGCTACGCGCGTAACGAGTACAAGGAGAAGCAACTGAAGGACGCCGGCGCGCGGGATGTCGTGGGGTCACTGCTACCGATCCTGCGGGAGTTGCGGAATCAGGCGTAAAGGCAGAGCGCGATAAGGGCCAGAAGGAGACCGGCCGCCCACCACTCCGGGCTGGTGTCGATGCTCCGCCGAAGCCCCTGTACCAGTTTCCTGATGAGCACCGGCGTCAGAGCCAGCATCAGTGCCCCGGCCACGCCTGCCAGCCCGAGTCGCGACGTCGCCAGCTGTCCCACCTCAAATTGGAGGACCGCTCCGACCAGTTGGAAGAAGATCACGAGTCCCACCCCGTCCACTACAGCGAATCGATCAACTAGCCGTCCAATTGGACTGGTTGTCCGTAGATTGGTTGTGCCCTGACTGCTTGATCCCTTAACGATCCGCCCAATGTGACTTGAATTGGTTTGCTTGTGCCGCCGGGGAGGTACGGTCGCGGTGTGACCGTGGAACATGGTGGTGGCATCGGGAGGGGGGCGTTCCCCGTCCTGGAGGCGCTGCGTTCCCGGATCGCCGAGGGGGTTTACGCGGCAGGTACCCACCTGCCGCCGCAACGGGCGCTCGCCGAGGAGTTCGACGTCTCGCGCGACACCGTGCAGAAGGTCCTCAACGAGTTGAAGAGCGAAGGCTGGATCGATTCCCGCCAGGGCAGCGGATCGTGGGTCGTGGACGAGCCGCCCATCCACTCTCTGGTTCAGCCGCCCACAGCGCCTCGCCTTCGGCCGGCTCTGGGGCCCTTTATCGCGCGTGCGTTCGCCCAGCCCACCGTTCAGCTCGATGTGTTCACGCTGACATCGGAGAGTCTGGACGCCCATATCCGGTTGCAGGCTGAGCGCATCCGTACAGGAGAGATCCACCCTGAGCGCATCGAGGTGCGGATGCTCCTGCCCGCCGATTCGGTGGCTCTGCCGTATCCCAGGGCCAACAGGTTGGCCGGAGGCCCGGACGTGACGGACATCGATGGTCGGCTCCAGGACCGGTTGCGCGACATCACGAAGCGACACACGGCCTCGCTTCGCTCCGCGTTGCGGGACCTGGAGACGGAAGGGCTCGTGCCCCGAGCGAGGGTGGACGTCCGGTGGATACCGCTGGCTCCCCCCTTCAAGCTGTACCTCCTGAGGGACAGCGAGGCGCTCTTCGGTCCGTACAAGGTGGTCGAACGTTCGATTTTTCTGGATGATGACACGCAGATCGACGCCCTGGACGTTCTCGGACTGGGATCGACGCTGACGCGCCACGTCAACGACCCGGGCGATCCCAACTCCACCGGATCTGTGTTCATGGAGAGCTGGCAGGCCTGGTACGACTCCTGGTGGAGCATCCTCGAGGTGCCTTCCTGAAGCCTGCCCGGCATGCGAAGAATGCGGGGCGGCGTGAGACTGACGTCGATTCAGGACGTACTCAAGTAAGTGACTGTTTGGTGACGGTGGCATCGCGCGAGTGGGCAGGGCACTAGCCTGTGGCCATTCACTTTCGCGCATGAGGATTAGCGCTAGCGCATAACTATTCAGGAGTGCCCCTTGGGTGGTCCATCAAAGCCTGGAGCCCGGCGAACGGTGTACGACGATTTCGTGCGCTACGCCCGGGCCGTGGGGGAGTTCGGCCGGGGGCATCACAATCTCAACTACATGGTGCGGCCGCTCACTGAGGAACACCGGCGGCTCATCGGCAGTCTGGACGGTGAGCTGGTCACGCTGAGGCAGCGCATCCGCCATGCGTTGCCCGTGGTCATTCGAACCTGGCAGAACGAAGCCGAGATTCTCGGGGTCGTCCGGGGTGTCCTGCCACACGTACCGCGCTGCCTGGTCCAGACCCGCGACATGACCATCCTGAGCTACGTCCAGGGTGTGCCACTGTCCAGTATCTGTCCCAACGGCAAGACGGTGGACACCAATCTGATTGCCGCCTTGACCGACCTGCTCGCGGACATGACGCAGGTACGCAGAAAGGATCTGCCACCGTTGCCGCAGTCGTGGCCCCGCCATGGCAGGGACAGCCGCGCGTTTCTGCGAGCCCTGGCCCATGCGGCGGAAGTGCAGATCCGGCAGCGCAACTGGCCCCGCTTCGGGGGCCTGTTCGCCATGCTCGGCATTCCGGAGGACGCCATGGTGCGGTTCGCCGAGCGTGTGCCGACGATGAGCACCCGCCCCTTCAGCCTGCTCCACACGGACCTGCACCGTGACAACGTGATCGTGTCGTATCACGGAGATCCGCCACTGATCTGCGTCGACTGGGAGCTGGCGAGCTACGGGGACCCACTGCACGATCTCGCCACACATCTGGTGCGTATGCAGTACCCCGAGCATCAGTGGCAACAGGTGATGGAAGCGTGGCGCGACAGCATGGGGCGCCGAAGCCTCAAAGCTGTCAACGGCCTCGACCGGGACCTCAAGCACTACGTGGACTTCGAACGGGCCCAGTCCGTCTATCCGGACGTCATGCGTGCCGCGACCTCCCTCGGTGACTCCTTCGACCAGCGAGACCTGGACGAGGCAACCAGTGCGGTGCGCAGGGCACTCATCTCGGCCGAGGAGCCTCTGCGGCTCAAGAGCGTGCCGGACGTGCAGGCGATCGAGCGCATCCTCTTCCGCTGGAACGTGTCCCACGGGAAGCGGCACAGCCGCGACCGCGCGGTGTCGGTCACCTGGGAGCGCGACGAACGAGTGCCGGAGCATCCGATGTTCCCCTCGTCGGCTGTGGCGGAGGCCTTGTTCGAAGAGGGCGCCGCGTCGGCGGATCGGGTCTTCAAAGGCACGGCGCATCTCAGCACGGCAGTGCGGGTGAGCGGATACCAGGACCCCGTCATGGTGCGGAGGAAGGTGGGCACCGGCAGCCCTCTGGAACGGCGATTCCTGAACGAGCACGTCGTGCTCAGGGCAATCGAGCAGTCAGGGGTGCTGGTGCGGGCACCGAAGGTGCTGGCACTGGGCACCAGTGAGCTTGGGGACCAGTTCACCATTCACTCCTACGAAGGTCCGAAGGGACGTATCCGGCACCCGAACCATCCGGAGGACGGGCTGCTGCCGCACGAAGCGGACGATCTCGTCAACCAGCTCTGTGCTCTGACGTACGTCAACTGCGAGAAGCTCGAACAGCCGCCCCTTCCCCATATCGACTTCTACGCGCACCTCAGCGGCGAACTCATCCGTATGGTCGCCGAACTCCCCAAGAAGACGGCAGACCTGGCCCGTGAACTGGGTCTTCCCAGCAGCTACCGGCTCGGCGAGATCCTCGGCCGGCACAAGGTGACGCAGCGTCGTTCCGTCCTGCTGCACGGTGACCTGAATCCGTGGAACATGGTGCGCCGCGAGGACGGCAGCGGCCTGACCCTCATCGACTGGGAAATGGCGATGGTGGGTGATCCCCTCTACGATCTCGTCCGGCACATGCACCTGACTCCGACCCTGCCGGACATCCGGGAGCGCCTCTTCTCCCGTTGGGCCGCACTGCTGCCGACGGACTGCACGGTGGGCTGGCAGCAGGACTGGCGGGTGTACCGCTGGATCGAGATGGTCCGCTCGGCCTATGTGGACCTTGACCGGCTCGTGGCCGGGGACAGCCTGGAGGCCCCCAATGTCCGTCGAGCGGTGGAACGGTACGCCATGACCCTGACCGAGGCGACAGCGACTCTCGGGCTCAAGACCAAGTCCACGGCCAATCCCTACCTTGCCCTCGCGTTGCCCCACGGCAACCATGGAGGTTCTTCGCCGGACGGGTATGCCGACGGCTTGTGACCCGCGACCGGCGGTCCGTACGGGGGAAGGACTGCGCATGTCCGGTCGTGGGAACAGGGTGCCCGACGAGAGGGTCGGAGACATTCTGAGGCGCTTTCAGGCGCGGTACGAACCTGTCGCCACGAGGCTGCTGCTGCTGGGCATCTTCGTCACAGGTCTGACCGCGCAGTTCGTGAAACCGGTGGGTGAAGCCCTGGAGGGCAAGGCCTTCCTCGGCGGCGCCCTGCTCAGCCTTATCGCCTACGTGTTGTACGACACGGTGAAGGACCTCGCCGCCACCCTCCGGACACCGACGCGTGCGCAGGTGAAGTCACGGGAGCTCGGCAGCTTCGTGACCGAGGTGTTCGAAGCGCGGAACGTCGAGATCAGTTTTCTCGGCTACACCGGTGAGACGCTCTACAACGCCCTCTACCACCGCCTGGAGGGCTTCTTCGATGATCCGGGACCGACGCGCACGGTGTCCATCAGGTTCCTGGTTCCGGACTTCCGGCAGCCGATGATCGTCCCGTCCCGGGTGGGTGAGAACGGCGCACCGGAAGACGACGAGGAGTTCCGCAAGCGCCTGGAGGCCAAGTGCCAGGAGTACGACCGGTCGCTGTCGGCGATCGCGCAACGGCTGACCATGCTCGGCCGGGTGAGTGCCGAGTGCGAGTACCGCTTCTACCAGGGCATACCGCGTGACAAGGTGTGCATCTTCAACCGAGAGCTAGTGCTGCACGGCCTTTACGACGTGGCCGCCCGCACTATGGGATTCAGCACGGAGCCCGAGTACTACGACCCGAAGGGCTACCGGACGGATCTGAATGTCTGGTCGCGCAAGGACGATGACGACTCCAAGGTCGCTGTCGCGACCTGGAACAAGCATTTCGATGACCTGTGGCGCTTGGCGAGCGTGCCTCCCTGGCATCGCGGTGCGGCGAGCTGAGCTCTCAGCACTCCAGCAACACCTTGCCCACCATTCCCCGCTGCTCCACCGCCGAATGAGCCTCACGGGCCCGTTCCAACGGGAACTCCTCCCCGATCACCGCCCGCAACCGCCCATTCGCCGCCTCCCCCAACGCGTACCCGGCCAGACGCCCGAGCTCCGCCGGCCCGAACTGCACATCCCCGATCCCGAACAGCCGGATGCCGCGGTTCGCTGCCTCCCGCGTGTCGAGCCTCGCGAAGTCCCCCGAAGGCGCCCCATGCGCCGAGAACCGCCCCCCGTCAGCCGTCAGCGGGAAAGCCGACGCGCCCAGTTCACCCCCCACCCCGTCCAGCACCACGTCGGCCGACCCGCCCAGTGCCTCCCGGGTCGACAACAGCCAGTCCTCGGTCGTGATGTCGAGAGCTGCTGTTGCCCCCAACTCCCGCACAAGTGACGTCTTCTCGGCGCCCCGGGCCAGCCCCACCACCCGCGCACCACGCGCCGCCGCCAACTGCACCAGTAGCGTCCCCATCCCGCCCGACGCCCCCAGGATCAGTACCCGCTCGCCGCGCGTGATCCCCGTCCGTTCGATCAGTCCCGCCCCGGTCACCCCGTCATGCACCAGCGCTGCGGCGGTCAGCAGACCCACACCCTCCGGTACGACCGTCAACGCCGAGACCGCTGCCACAGCCCGTGACGCGTAGCTGCCCCGGACATGGGACATCACCCGCCGTCCCAGCCACTCCGCCGGGGCCTGTCTCCGTGACCGTGCCGGAGACGCCGCCCCCGGGGACGTACGGCGGGGTGACGTCGAAGTACTCGCGGCCCCATCCGGACCGTACCTGCGTCTCGACGAAGAGCGTGTCGGCGTACGCCACGTCGATCACCACCTCGCCCGCCTCCGGTTCCGGGTCCGGCAGTTCCACCGGCATCAGGACCTCGGGACCGCCGAACTCCTTCACCTGTACCGCTCGCATGGCATGCCTCCGGTCGTGCAGTCGTCGTACGGACTCGACTCGCGCAGTCTTCGACCTCAAGCGAGGTTGAGGTCAAGCGGCACTGGTCAGAGCGGCGCGGTCAGATCAGAGCGGCACGGTTAGAGTCGTCGGCATGACCGACATCGGCCTGCGTGAGCGCAAGAAGCAGCGGATGTTCAACGACCTCTCCGAGACGGCCATCCGGCTGTTCCTGGAGAAGGGCTTCGACGCCGTGTCCGTCGCCGAGGTCGCGGCCGCCGCCGAGGTGTCGAAGCCGACGCTGTTCCGGTACTTCCCGACCAAGGAGGACCTGGTTCTGCATCGGATCGCCGATCATGAGCGAGAGGCCGCCCGCGTCGCCGCCCAGGGCCCGACGCCGGTCGCCGCCCTGCGCCGGCACTTCCTCGACGGGCTCGAGCGGTCCGACCCCGTCACCGGGCTCAACGATCACCCGGCCGTCCTCGCCTTCCACTCCCTCCTCTACGGCACCCCCTCCCTCGTCGCCCGCGTCCACACCTACCAGGAGCGGTCCGAGGCCGCGCTCGCCGAGGCGCTCGGGGGAGGGCTGGAGGCTCGGCTCGCCGCGGGGCAGATCATCGCCGTCCAGCGGATCCTCGCGCTGGAGAACTGGCGGCGGATCGCCGCCGGGGAGTCGGTCGAGGAGGTGCGGTCGGATGCCGTACGTGCCGCCGAGCAGGCGTTCGACAGGCTGGCCGCGGGTTTGCCCCAGTTCGCCTGAGCGGAGCGATTCATCCGGCGCGAGATTCGGTAAGAAATTTAACTCGGTTACGTTTTCTGGCGTACCCTCGCCCCCATGACGTCAGCCGACCCCGCCCTGAAAGAGTCCCTCCACCACGAGCGCGCCCACCACGACCGCTGCCGTACCGCCCTCGCCGCCATGGTCGACGGCGCCCAGGAACACGTCGTCACCGGCGAGGACGTCTCCGCCTCCGGTGCCGACGCCGAGGTGCTCGGGTACCGGCTGAGGAGTCAGGCCAAGGCGATGCGCGAGCTGCCCGAAGCGCCCCTGTTCTTCGGGCGGTTGGACTTCTCGGCCGACGCCGGTGACCACTCCGGGCAGAGCTACCGCATCGGGCGGCTGCGGATCACCGAGGCGCCAGCCGCCCCGCCCCTCGTCGTGGACTGGCGTGCGCCCGTCAGCAGGGCCTTCTATCAGGCGAGTGCCCGGGATCCGCAGGGCGTCGCGGTCCGGCGGAGGTTCGGGTGGGCGGCCGGCAGCCGGGGCGACTCCGCCGATCTCACCGGGCTGGAGGACGAGCATCTGGGGAAGGGGGAGTCGCAGGTCAGCGGGATCGTGGCGCATGAGATCGAGCGGCCCCGGGTCGGGCCCATGCGGGACATCGCGGCCACCATCCAGCCCGAGCAGGACGATCTCGTACGGGGCGGGATCGGTCTGTCCGTGTGCGTACAAGGGGCTCCGGGCACCGGCAAGACCGCCGTCGGGCTGCACCGCGCCGCCTATCTCCTCTACACCCACCCGCAGCGCATCCGACGCGGCGGACTCCTCATCCTCGGCCCCAACCGCACCTTCCTGACGTACATCGGCGAAGTGCTGCCCGCCCTGGGCGAGACCGGCGTACGGCAGTCCACCCTTCAGGAGGAGATCGGCCGCCATCCGGTCACCGGGACGGACGGGGAGGGGACCGCCCTCGTCAAACACGACGCGCGCATGGCCGAGGTGCTGCGCCGGGCGCTGTACGCCCACGTGTCGAGCCGGGACGTCGACTCCCTCGCGATCAAGGACGGTTCCTACCAGTGGCGGGTCGGCGCCGGCGAACTCGTCCGGATCGTCGAGGACGTGCTCGCCGAGCAACCGCCGTACGCCGTCGGACGGGAGCGGGTACGGACCCGGGCCGTGCGGGCGCTGCAGCTGCGGGCCGAGCGGCGGGCCGGGCCGCAGACGAACGCCTGGGTGCAGAAGATCTCGCGGGCGCGGGCGGTCGGCGCGTACGTCGACGCGGTGTGGCCGCGGGTACGGCCGGAGGAGGTCGTCAGCCAACTGCTGTCCGACGCCGGTGTGTTGAGGAAGTCAGCCGACGGGCTGCTGGACGACGACGAACAGCGGGCGCTGCTGTGGGCGAAGCCGCCGCGCTCGTGGAAGTCGGCGCGCTGGTCCGCCGCCGATCTCGTCCTCCTCGACGAGGTCGCGGGGCTGATCGAACACCCCGAGGGGTACGGCCATCTCGTCGTCGACGAGGCGCAGGACCTCTCCCCGATGGAGTGCCGGGCGATCGCGCGCCGGGCGCGTTTCGGTTCGCTGACCGTCCTCGGCGATCTGGCGCAGGGCACCACGCCGTGGGCCGCGCGGTCGTGGGGGACCGTCCTGCGTCATCTGGGGAAGCCGGACGCGGCGGTCGTGCCGCTGACGACCGGGTTCCGGGTGCCCGAGGCCGTCGTAGGACTCGCCAACCGGCTGCTGGAGCGGCTCGATGTGGACGTACCGGCCGGGCGGTCCCTGCGCACGGACGGGGAGTTGAGGGTGCGGGAGGCGGCAGGGGATGTGTGCGGGGTCGTCGTGGAGGCGGTGCGTGACGCGCTCGGGCGGGAGGGGTCCGTGGGGGTCGTCGCCGCCGACGCCGACGTGGAGCGGGTGGGGGCGGCGCTCGTCGCGGCCGGGATCGAGGTCGCGGGGGCGGAGCAACTGCGGGCGCGGGTGAGCCTCGTACCGGCCAGTCTGGTCAAGGGACTCGAGTACGACCATGTGGTCGCCGTCGAACCGGCGGCGATCGCGGAGGCGGAGGCGCGCGGGCTGCACCGGCTGTACGTGGTGCTGACCCGGGCGGTGTCGCGGCTGGACGTGGTGCACGGGCGGCCACTGCCCTTCTAGCCGGGTCACGAGGGGGCAGTGGCCGCCCGCCGGTCATGCGGAGGCGTCGAGGAGAGGGATCAACTGCTCTTCCTCGTAGGTGAGATGGGCCTCCAGGTCCAGGGTCAGGCGCTCGACCTCGGTGCGGGCGGCGGCGTCGCCGGCGGGAGCGGTGACGGCTCGGCGGAGTTCGGCGACGAGCGTGGCGATGCGGTCGTGCTCCTCGCGCAGTCGACGCAGCGCCGGGCCGGCCGACGGGTGGCGGTCCTCGACGAACGGGAACAGGGCCAGGTCCTCGCCGGAGTGATGGTGGTGCAGCCCCTGGCAGAACGTGAGGCAGTTGACGCGCAGCTGGGCGCCCAGGGTCGGGCCGCCCGCCGTCATCTCCTGCCTGATCAGGGCCAGTTCGCGGCGGAAGGCGTCGTGCACGACCTTGATCGCCTCGGCGGGGGAGGAGGCGTTGACGTTCGGGGGGCCGCCGTTCGCGATCTGGTGCAGCGCGACCACGGGGATGGTCCGCGTGGTCTTCCTCTGGTACGCCGCCCAGCCGTCGTCGGCCTCCACCGCCCGCGCCCAGGCCCGCTCGCGCTCCTCGCCGGTCAGGACGACGGCCCGCGCCGGGTAGGTGAAAGCGCCGCTCTCCACGGTGACTTGGGGGTCGGCGCGGAGGTTGACGTACCAGTCGGGGTGCTTGTCGGCGCCGCCGGCGGAGGCGATGACCAGGACACGGTCGCCGCCGTCGGGGAGGTAGCCGACGGGAGTGGTGTGCGGGGTGCCGGTGCGGGCGCCGGTGGTGGTGAGCAGGAGCAGCCGGGCCTGCGCGAAGTGACCGGCCAGACGGCCCTTGTTGGCGCGGAACTCATCGATGACCCGTTGGTTGAAGTCGCTGACTCGTTCGTTGGAGTCGTTGACCCGTGGTTTGGAGTCGTTGACCTGTTGGTTGGAATCGTTGGGCACTCTGTCTTCTTTCTCTCTCGTTTCCGGTGGGGGAAGGCGGAGAGAAGAACGGCGGGCTCCTTGCCCGCCCTGGCCTCACTCAGAGGCCGGGCACCCAACTCGCTCACGGCATGAGGCCGACCCGGCAGTCATGGGAAGGGACGGTAGCGTCTGCCCATGACTGACGCCAGCGAATTCCAGTTCCAGGACGTCCCCACCACCACGCTCGCCGACCTCCTCGGCCGTGGACAGGTCATGGACATCGGGATCCGTCCGCTGTGGGGGCCGGTCGGGCGGGTGGCCGGGCCCGCGTTCACCGTGCGGTGCCCTCCCGGGGACAACCTGATGCTGCACGCGGCGATCCACCGAGCCGAGCCCGGATCGGTCGTGGTCGTGGAATCAGGCGACCTGGACTGGGCGCTGGCGGGCGGAAACGTCTGCGCGGTCGCCCAGCGGCGGGGCATCGCCGGGTTCGTGCTCGACGGCCTGATCCGCGACCTCGCGGAGGTCCGTGAGGCGGGGTTCCCGGTGTTCGCGCGGGGTGTCATCCCCATCCCCGGCACGAAGTCCGCGGTGGCGCCGCTGGGGGAGCCGGTGGTGTGCGGAGGGGTGCGGGTGTCGGCCGGGGACGTCGTGGTGGCGGACGAGGAGGGCGTGGTCGCCGTACCCGCCGCACGCCTGGACGAGATCCTCACGGCGGCCCGGGCGAAGCTCGCGAAGGAGGCCGCCGAGTCCCTGGACGAGTGGGAGTCGGCACACCGGTCCCGCATCGACAAGATCCTGGCGGAGCAGGGCTTCGAGGGCTGACACTGGTCGCGATGCTGGTTCCGACGCTCCTCTTCCTCGATGTCGACGGGACACTGATCCCCTTCGGCGCGGCCGACCCGTACCCCTCATACAGGTCCCGTCACACACGCCCGGAGACCGCCGACGCATTCCCCCTGCTGAGCCGCGTGGATCCCGCTCTCGGGGCGCGGCTTACGTCCCTGGGCTGCGAACTCGTCTGGGCGACGACCTGGCTGACCGACGCGAACACCTGCCTCGCACCGTGGCTCGGCCTGCCTCAGCTGCCCCTGGTGGACTGGCCGGACCAGGACGACACGCCGGCGCCGCTGCACTGGAAGACGCGGCCGCTGGTGGCCTGGGCGGCGGGACGTCCGTTCGTGTGGGTCGACGACGAACTCACCGACGCCGACCGGGCGTGGGTGGCCGCACGCCACCCCGCCCCGGCGCTTCTGCATCGGGTCGACCATCGCTACGGCCTCACGGATGAGGACTTCGCAGTGCTGGAGGCATGGCTGGGAGGGAGCCGGGGCGGACTCGGCGGTTGACGGCTCCGGAATCCGGTGCCGCACGAGCGCGCCGGCCGTCGTCCTGCCCGTGCCGTGGGTGCCGAGGGTGCTGCCGTTGATTCATACGATCATGCGGCTCACCCTGGTGGCCGCACCCACCCGAGTGGCGTGGCGCACTATTGCAAGCATGTGCTTGCAATAGTTAGCGACGGTGTTGCACAGTGGAGGCATGGCAACGCTCAACGTCGGCAATCTCGGCGAGTACCTGCGTGAACAGCGGCGCAACGCGCAGCTGTCGCTCAGGCAGCTCGCCGATGCCGCCGGGGTGTCCAATCCGTATCTGAGCCAGATCGAGCGCGGGCTGCGCAAGCCGAGCGCGGAGGTGTTGCAGCAAGTAGCCAAGGCGCTGCGGATCTCCGCCGAGACGCTGTACGTGCGGGCCGGAATCCTCGACGCGGAGCGCGACCGCGACGAGGTGGAGACGCGCGCGGTCATACTCGCCGACCCCACGCTCAACGAGCGGCAGAAGCAGGTCCTGCTGCAGATCTACGAGTCGTTCAGGAAAGAGAACGGCTTCGGGGCCGAGGACGGCGAGGCCGACGCGGTGGCCCAGACGAACGCCGCGGTCGCCGAGGCCGTGGCGTCCGGCGACGGCGCGGTGGACACCGAGGGCGACGACACCGTCGTACGACGCCCCGCCCGCAAGGGCACCGACGCGGCCGAGAACCGCGCGGCCGGTGGACGTGAGTCCGCCGCGCGCCGCACCCGCACAGCCGGCGGCAGCGACGCCGCACCGCACGACCCGCAGCGGCCCGCCAGTTGAGCGAGCCCGCCGCGGCACCCAAAACCCTCAGCTGCACGTGATCCGGGAGGACCATCACCATGGCCATCACCGACGACCTCCGCAAGACCCTCAGCGACCCCACGCCGCTCTACTTCGCGGCCGGCACCGCCGACCTGGCCTTCCAGCAGGCCAAGAAGGTGCCCGGCCTGGTGGAGCAGCTGCGCGCCGAGGCCCCGGCCCGCATCGAGGCCGTCCGCAACACCGACCCGAAGGCCGTCCAGGAGAAGGCCCAGGCCCGTGCCAAGGAGGCGCAGGCCCGCGTCAAGGAGACGCAGGAGTCCTTCCAGGCCAAGGTCACCGAGTTCATCGCCTCCCTCGACGGCGACATCAAGAAGCTCGGTTCCACCATCGACGCCGACCTGAAGAAGTTCGGCGAGTCCGCCCAGGACTTCGCGCTGCGCGGTGTCGGCGTGGCCGCCGAGTACGCCGTCAAGGCCCGCGAGACCTACGAGAAGGTCGCCGAGCACGGCGAGCAGGCCGTGCGGACCTGGCGCGGCGAGGCCGCCGAGGGCATCGAGTCCGTCGCCGAGGACGTCGAGGAACTGGCGATCGCGGTCGAGCCCAAGCCCGAGCCGGCCGCCGTGAAGGAGGAGCCCGCCGCGGCCACGCCCGCTACCGCCGCCAAGAAGACGGCCCCCGCCAAGAAGGCGCCGGTCCGCAAGCCCACCACCGCGAAGAAGACCACCCCGCCCGCCAAGTGACACGAACGGGTGACGAAGAACGGGCCGGGCACTCCTGGAGTGCCCGGCCCGTTCTCTGTGTAGCGGGAACGCCCGAACGGGTACGGTGACCGCGTAAGGACTAGCCGATTCGGGTGGTGGACGTTGTGCTGATGTCGGGCTTCGCAGGGTTCATGTGGCTGCTCTTCCTCGCCATGCTGGTCCTCGCCGTGGTGGCGCTGCTCATGGCGGCCCTTTTCCGCGACGACGCCTACCGCGCCGCCGACAAGCAGAACAAGGGCTTCTGGCTGATCATCCTGGGCATCGCGGTGGCGGTGAACCTGCTGATCCCGATGCTCTTCCTCCAGCTCGCCGGCCTGGTCGCCTCCATCGTCTTCTTCGTGGACGTCCGCCCCGCCCTCAAGCAGGTCTCGGGCGGCGGCTTCGGCCGCAGAAAGGGCGGCGGCAGCAGCAGCGACGGCCCGTACGGCCCCTGGAACGGCGGACGCTGAGAACTCCCCGGACGACGAGCATGCCCCTCGGGGTCAGGACAAGGGTCACGACGCCCCTCAGGGGCCCGGCGACCGCGCTCAGCCCTCCCGGTCCAGCAGCAGCACCGCGACGTCGTCCGTCAACTCGCCCCCGTTGAGCTCGCGCACCTCGTTCACCGCGACCCGCAGCAGCTCCTCGCCGCCCAGCCCCTCGGCGAGCAGCCGGCGCACGATCTCCACCATCCCGTCCTGCCCGAGCCGTTCCCGCCCCTGACCGACATGGCCCTCGATGAGCCCGTCGGTGTAGAGCATCAGACTCCACTCCGGTCCCAGCTCCACCTGCATCCGCGGCCACCGGGCCCCGGGCAGCAGGCCGAGAGCCGGCCCGTTGTTGTCGTACGGCAGCAGCTTCGGGGCCCGTCCCGGCCGGGCGACCAACGGCGAGGGATGCCCGGCGAGACACAGCCCGGCCCTCCGCCCGTCCGGTGCGATGTCCACCGTGCACAGGGTCGCGAAGATCTCGTCGTCGGACCGCTCGTGCTCGAGGACCTGCTGGAGTGTGGTCAGCAACTGATCCCCGCACAGCCCCGCGAGCGTCAGCGCCCGCCAGGCGATCCGCAGCTCCACCCCGAGCGCGGCCTCGTCGGGGCCGTGCCCGCAGACGTCACCGATCATGGCGTGCACGGTCCCGTCCGGAGTCCGTACGACGTCGTAGAAGTCCCCGCCGAGCAGCGCACGCGAGCGGCCGGGCCGGTAGCGCGCGGCGAACCGCAGCGATGATCCGTCCAGCAGCGGCGTCGGCAACAGCCCGCGCTCAAGACGCCGGTTCTCCTGCGCCCGTACCCGACCCTCGGCCAGCCGTCGCTCGGCCGTGTCGGAACGTTTCCGCTCCACGGCGTACCGCACCGCCCGGCTCAGCAGCCGCCCGTCCAGCTCGTCCCGGAAGAGATAGTCCTGGGCGCCCACCCGCACGGCCTCGGCGCCGCGCTCGGCGTCACCGGAGGGGGCCAGGGCGAGCACGGCGTGCCGGGGGGCGAGCCGCAGCACGTGCTTGAGCACGGCGAGCTCGTCCTCGTCGTCGCCACGCCCCGGCAGGGCGAGGTCCAGCAGGATGCAGTGGACGTCGTCGGTCAGCAGCCGCTCCGCCTCGGTGAGGTTGCGGGCGTGCCGGACGCGGATCGGCTTGTCGGCCGGGTCCTGCGGTTCGGGCAGGACCGCGGAGCCGCCGGGATCGTTCTCGATCAGCAGCAGCGTGAGGTGGGTGGTGGCGTTGTTGTCGACCGTGGCTTCCTTGTACGGGGACCGGCGCGTGGAGGGACCGCCGTGAGCCTGACCGCTCTCCGCGGCCGGGATCGCTCGCTGCCGCGGTATGGGTACGGGCATCGTCCTGACTTCCTTCCCTCCCCCCGAGGGCGCGGTGGGGCGAGGGGCCTCGATCCACCGACGGGGACCATAGCGGTAGTCGGCGGCTGAGCGGAATGGTGTGAGCCACGTCGCCGTACACCGGCCACCGTCATATGCCGCGTTCCGTACCGCAGTTGGACAGCACACCCCACCAGGGGGAATGACGAAGGTCACGTCCACCCGACGTTTGAACTCAACGCTGCGTGCCCTGCGTCACGTGACCGCGGTCTCAGGCGTCCGGCCGCACCACGCCCAGGATTGGCATGGACCCGGCCCCCGCGATCGTCACCGTCCGCCCCGGCCGCGGCGCGTGCACGATGGCGCCGTCACCGATGTACAGGGCGACATGGCTGGCGTCGTCGAAGTAGATGATGAGATCCCCAGGGCGCATGTCCTTGATGTCCACGTGCTTGAGCTGCTTCCACTGCTCCTGCGAGGTACGCGGAATGGGATGCCCGGCATCCAGCCAGGCCTGCGAGGTGAGCCCCGAGCAGTCGTACGACTTGGGCCCCTCGGCACCCCATTCATAGGGCTTCCCGATCTGCTGGGTGGCGAAGGCGACGGCCTTCTTCCCCGCCTCGGAAGCGGACCCCTTGATCTCGTCCATCACCCCGGTGCCGAGCCAGGCGCTCTGCGCCTTGTAAGCGGCTTCCCGCTCCAACTCGGCGAGCCGCTCCTTCTCCTTCTCCTCCAGCCGGGACTCGAGCTTCTCGGCGGCCGCGATCTGCGTCTTGATCTCCTTGCGGGCGGACTCCTTCGCCTTCCGATCGGCCTCCAGCTTCTGCCACTGCGCGGAGGCGTCCGTCGCGTACTGCTGCAAGTCCTCCTGTGTACGGGTCAGTTCCCCGATGAGCCCCTTGGCCGCCCGTTCGCCCTGCAGCACCCGCCCGGCCCCGTCCAGGAACTGCTGCGGATTGTCGCTGAGCAGCAACTGCGCCTCATCGGGCAGCCCCCCGCTCCGGTACTGCGCGGCAGCCGCGGCCCCCGCCCGCTTCTTCAACTCGTCGAGCTTCTTCTGCCCTTCGACGATCTTCTTCGCCAGATCGACGATCGCGGCGGACTGCTTCCGTGCCCGCTCCTCGGCGGCGTTGTAGGAGTCCGTGGCGACGGCGGCGTCGTGGTACAGCCCATCGAGCTTCTCCCGGACGGCCTCAAGGTTCTTGGCAGAGGCCGAAGGAGTCGGCTCCGGACTCGCGAACGCCACCCCGGGGACGGCCAGTACGGCAACCACACACGCCACGGCGGTGGCCAGCAACCGACGCTTGGCCGCACCCATACCGCTCCCCCAACCTGATTTACCGTCAGTAACATACAAACCCGAGGGATCGTGCCACGATCAACCGCAATAAGACAGCCCCGGACCCCTGACGATCTCCCCGCCCCCTGTGACGAACCATCCACCCAGATCGTTCCCCCCAGGTCAGCGGCCCGGCGCCAACGCCTCCCAGGCCACCGTCACTTCACCCTGCCGCCACCGCCCGACCCCGCCCACGAGCGGCCAATCGGCGGCCAGATACCGCACCGCCTGGATCCACCGCTGCCGAGCGCCGTAAGAAGCCAGAGGAGCAGCGGTCGCCCAGGCCTGATCGAAGTCCCGCAAAAAGGCATAAACAGCCTGCCCCGGCACATTGCGGTGGATGAGCACCTTCGGCAACCGCGCAGCAAGCTCGGACGGACGCTCCAACGACCCCAGATGAGCCGCGAAGGTGACGGTCCGCGGCCCCTCCACCCCCAGAGCGACCCACACATGCCGCCGCCCGACCTCGTCACAGGTCCCCTCGACGAGCAGCCCACCGGGAGCAAGCCGCCCACACAACCGCCCCCAGACGCCGGCCACCTCGCCCTCGTCGTACTGCCGCAGCACGTTGGCCGCACGAATCAGCGACACCCGACCACTCACCGGGATCTCGAAGCCGCCATGCACAAACACGAGCCCGTCCCGCTCATACCGCTTGGCACCAGCGACCCGAGCGGGCTCGATCTCGACCCCCACCACCCGCACGCCCGGCGCCACGGCCCGCAGCCGCTCCAGCAACTCCACAGCGGTCCAGGGCGAGGCCCCGTACCCGAGATCAATCGCAACCGGATCACCCACCCGCCGCAGCTCCCCACCCTGCGCATGGGCGATCCACCGATCCATCCGCCGCAGCCGATTCGGATTCGTCGTCCCGCGAGTGACGCTGCCCACAGGACGGGACACGGCGCGGCTGCTCATACCGAGAGGGTATGCGCCCGCACCGGCGCAACGGCGAGCAGTGCGCAACGCAAGCCCCCACACAACCCACACAACCCGCGCAGGCCGCCGCAGGCATCACCGCCCAGACCCCACACGCACCGAACGCCCGAACGGTTGAGCGACCATCGGTAATGTCCAGGCAAAATTCGCCACCCCAGGAATGGGAACCCGCCCCTCCGCTGTTGCACCCCCGTGGAGGGAACCGCACACCCTCCACCCCGGCATGCCCGCTGCAAGGAGGACCGCCAAGTGAGCCAGTACGTCAGCAGGCTCGGGCGACGCTCCCCGGCCCCGCCCACCCGCCTGAGGCTCCACCGCCGCCCCCGCCGCGTGGCCATGCTCTCGGTCCACACCTCCCCGCTCCACCAGCCCGGCACCGGCGACGCGGGCGGCATGAACGTCTACATCGTCGAACTCGCCCAGCGCCTCGCGGCCATCAACATCGAGGTGGAGATCTTCACCCGAGCGACCGCCGCCGCACTCCCGCCGACCGTCGAGCTGGCCCCCGGCGTCCTGGTCCGCCACGTCGACGCGGGCCCCTACGAGGGCCTGGCCAAGGAGGACCTCCCCGCCCAGCTCTGCGCCTTCACGCACGGCGTGATGCAGGCATGGGCCGGCCACCGCCCCGGCCACTACGACCTCGTCCACTCCCACTACTGGCTCTCCGGCCACGTCGGCTGGCTCGCGGCCCAGCGCTGGGGCGTCCCCCTCGTGCACGCCATGCACACCATGGCCAAGGTCAAGAACGCCAACCTCGCCGACGGAGACACCCCCGAACCCGCGGCCAGGGTCATCGGCGAGACCCAGATCGTGGACGCCGCCGACCGCCTGATCGCGAACACCGCCGAAGAGGCGACCGAGCTGATCCACCACTACAGCGCCGATCCCGCCAAGGTCGCGGTGGTCCACCCCGGCGTCAACCTCGACCGCTTCCGCCCGGCGGACGGCCGAGCTGCGGCAAGGGCCCGCCTCGGCCTTCCCCAGGACGCCCTGATCCCGCTCTTCGCCGGCCGCATCCAGCCCCTCAAGGCGCCGGACATCCTCCTCCGCGCGGTGGCCACGCTCCTCGACGAGCGCCCCGACCTCCGCTCCCGCATCGTCGTCCCCGTCGTCGGCGGCCCCAGCGGCAGCGGCCTCGCCAAGCCGGAGGGCCTGCAGAAGCTCGCCGCCCGCCTGGGCATCGCGGACGTCGTACGGTTCCGCCCGCCGGTGGGCCAGGAGCAGCTGGCGGACTGGTTCCGGGCCGCGTCCGTGCTCGTCATGCCGTCGTACAGCGAGTCCTTCGGCCTGGTGGCCATAGAGGCACAGGCGGCCGGCACCCCGGTGCTCGCGGCAGCGGTGGGCGGACTCCCGGTGGCCGTCCGGAACGAGGAGACCGGTTTCCTCGTACGAGGCCACAACCCCGCCGACTACGCGCGCGTGCTCCGCGCCTTCGCCGACGACGCCACGCTCACCCCCCGCCTGGGCGCGGCGGCGGCCGACCACGCCCAGTGCTTCGGCTGGGACACCGCGGCCGCCGCGACGGCGGACGTGTACACGGCCGCGATGCAGACGCACCGCCGTCGCGTACGCTCGCAACATGGCTGACGAGGCGAAAGCGGACGAGGCAAAGACGGACGAAGCGAAGACGCCCCAGGCCAAGGCGGCGCAGATCGTCGAGGAGGCCCTGAAGGACGCCGAGGTCGAGTGGGAGAGCCCCGCCCCCGGCACCTACGTGGCCCAACTCCCCGGCACCCGCAAGCTGAAGACGACGGTGTCGCTCCTCGTCGGCCGTCACTCCCTCTCCGTCAACGCTTTCGTCATCCGCCATCCCGACGAGAACGAGCCCGGAGTCCACCGCTGGCTCCTGGAACGCAACCTCAAGCTGTACGGCGTGAGTTACGCGGTGGACCACCTCGGCGACATCTACGTCACCGCGAAACTCCCCCTCTCCGCGGTCACGCCGGAGGAGATCGACCGTCTGCTCGGCCAGGTCCTGGAGGCGGCGGACGGCAGCTTCAACACCCTCCTGGAGCTCGGTTTCGCCTCGGCGATCCGCAAGGAGTACGCCTGGCGGGTGTCCCGGGGCGAATCGACGCGCAACCTCGACGCGTTCACGCACCTGACCCAGCGCCCCGCTGACTGAATTTCAGGTCCGTACCTAATAACCCTCGCACGCCCCTTCCGGGCCTGCAGGGTGCCGTGGCATGCTCACGCGTGACGCAGATCTGAACGTCGTTCACATCCATGAAGAGCCGCATGGAAGGACGTACGGAATGAGCACCGCGCACCACGGCATGACCAGACGGAGTCTCCTAGCCGGAACCACGGCGGTGGCGGCCGCGGCGATCACCGCGACACCGGCGCTCGCGGCGGCCCGGCCGACCGTCGGCCATGTTCCCGGCGAAGTCCCCACCCTCTGGCGGGAGTTCGTCCGCACCCCTTTCACCCACCCGCAGATCCCGTACATCGGAAGGGCCGGATACCGAGGCGGGGCGGCGCACTTCCCGCACCGCCCCGCCGTCCTCGACGTCCGCCGCTACGGCGCCGTGGCGGACGGAACGACCGACTGCGCCCCCGCGATCAACCGTGCCATCGCCGCCGCCGGACGGGCCGGCGGTGGCACGGTCTCCATCCCGCCCGGCACCTTCCGCATCGACGGCCTGATCCAGATCGGCCACGACAACGTCGTGCTGCGCGGCGCCGGAAGCGACCGCACCACGCTCTACGCCACCAAGAACCTCACCGAACTGATCGGCGTGTACGGCTCCCGCTACGGCGGCACCAAGTCGGCCTGGTCCTGGGCGGGCGGCCTCATCTGGCTGGCCCCGAAGGCCCGTTGGGACTCCCTGGTGGCCGCGATCAAGGCCCAGGCCTGGCCCTTCGAGGGCTGGACCGGCAACAAACGGGACGAGTGGCGGCCCCTGACCCCCGTCGAACCCGCCCGCCAGGGCGACTGGACGGTCACCGTCGCCGACCCCTCGCACCTCCGCCCCGGCGCCCTGGTCCTCCTGCGCATCTCCGACGACGCCACCCACACCCTGCTCCAGCACATGTCGGGCGGCGGCCCCGGTCCGGCGGCGTACTACTGGGAGGACAAGACCAAGCTCCTGTCGTACGTCCCCTACGAATGGCCGGTCCGCATCGCCCGCGTCCGAGGCCGCAGAGTCACCCTCGAACGCCCCCTGCCGCTGGACCTGCGCCCCGAATGGAACGCCGAGTTCACCACACACGTCCGGGAGTTGACCGGCTCCGGCGTCGAGGGCCTGACCCTGGAGGTGATGGAGACACCCCAGTCCCCGCACCTCCTCGACAAGGGCTACAACGGGGTCGTCCTGCAGTGTGCGTACGACTGCTGGGTGGAAGACGTGACCGTCCGCAACGTCGACAACGGCTTCGGCCTGGTCGCCGCCTCCTCCTGCACCCTGCGCCGCACGCGCGTGGGCGGCCGGGGCGAACACCACCCGTACTTCTGCCGTGAGGGTTCGCACGACAACCTGATCGAGGACTTCACCATCGAGCAGCGCACGGTCCCGGCCCGGGCCGACACCCAACTGCACGGCATCAACGTCGAGGGCCTGTCCTCGTACAACGTGTGGTCGCGCGGGGACATGCAGATGGGCACCTTCGACTCCCACCGCGGCCTGCCGTTCGCCAACGTCCGCACCGACATCACCGTCAACAACAACGGCCGCCACGGCGGCGACGCGAACGCGGGACCGCTCTTCGGCGCCCGGTTCACCCACTGGAACGTCCGGGTCACCAATGGCCGCGCGGGTCTGATGAAGCTCGACGGCCTGGCACCGTACTCCGCGACGGTCGGCCTCAACACCGTCACCGAGTCCGACCAGATCGACGTACCGGACTTCACCGGGGACCTGCACTCCCGGCTGGAGCTCTACGGCACCACGGACGTCGTACGACCGCGCAACCTGCACGAGGCTCAGCGCGCGGCGATCCGGTAGCGCCCCGGCGTCACCCCCACCAACTTCCCGAAGTGGCGCGTCAGATGGGACTGGTCGAAGAAGCCCGTCGCCGACGCCACCTCGCCCGGCGCCCGCCCGTCCAGCAGGAGGCGGCGGGCCCGGTCGACGCGGCGGGAGGTGAGGTACTGGTGCGGGGCGATGCCGTAGGCGGTGCTGAACGCCCGTACCAGATGGGCGGGATGGGCGTGCAGGAGCTCCGCGGCGGCGTCGAGACCGAGCCCGTCGACGACGTGCTCGTCGAGGAGCTCGCGCAGCCGGCGCGCGAGGACGGGGTCGGGACGCGAGGGCCGCGTCTCCTGCCCCGGCCGCAGCAGGTCCCGCAGTCGGTCGCCGATCAGCGTCAGCCGGCTCTCGGCCTCCAGCTCCTCGCCCGGCCGCCCGAGCGCGGTGTGCAGCTGCCCGACCCGCCGGCGCAGCACCGGATCGCGCAGGTCGGGACCGTCGACGGCGGCCCCGATGAGGTCGTCGCCGAGCCGGGTGCCGTCGAGGTAGACGACCCGCTTGCGGAAGCCGTGCGGGGTGGCCGGCGAGCCGTTGTGCGGGACGTGCGGCGGCAGCAGGGTGACCGTGTCGTGCGGGGTGCCGTGCTCGTGCCGGTCGAGGTCGTACCGTACGGCCCCGTCGTCCACGATGAGCAGCGTCCACGCCTCATGGACGTGCATGGGGTAGGCGTACTCGGTGAAGTGCGCGTGGAAGACCTCCACCACGCCCCGCACCCGGGGGCGCCAGGCGGAGACCTCCGGTCGGGAGCGCTGAGTGGCCATGCAAAAAACGTACAAGACGGGGCCGTGAGCCGACCGGCAGTCTCGGAGCATGAGCGACACACCCATCCGGTTCGACACCAAGATCGCCGTCCTGCTGCGCGAGGACCTGGAGACCTGGCAGCGCCTGAACGTCACCGCGTTCCTGGTCAGCGGCCTCGGCAGCACGGTCCCCGAGGTGATCGGCGAACCGTACGAGGACGCGGACGACGTGCAGTACCTGCCGATGTTCCGCCAGCCGGTCCTGGTCTTCGAGGGCACGAAGGAGACCCTGACGGCGGCCCACGCGCGCGCCCTGTCCCGGGCGCTCCCGCGGGCGCTGTTCACCTCCGACCTCTTCGCGACCGGCCACGACGGGGACAACCGGGCGGCCGTACGGGCCGTCGGTACGGCGGAGCTGGATCTGGTCGGGCTCGCGGTGTACGGGCCGAAGAACGCGGTGGACAAGGTGCTCAAGGGGGCGCGGATGCATCCGTGAGGGAAGAGGGACCAAATCTGCACAGGGCATGCGCAATCACTGCGGGGTACGGGCGCGTTGGTGCGAGTTGTCCCGTCGGGCGCGGCCGTGACGCCGCCCCGGCCATCCCCTGTGCCGCCCTCCACGTGGAGAACCCGGCCCCAATTCGTGTACATCCCCTCACGGTTCGGTCGCCGGCCGGTCCAACTGCCGCGCTCCGCAGGTCGGTCGACTGGATGCCGGGCACGCACCGTGATTTGATCCTGCGCACCGCGGCCCGTCGTCTGTCCCCCTCAGCCGGGCCGCTTCCCCCTGGTACATCCATGCGAAGGGCAGTCCCCTCATGAACTCCGCTCCCCAGGTCCAGACCCTCGAGATCTCCGACGCCGAGCTCGACGCCGTCTCCGGAGGCCTGAGCCCGCAGATCGGCGTCGCCGCCGGCTCCACCAGCCTGAGCAGCGCGGGCATCCTGGCCGAGGTGGACTCGGTCAAGGCGACGGCCCTGGGCACCGTCGACGGCGCCCTCGGCGCGCTGCCCCACCAGGTCGGCGTGAACGTCAGCTTCTGACGGCCGCACACGACACGAGCCCCTTGCCGCAGGAGAAGTGCGGGCAGGGGGCTCGCTCGCGTGTGGTCACCGGGGGTCGGGGGGCCGAGGGCGCGGGTGTCCGCCGGGGCTGGGGGACTGAGGGCGCGTGTGTCCACCGGCGGCCGGGGGACCGAGGCGTGTGCGTCCACCGGGAGTCGGGCGACCGAGGGCGCATGTCTCCACCGGGGGACGAGGGGAGGTCAGCGGACGGTCGCCTCCGCCGCGGCCGACACGGAAGTCTCCCTCACCGCCCGCTCCTCCTCGCCATCCGCCTCCTCCGGCATCCGCCGCATGAGCACGCCGTACCCGACCCCCGCCGCCGTCCCGACGGCCGCGCACAGCCCCCACAGCCATTCAGCTCCGAACCGGTCGATGACCAGGCCGGACATCAGCGGGGCGACGAGCGCGGCGAGCGACCAGGACAGGGTGTAGACGCCCTGGTAGCGGCCGCGCCCGTGCACCGGAGAGAGCCGTACGACGATCCCCGTCTGCGTCGGCGCGTTGATCATCTCGCCCAGGGTCCACACGCACACGGTCAGCGCGAAGACGCCGACCGACCCGGCGAAGGCGGTGAGCCCGAAGCCGTACCCGGCGAGGACCGACGAGACGACGAGCAGCCGGCGCGGGTCCCGGTCCTGGATGAACCGGGTGACCGGGATCTGCAGCGCGACGATCAGGATGCCGTTGACGGCGATCGCGAGGCCGTAGTCGGCGGGGGTGAACCCGGCCTCGCCCATGGCGACCGGCAGTCCGACCGAGCCCTGCTGGAAGACGAGGGCGACGAGGAAGGACAGCCCGACGACCCCCATGTACCGACCGTCGCGCAGCACGGTCCCGAGGCCGATCCTCTCCTCGGCCGCCTTCTGGGGCGCCGTCCGCTCGGGCCGTGACTCGGGCAGCTTCAGGAACACGACCACCGCGCACAGGGCCGTCATCCCGGCCTCGATCAGGAACCCGGCGAGGTAGCTGAACTCGGCGATGAACCCGGCGGCCATGGAGGAGACGGCGAAGCCGAGGTTGATGGCCCAGTAGTTCAGCGAGAAGGCCCGCACCCGGTCCTCGGACCGCACGATGTCGGCCATCATCGCCTGCACGGCGGGCCGGGAGGCGTTGGAGGCCATGCCGACGAGGAAGGCGACGGCGGCGATGGCGACCGGGTCGTGCACGAAGCCGAGCAGCGCGACGGAGGCGGCGGTGGCGGACTGGGCGACGAGCAGGGTGGGCCGCCGCCCGAGCCGGTCGGCCATCACTCCGCCGCCCAGCGAGGAGACGACCCCGCCGAGCCCGTGCAGCGAGGCGACCAGTCCGGCGTAGGAGGCGGAGTACCCGCGGTCGAGCGTCAGGTACAGCGCCATGAAGGTGGCGACGAAGGCGCCGAGCCGGTTGACGAGGGTGCTGGTCCACAGCCACCAGAACTCGCGGGGGAGTCCCGAGACGGTCTCACGGGCGGCACGTCTCAGACTGGCGACGGGCATGGCGGATCCCCCCACGGATGTAAGTGCCTCTGGCGGTAACGACAACTTACGAACACCGGGCGGACGCGGGCCACTCATTTAACAGATGCAGTCAACTGTCCGGCCTTCGGGCAGCCACACGGCGGGACGAACCCGTGGATTACGCTCTGACCCATGGCCGACGCACCGTACAAGCTGATCCTCCTCCGCCACGGCGAGAGCGAGTGGAACGCGAAGAACCTGTTCACCGGCTGGGTGGACGTCAACCTCAATGAGAAGGGCGAGAAGGAGGCAGTCCGCGGTGGCGAGCTTCTGAAGGACGCCGACCTTCTCCCCGACGTGGTGCACACGTCCCTCCAGAAGCGGGCGATCCGCACGGCACAGCTGGCCCTCGAGGCCGCCGACCGCCACTGGATCCCGGTCCACCGCAGCTGGCGCCTGAACGAGCGCCACTACGGCGCCCTCCAGGGCAAGGACAAGGCGCAGACCCTCGCCGAGTTCGGCGAGGAGCAGTTCATGCTGTGGCGCCGCTCCTACGACACCCCGCCGCCGCCGCTCGAGGACGGCGCGGAGTTCTCCCAGTCCGCCGACCCCCGTTACGCGACGATCCCGCCGGAGCTCCGCCCCCGCACGGAGTGCCTGAAGGACGTCGTCATCCGCATGCTCCCGTACTGGTACGACGGCATCGTCCCCGACCTCCTCGCCGGCCGCACGGTCCTGGTCGCCGCCC
The DNA here is from genome assembly GCF_053593695.1 of Streptomyces sp. NPDC002144. Taxonomy (NCBI): domain Bacteria; kingdom Bacillati; phylum Actinomycetota; class Actinomycetes; order Kitasatosporales; family Streptomycetaceae; genus Streptomyces; species Streptomyces sp. NPDC002144. The sequence continues at coordinate 96,616 of NZ_JBSFDB010000036.1, forward strand.
ACGGCAACAGCCTCCGCGCTCTGGTCAAGCACCTGGACGGCATCTCGGACGCGGACATCGCCGGCCTGAACATCCCGACGGGCATCCCCCTCTCCTACGAACTCGACACCGACTTCAAGCCCCTGACCCCGGGCGGCACGTACCTCGACCCGGAGGCAGCGGCGGCAGCCATCGAGGCGGTCAAGAACCAGGGCAAGAAGAAGTAGGTTTCATGATCATGCCTCCCACCTGCGCGTACGGCGCGGGAGGGAGGCATTTTCATGCGCCGGAACCTCCCTGGAA
>NZ_JBSFDB010000037.1:0-35861 GCF_053593695.1 Streptomyces sp. NPDC002144
GGCTTTCCTCCGGGCGCTTCCCTTCGGTCTTGCGTTTCCGACTCTATCAGACCCTTTCGGTGTCTGATTCCCCGTCAGAGGGGGTTGTCTTCCCGGCCGTTGGGCCGTTCCGACGTCTCAAACCTTAGCCGATTCGCTCGGCGATTCCCAATCGGGCTACCGGGCTCCGAATCGAATTGAATTCGGGCGCGCCGAAATCAACCCGTTCGGGAGATCGTGCTGAAGGTTTGTGCCGCTACCGCGGCGGGAGGTGCTACCGCAGAACCGTTACGGCCCCGTGGCAACCCGAAGAACTTTACGGATCCGGCAGGGGGCTGTCAAGTGCCCCATGTCAAGATCTTTTAGTCCAGGTCGAGCAGGCGTCCCCCTGCATCCGGCTGGGCGTGTTCCACCCTGCGCAGGAGGCGAGTGAGGACGTCTCCCAGAGTAGCGCGCTCGTCGGCGGAGAGGTCCTGGAGCAGGTCCTCCTCGAAGACCGTCGCCAGCCGCATCGCCTCGAGCCACTTCTCCCTGCCCTCCCCGGTCAGTTCGACGATGACGCGGACCCGGTTGGTCTCGTCCCGCTCCCGGGTCACCAGTCCCTCGCCGACCATGCGGTCGATCCGGTGGGTCATCGCGGCCGGCGTCAGACCGAGCCGCTTCGCGAGGTCGCTGGGGCCCAGACGGTAGGGGGCGCCGGAGAGGACGAGGGCCTTGAGGACCTCCCACTCGGCGTTGCTGATGCCGAGCGCGGAGGTCTGGCGGCCGTAGGCGACGTTCATCCGTCGGTTGAGCCGGGCCAGGGCGGAGACGATCTTCTCGACCTGGGGGTCGAGGTCCCGGAACTCCCGCTGATACGCGGCGATCTGCTCGTCGAGCGTCGGCTCGGTGACGCCGGGGGTCTCGGCCATGTGCGCAGTATCGCACGCAGTCGCTTTGCCTCGAAGTCCTTGCCTCTGTAGCCTTTAGCCTTGAAATTTATCTTCGAAGTCTTCGGTTCTAAGTACTGAGGAACTTCAACTACCTGAGAGAGGTGAACGTGACCAGGGCGATGGGCGCAGCGATGCGCCGGATCCATGTGGGCAACGCACTCAGCGCGTTCGGGCTCGGCTTCACCGTCCCGTACCTGTACGTCTATGTGGCGCAGGTGCGAGGGCTGGGAGCCATGACCGCGGGGCTGGTCCTTACGGTCTTCGCCGTGGCCGCGCTGATCGTGCTTCCGTTCGCCGGGCGGGCCATCGTCCGGCGTGGTCCGCTGCCGGTCCTGCTCGCCGCCCTGGTCACCGCCGCTCTGGGAGCGCTGAGCCTGGGGCTGGCGGGCAGCGCGACGGCCGTACTGCTGTCGGCGGCGGCGCTCGGTGCCGGGCAGGCCGTGATGCAGCCGGCGCTGGCGACGATGATCGTGGACTGCTCGACCACGGACACGCGGTCCCGCGCTTTCGCCATGCAGTTCTTCCTGCAGAACCTGGGGCTGGGTGTCGGCGGGCTCATCGGCGGCCATCTTGTTGACTCTACGCGCGTCGACTCCTTCACCCTGCTGTTCTCGATCGAGGCGGCGGTGTTCCTGACGCTGGTCGGAGTGATGGCGACCGTGCGGGTGCCGCGCGCACCGCGCATGGAGGACGCCCCCGCGCGGTCGGGCAAGGGCGGCTGGAAGCAGTTGCTCGGGAACCGGGCCATGGTGCAGCTGTCCGTGCTGGGCTTCGTGCTCTTCTTCGCCTGCTACGGGCAGTTCGAGTCGGGGCTGAGCGCGTACGGCGTCGAGGCGGCCGGTATCTCGACGTCCGCGCTCGGCAGCGCGCTGGCCGCCAACACGCTGATGATCGTCGTCGCGCAGTTCGCCGTACTGCGGTTCGTCGAGCGTCGGCGGCGGTCGCGGGTGATCGCCGCTGTGGGGCTGATCTGGGCCGTGGCGTGGCTCGCCGCCGCATACGCCGGGCTCGGACACGGCAGCCAGGAGATGGCGACGGCCGCGTTCGTGTCGACGTACGCCCTGTTCGGGCTCGGTGAGGCGATGCTGTCGCCGACCGTCGCTCCGCTGGTCGCCGATCTCGCGCCCAGCGGGATGGCGGGGCAGTACAACTCCGCTTTCGCGCTGGTGAAGCAGCTCGCGCTGGCGGTCGGGCCGGCGGTGGGCGGGCCGCTGGGGGCCTCGCTGCCCATGCCGTACGTCGTGACGTTCCTGCTGTTCTCGCTGGGGATCACCTTCCTCGCGCTGCGGCTGGGGCGGCAGCTCACCGCCGTACAGGACCGGCCGTGGCTCGGTCGGAGTCGGGTGGTGGCCCGGGGTGGGGCCGCCGCGGAGCCGGCCGTCGCGGAGGCGTGAGTCCGCGATCAGTGTGGAAAGCGGCCGTCACCTTCGGGTGGCGGCCGCTTTCTGTGTCCGTTCGGTTGGTGTGCCGGTTGGGTTGCTGTGCCGGTCTGGTTGGTGTGCCGGCTCAGCGGGTCGCCGTCGCCAGGGTGGCCGTGAAGGCGAAGGTCGTCGTGGCGTGGGCGGCGAGGCGGGCGGTGAGGGCCTGGCCGGCGGCCGTCAGGGCTTCCGCGCCCTCCGTGTCGAGGATCTGCTGGGCCCAGGGCAGGACCGAGAGGTGGCCGGGGGCGAACTCGGCCAGTGGGGGGAGGCTGATGCCGAAGGTGAGCTCGTGGGTCTTGGTGTCGTGGAAGCCGGCCGTGTGGAGGGCCGTGGTGAGGTGGTCGGGGGTGCAGGCGAAGGCCGCGGCGAAGGAAGCCGCCGGGTCCGGGCCGCCGTACTCCTCGATGACCTCGTGCTGGGCGGCGAAGTACGGGCTGGTGAGGGCGGCCGGGGACCAGACGGTGGCGGCGAAGCGGCCCTCGGGGCGGGTGACGCGGGCCGTCTCCTTGAGGGCGGCGGTCAGGTCGGGGAAGAACTGGGCGCCCTGTTGGCAGACGACCGCGTCGAAGGTGGCGTCGGGATAGGGGAGATCGTCGGCGGGGGCGGCGGTGAACTCTATGTCGGGGTAGTGGCGGGGATGGTGGGCCACGGCCACCTTGAGCATGGCCTCGTTGACGTCTGCGCCGTGGACGCGGCCCGCGGGACCGACCTGGGCGGCCGCCGCGCGTGCCGCGAAGCCGGTGCCGCAGGCCAGGTCGAGGACCGTGTCGCCGGGACACAGGTCCACGGCGTCGAGCAGCGCCGTCACGAAGGGCGTCATGATCGGTGCGAGGTACTGCTCGTAGCGTTCGGGGGCGGTGCCCCTGAGCTGGAAACCCGGTTCGTCTGCCATGGGGAGCTACTAGCACCGGGAGGCGGGTTCGCCTAGATGGCGCGCGCGGGGCTTGTGCGCGCGCCTGTCAGGTCGCGCCTTTCGGCAGAAGGAACTCGCACCACACCGCCTTGCCGCCGCCCGGTGTGCGGCGGGAGCCCCAGTTGGAGGCGATCGTCGCCACGATGGCGATCCCGCGCCCCGACTCGTCGCCCGGCTCCGCGCGGCGGCGGCGCGGGAGATGGTCGTCGCCGTCCGTGACCTCGATGATCAGACGGCGGTCGGTGCGGCGCAGCCGCAGCCGCATCGGCGGGATGCCGTGCTGGAGGGAGTTGGCGACCAGTTCGCTGGCGGCGAGGACCCCGAGGTCGTGCAGGTCGGCGGGGAAGCGCCAGCTGGTGAGGACGCCGGAGGCGAAGGCACGCGCGCGTGGAGCCGCTTCGACGCCGCCGAGGAGTTCCAGGGCGGCGTTGCGGAAGAGTTCGCCGTCGGGGCCGGTGCGGGCCGGGTGCTGCAGGACCAGGACCGCCACGTCGTCGTCGTGGTCCGCCGTCACGCCCGCGGAGCGGACCAGCCGGTCGCAGACCACCTGGGGGGTGCCGGTCGCGCCGGCCAGGGCGCGCTCCAGGGCCGCGATGCCCTCGTCCAGGTCCTCGTTGCGGCGCTCCACCAGGCCGTCGGTGTAGAGGACCGCGGTGGAGCCGGGGCCGAGCGGGATCGAGCCGGAGGCGTGCATCCAGCCGCCGGTGCCCAGGGGCGGGCCGGTCGGTTCGTCGGCGCGCAGCACCACCCCGCTCTCGTCGCGGACGAGGATGGGGAGGTGGCCGGCCGAGGCGTACACCAGGCGGCCCTCGTTCGGGTCGTGGATGGCGTAGACGCAGGTGGCGATCTGGTTGGCGTCGATCTCCGTCGCCAGCCCGTCCAGCAGCTGGAGGACCTCGTGCGGAGGCAGGTCGAGGCGGGCGTAGGCGCGGACGGCCGTGCGCAGCTGGCCCATGACGGCGGCCGCGCGCACCCCCCGGCCCATGACGTCGCCGATGACCAGGGCCGTACGGCCGCCGCCGAGGGTGATGACGTCGTACCAGTCGCCGCCGACCGCGGCCTCCGTGCCGCCGGGCTGGTAGGTGGCGGCGATGCGCAGGTCGTCCGGCTGTTCGAGCTCCTGCGGGAGGAGGGAGCGCTGGAGGGTGACCGCGGTCTCGCGCTGGCGGCGTTCGCTCGCGCGCAGGCGCTCGGCGGCCTCGGCGTGGTCGGTGACGTCGGTGGCGAAGACGAGTACGCCGTGGCCGTCGGGGGACCCCCCTTCGGTGACCGGGGTGCAGCTGAAGGTGTAGGAGCGGCCGTCGGGGGCCTTGCGGGACTTCAGGGTGCGGGGTCTGCCGCTGCGCTGGACCTGGTCGAGCAGGGGCAGCAGGCCCAGTTCGTCGAGTTCGGGCAGGGCCTCGCGGGTGGGTTGGCCGAGCGGGCGCGGGCCGAACGCGGCGACGTAGGCGTCGTTGACGTAGGCGACGCGGTGGTCGGGGCCGTGGACCAGGGCGACGAGGGCCGGGACGCGGTCGAGGACCTCACGGACGGGGAGTTCGTCGACGGCCGGCACGGGGCGGGTGGCGTCGGTGAGTTGTTCGGCGCGGGCCGCGGGGACGGAGCCGGGCTGCTCGGGCTGCCGGTCGGGAAGGGCCACCTGGTCGGTCCGCGCTGCGGCGCGGCGCTGCGTTCCGGGGAGCCGGGCGCTCCAGCGCGTGAAGTTCACGAATCCTTGCCTCGTGTCGTCGTCTTCGGCGTCTGCGGCCGGCTCCGGGACTGGCCGGAGGGCTGGGGGATGACGCCCCCGGGATGCAGCACGGTGGGGAAAGCCTCTGGGGTTCGAAGGGGGCGGGGAATACGAAGGGGCGGGGATACGAAGGGGCGGGGTTCGAAGGGAGCGGAGTTCGAAGGGAGCGGAGTTCGATGGGGGCGGGCTGCCGCTCGCCCGGATGGCGGGGATCAGTCTGGCAGTGTGGCCTACCGGAGCGACATCCGTCAGACGCCCACCCGGTCGGTGGAGTTCCTGGGTCCGGTCAGGACGACCCCTTCGGGTCGGTCGTCGGGTCGGTAGGAGGCTTTCCACCGGCCGCGAGTTCGAACTCCGCACGGGGATGTTCGAGTGAACCGAGCGAGACGATCTCCCGCTTGAAGAGGCCCGAGAGGGTCCATTCGGCCAGGACACGGGCCTTGCGGTTGAAGGTGGGCACCCTGCTCAGGTGGTAGACGCGGTGCATGAACCACGCAGGGTAGCCCTTCAGTTTGCGCCCGTAGACATGCGCGACACCCTTGTGCAGACCGAGCGAGGCGACAGAGCCGACGTACTTGTGGGAGTACGTCTCCAGGTCCTCGCCGCGCAGCGCGTGCGCGATGTTGTCGCCGAGGACCCGGGCCTGGCGGACCGCGTGCTGGGCGTTGGGGGCCGTCTCCGCGCCCGGCTGCTCGGCGGTGACGTCGGGGACGGATGCGGCGTCTCCGGCCGCCCACGCGTGCGTGACGCCGTCGATCGTCAGCTGGGGGGTGCATTTCAGCCGACCCCGTACGGTGAGCGGGAGGTCGGTCGCGGCGAGGACGGGGTGCGGTTTGACGCCGGCCGTCCACACCAGCGTGCGGGTCGGGAAGCGGGCCCCGTCGCTGAGCACGGCGACCCGGTCGGTGCAGGACTCCAGGCGGGTGTTCAGCCGTACGTCGATGTTGCGGCGGCGCAGTTCGGTGACCGTGTAGCGGCCCATCTCCTCGCCGACCTCGGGCAGGATGCGGTCCGAGGCCTCGACGAGGATCCACTTCATGTCCTCGGCCTCGATGTTGTGGTAGTAGCGCGTGGTGTAGCGGGCCATGTCCTCCAGCTCGCCGAGCGCCTCCACTCCGGCGAAGCCGCCGCCGACGAAGACGAAGGTGAGCGCGGCGTCGCGGATGGCCGGGTCGCGGGTGGAGGAGGCGATGTCCATCTGCTCGATGACGTGGTTGCGCAGGCCGATGGCCTCCTCGACCGACTTGAAACCGATGCCGTGCTCGGCGAGCCCGGGAATCGGCAGGGTGCGCGAGATCGAACCGGGCGCGAGCACGAGTTCGTCGTACGACAGCTGTTCGGCGCCCGCTCCCTCCTCCTCCGTGGCGAGGGTGGTGAGGGTCGCGGTGCGCTTGCCGTGGTCGATCGAACGGACCTCGCCGATGACGACATGGCAGTGGTCGAGCACCCGGCGCAGCGGTACGACGACATGGCGCGGGGAAATGGCGCCGGCCGCCGCCTCGGGCAGGAACGGCTGATAGGTCATGTACGGGTCCGGGGTCACGACCGTGATCTCGACATCGCCCCGCCCCAGTTCCCGTTTCAGCTTCCGCTGCAGGCGCAGGGCCGTGTACATCCCGACGTAGCCGCCGCCGACAACGAGAATGCGCGCACGTTCCTTCACCATCCCATGACGCACCCAGCGCTTGAGTTTGTCCACAGCCTCGACAATTTGTGTGACCGCAGGTCGGGGATCTCCGGAGTTGGCCGAATTGCCCAAGTAGTGAGGAGGAGCGCAGGTCAGTGGGTGTGCGCCGGGGAGCGCCAGGGGGTGCAATCGGGACTTATACCACCCGTGGTCCGATCGGGGGGCGCTCCGTGCGGAACCTGCCCCTTCTGAATTGACCCCCTCTCAACTATGTTCGTGTGTCGACGGGGTGTAGGGGGAAGCGCTTCATCGGATCCGAAGTCCGCGACGGGCGGACCGGTGATCCCGGCTTCCCCGCACGCTCCGCCTTTTCCGATGGCGGGGAGAGTCTCCGGGGGGAGACGTCATTACCGGGGGAACGTTATGCATGTTCAGGACTCTCATTGGTCGTCCGCGCTCGCAGCGGGCGGCATGGTGAGCGCGGCGGCGGGCAACGGACGCGGGGACGGGCCGCGTACGACGCCGCTGCGCGTGGACGCTCAGCGCAATCTGGAGCACGTACTGCGTGCGGCGCGCGAGGTCTTCGGCGAGCTGGGGTACGGCGCGCCGATGGAGGACGTGGCGCGGCGGGCGCGGGTGGGTGTGGGGACCGTGTACCGGCGGTTCCCGAGCAAGGACGTACTGGTGCGGCGGATAGCCGAGGAGGAGACCTCGCGGCTGACCGACCAGGCCCGGGCGGCGCTCGGGCAGGAGGACGAGCCGTGGTCCGCGCTGTCGCGGTTCCTGCGGACGTCGGTGGCGTCGGGAGCGGGGCGGTTGCTGCCGCCGCAGGTGCTGCGGGTCGGCGTCGCCGACGAGCGGGACGCTTCCGTGTTCGACGAGGCCCGGGTGCCGCAGCAGCGGGGGCCGGGTGTCGGGGGTGCCGGGGTCGGCGCCGGTGAGCTGCGGCTGGTCTCCGAGGACGACACGGGGGCCGCGGCGCTGCTCGAGGTCGTGGGGCAGCTGGTGGAGCGGGCCCGGGCGGCGGGTGAACTGCGCGCCGACGTGTCCGTGTCGGACGTGCTGCTGGTGATCGCCACGGCGGCGCCCTCGCTGCCGGACGCTGCGCAGCAGGCGGCGGCGTCCGCGCGGTTGCTGGACATCCTGCTGGAGGGGCTGCGGTCGCGGCCCGCTTGATGCCGATGCTGTCCGCGGGTGGGGATGCGCCCGGCCTTCGGCCGGTGGTGCGTTCCCACCCGCACCGCTGTGCGGCTTCCCCTGGGGATCGGTTGAGGCTTCCCCGTTTGGGTGAGGGCTAGTACCGGGGGTGGGAAAACCCCCCGGACGAGTGGATGCGGTGTACTCCGGGGGCCTGAACAAAAGCCAATGTGGCACTCTGACCCGGTGTGCGGGACGGATAGGGCTGGCGGCGGGGGCATTCCGCGATGAGTGTTGACGGGCGGGACGGGTCACCGGGGGACGGTGACCCGGAGGCCGGTGGTTCGCCGCAGGTGCCGAGTCAGGGCGGTCGGCCCTCCATCCCGGCCCAGGCCGGTGAGCCCGTCGAGGGCAGCGTGCCCGCCCAGCGCGACCGGCGCGAGGACGGCGCGGTACCGCCGTCGCCGAGGAGCCTGCCGCCGTCGGACGCCGATCTGATCGAGCGGATGCGCTCGGGCGACGACACCGCGTACGAGGCGCTGTACCGGCGCCACGCCGACGCCGTGCGCCGTTACGCCCGCACCTGCTGCCGGGACGCCCACACCGCCGACGACCTCACCGCCGAGGTCTTCGCCCGCATGCTCCAGGCCGTACGCCGCGGCCACGGTCCCGAACACGCGGTACGCGCCTATCTGCTCACCACCGTCCGGCGCGTCGCCGCCTCCTGGACGAAGTCCGCCAGGCGGGAGCAACTCGTCGACGACTTCGCGGTGTTCGCCGCGCAGGCCGCCCGTTCCCCCGAGGTCTCCGACGACGCCGCGTCCCTGGGCTCCTTCGGCGCGGGCCTCGACCTCGGTGCCGATGTCCGCGCCATGCACGAGGCCGAGCAGTCCCTGGCGATGCGTGCCTTCCGGTCGCTGCCCGAACGCTGGCAGGCCGTGCTGTGGCACACCGAGGTCGAGGACGAGTCGCCGAGCGAGGTCGCCACTCTCTTCGGCCTCGACGCCAACGGCACACGCGTGCTCGCCAGCCGCGCCCGTGAGGGCCTCAGGCAGGCCTATCTGCAGGCCCACGTCAGCGCCGCCCTAGTCGGCGACGAGGAGTGCGCCCGCTACGCCGACCGGCTCGGCGCCTACGCGCGCGGCGGCCTGCGCACCCGTGCCGAGCGAGGCTTGCGCCAGCACCTCGAGGAGTGCGCCAAGTGCCGCCTGGCCGCGGGCCAGATCAAGGAAGTCGCCAGCGGCATCCCCGCCGTCGTACCGGTCGCGGTCATCGGCTGGTTCGGCGCCGCCGGGTACGCCAAGGCGCTCGGGCTCATCGCCGGTGGGGCCGGCGCCGGGGCGGCGGGGGCCGCGGGTGCGGCCGCTGCCGCGGGCGGCGGTTCGTCCGGCGGGGCCGGCGCCGGTGGGGGTGCGGCGGCCTCCGAGGGACTGGGCGCGCCCGTGAAGGCCGGCATCGCCGCCGGTGTCGTCGCCGTGGCGGGCGTGGCGGTGGTGCTCGCGCTGGCCGGGAGCCACAGCCCCGCCAGGAAGCCGGACGCCAAACCGCCGGTCTCCTCACCGGTCGTACGGCCCGAGTCGCCGACGTCCGCGCCCTCGAAGAAGCAGCCCGCACCGAACCCCCCGGCGATCGTCCCCGTGGCGGCCGCCTCCACCCCGGCGCCCACCCATACCCCCGCGCCGCCCCGCCCGAAGCCCACCCCGACCGCCGCGCCGACAGCCACTCCCCCGCCCTCACAGCGGCCGAAGCCGAGCCCGAGGCCGACGCCCACCCCCACCCTGGCCCCGACTCCCCCGCCCGCTCCCGCCGTCTACGAGTGGAGCGAGCTGTCGTACGACCTCACCGGCGACGGCACCCAGCCCGAGATGCGGCTCGGGCAGAGCAGCTGGGTGTGGCAGCGCTACGGCCTCTCGATCGCCGACAAGCGGTACGCGCACGGCGTCACCGTGCACGGCGCCTCCTCAGTCACCATCGACCTCAACCGGAGCTGCACCGCCTACGACGCCTTCGTCGGCATCGACGACACCACCCTGGGTCTCGGCAAGGTCCGCTTCTCCGTCTACGCCGACGGCGTACGGCTGTGGAAGTCCGGCCTGGTCGAGGGCGGCGACCAGGCGGTCCCGGTGCATGTGAGCCTGAGCGGGCGCAGGACGGTACGGCTGGTCGTCGAGCCCGACACGTCCTTCGACTCGCTGACGCTCGCCGACTGGGCGGAGTCGAGGTTCACCTGCTCGTAGTCCGGCCGCTCAGGGGGCGGGGTGGAGGCGCAGCGTCTCCGTGAACTCGGCGAACAGGGCGTCGGGGGTGAGCGCCGCGCCTCGCGTGTACTCCCTCTCGTAGCGATCGGCGCCCAGCGCGGTACGGGCGGCCTCTCCGGCGGCCTCGGCCCGGGCTCCTTCCGGCATCAGGCGCGGCTGGCCGTCGCGCCAGGTGTCAGCAAGGGCCAGCAGTCGGACCACGCGCGTGTGGTCGCCGAGTTCGGCCAGCAGCCCCGCGGTGCCGTCCAGCAGGGTCGCCACGATCATGTCGGCGCAGCGCTTCTCCACCGCCTCACGCACGGCCGCGATGAGCTTCGGCAACCCGTGCGCCGGACCCGACTCGGCGGCCGTCACGCCCGCGTCCACGGCCATCAGCATCACCAGGAACTGCGGCGGTGGCGTGCCCCGGCCGGTCTCCACACGGGCCTCCTCCCACAGCTGCCGCGCCCGTGCCGTGTCCTTCTCGTCCAGCGCCATCTGGGCGCGCGTCAGCAGGACGAACGCCGCCGAGTCGACGACGGCGTGCTGCTCGGCGGCCTCGCTCGCCTCGTCCAACAGCCGGCTCGCCGACTGGCGGTCACCCGCGCGGTAGGCGATCTCGGCCAGCCGGGCCAGCAGGAACGGCGTCTCGGCGTAGGCGCCGACCTCGTACGCCAGCCTCAGCGCCTCCTCGTACTCGGCCTTGGCCTCCGTGTGCCGGCTGCGGGCCATGGCCGCCTCGGCGGACGCGCTGCACACCTGGGCCCGCATCCAGCGGTCGCCGACCCGTCGGCTGAGCACCCTCAGCTCCGCGAGGTCCTCGTCGACGCCCTTCATGCCGCCCGGCGAGTCGACGGCCATGTGGGTGCGGAACATCAGGACGACACCGATCGCCCAGTCGTCGCCGTATCTGCGGCTGTTGGCGACCGCGGTCTCCATGGCGCCGCGTACGTCCACCGAGCCGTCGAGGACGTACGTGGCGAGCGGCCACACCAACCCCGGCATACGGGCCGCTTCCGGACCGCCCGGCGCGTAGAAGTCCCGCAGCCGGGCGACGTAGCTCCGCAGCCGCTCGTCCAGCCGGTCCTCGAACCGCTCGGTGTCCGCCCTGAGGAACAGGTGCAGCATGCGGAGGTTCATCCGGAGGGTGTGCCGGGGGTGGTGCCGCTCCCCGTCCGGGGCGTCGAGGAAGGCGTCGATGGGGTCGGGGGTGCTCGTGGAAGTGGTGTCCGGGGCAGCCGGCCGGTGCGTGTCGGGGGTGGTCGGGGCGGGATGGCCGTCCAGGGTGACGCCCAGGCGCAGGGTGTGGTCCACCCAGGCCATGCCCTCCTGGCGGTAGTTGCGCAGCCACCAGAACCAGCCCATGTCCAGGGCCAGGGCACCGGCCTCCTCCTCGGCCCCCTCGTCGAGGGCACGGTCGAGAGCCGCCCGGATGTTGTCCAGCTCGGTCTCCAGACGGTGGATCCACGGGAGTTGGTCGGCCGAACGCAGACGCGGCTCCGCCTCCGCCACCAGCGCCCGCACCCACGCGCGGTGCCGCCGTTCGGCCTCCGCGCGTAGCTCGGGGACCTCGGCGGCGCGCTCGACGGCGTACTCGTGGATGGTCTCCAGCATGCGGTAGCGCATGGTGCCGCAGCCGCCCTCCTCGTACGGCGTCTCGTACGGGGTGGCCACGATCAGGGACTTGTCGACGAGCGCCCCCACGAGGTCGGCCGCGGGACCCGTGCAGACGGCCTCCGCCGCGGTGAGGTCCCAGCCGCCGGCGAAGACGGAGACCTCACGCAGGACCGTGCGCTCCCGCTCGTCGAGCAGCTCCCAGGACCAGTCCACGACCGCGCGCAGGGTCTGCTGGCGGGGCAGGACCGTGCGGCTTCCGGAGGTCAGGAGGCGGAAGCGGTCGTCGAGGCGGTCGGCGATCTGCCTCGGGGTGAGCAGCCTCAGCCGGGCCGCGGCCAGCTCGATGGCGAGCGGCAGCCCGTCCAGGCGGCGACAGATCTCCTGGACGGCCTCGCGGTCGCGGAGCACGGCCGCCGCGTCGGGGCGGACGGCGGACGCGCGCTCCTCGAAGAGGCGGTGGGCCTGGTCGGGGACGAGGGGTTCGACCGGGCGCACCGACTCGCCGGGAACGCCCAGGGGTTCACGGCTGGTGGCGAGGATCGTGAGCCCGGGGCAGCGGGTGAGCAGGGTCTCGGCGAGGGCGGCCACCGCTTCGATGACATGTTCGCAGTTGTCAAGGATCAGGAGCTGGCTGCGCGGGGCGCAGTGCTCGACGAGCAGGGCGACCGGGTCGTCCTGCGGGGCCGTCAGCTCGGTGGTCATCAGCACGGTCTCGCGCAGACCGAGCGCGCTGACCACCGCGCCCGGCACCGCCTCCGGCCGGTCGAGCGGTGCCAGTTCGACCAGCCAGGCCTGCGGGAGCCCGGCGGCGGCTTCCTCGGCGAGGCGGGTCTTTCCGGAGCCGCCCGGTCCGGTGAGGGTGACCAGTCTGGCCCTGTGCAATTCGGAACGGATGGCGTCGAGCTCTGGTTCCCGCCCCACGAAAGAGGTAAGCCGCGGACGAAGGTTGCCGGTGCGGGTGGGGGGTTGGGGGTGGGAGTTGGGCTGGTCCGTGAGACCGGGGGCTTGAGGGAGGGAGGGCTCAGAGGGCATGGAGAAGTCGGAGGAGGACTGGAGGAGGAAGCTTTCGGCGGATCCAGCGGCTTGGGGGCGGGAGTCTTGCGCTGGACGGGCGTTGTCGGCGTTGCGATCTTCGGCGAGCCGAGAGGCTTCGGTGGGTTGGGAGGGCGGTGTCGGGCCGGGTGGCTCGGTGAGCAGTTCGGCGTGCAGCGCTCGCAGTTGTGGGCCCGGGTCGGTGCCCAGGCCTCCGGACAGGGCGCGGCGGGCCGTCTCGTACGCGGCGAGGGCGTCCGCTCCGCGGCCCGTGTCACGCAGGGCGCGGATGAGGAGGGCGTGCAGGGGCTCGTCGTACGGGTGGGCCGTCGTCAGTTCCGTCAGACGCGGTACGACGGTGTGGGCGCGGCCCAGTCGCAGGTCCGCGTCGATACGCGCGCGCGTGGCCTCCAGGTGCAGGGCGTCGGCGCGGGTGGCGGCGGTGCGGTCCGGGAGGTCGGCGAGGGCGGGGCCGCGCCACAGGGCGAGGGCCTCGGTCAGGACGCGGGCCGCGTGTGCGGCGTCGTCGGCCGTCAGGGCCGCCGTGCCCTCGTGGACCAGGCGCTCGAAGACGTACAGGTCGACGTCGTCCTCGGTCGCGGCGAGGCGGTAGCCGCCGGGGGTGGAGGTGATGGCGTCCTTGCCGAGGGTGCGGCGGAGGCGGCCGATCAGGGCCTGGAGGGCGGCGGGGGCGTCCTGGGGCGGGTCGTCCGTCCAGATCTCGTCGATCAGGGTGGTGGGGGGTGTGACGCGGGTGGGGCGCAGGGCGAGGGTGGCGAGGAGCGTGCGCAGGCGGGGGCCGGGGATGGGTATGGCGGTGCCGTGGTCGTCTGCTGCCTCGGTGACGCCCAGGATTCTGTACCGCACCGGGTCATTGTCGCTGGGAGACGTCGGTGGGGCATCGTGTTTCGGGGTGTCGGGCCGTGGGTGAGCGTGGGTGGGGGGTGCGGGTGGGTGAGCGTGGGTGGGGGGGTGCGGGTGGGTGGGTGCGGGTGGGTGGGCGCGGGTCATGGGTCTCGCCCCGCCGCCCCTACCCGTCCCATCCCCAGGGGCTGCCGCCCCTTCGACCCCACTCCGGGGGCTCCGCCCCCTGCACCTCCGCCCTTCGGGCCTCGTCCTCAAACGCCGGACGGGCTGAAGACACACCAAACCGCCCCAAACACCGGACCGGCCCAAGACACAACAACCCGCCCCAAACGCCGGACGGGCCGAAGGCACAAAAACCCGCCCTTCAGAGGCAGTGGCCCCTCACGCCACGCCCGCTCCCCCGCCCGAAGCCAGTGCACCGCGTTTCGGGGTGATGCCTGCCGGGACCGCTCGTTGGCGGGCCGGGGTGCCTGTCCAGCAGGTGCCTCGGCGGGCCAGGAGGCGGCGGAGCCAGAGTTCGAGGGAGACCAGGTCGGCGAGGCCGTCCAGGGGCAGGGGCTCGCCCTGCGCCGCCGCGCGCAGGGCCTTGCGGACCACCCTTGCCTCGACCAGGCCCGCCTCCGCCAGCAGGGGCGTGCCGAAGAGGGTCATCAGGGAGTCCGCGGCGACTCTCAGGCCGGTACGGGCGGCGACCGCCGCAGACGCGTGGGACGGGGCGCCCCAGCCGGGCGGGAGATCCCGTACGCCGGCGCCCTCCAGGACCGTTCGGAGGATGTCCGCGCGGGCGCCGGGCTGGACGCGCAGGGCCTCCGGGAGGGTGCGGCAGGCGCGGACGACCTGGTTGTCGAGGAACGGGGCGTGCAGCCGCTGGGAGCGGATCTCGGCCGCCTGTTCGAGGACGCGGAGGTCCGCAGCCTGGCGGGCGAGGGCGGCACGCGCGCGGTGGTCGCCGGGACGTTGGCCCGGGCCCATCCCGGAGCGGTTCGTGGCCGCCTGCAGGCGAACCGATACTTCAGCGAGCGCCTCGCCGGTCAGCCAGCGAGCGGCGGGGCCTGGTCTGGCCCAGGTGAGGGCGGCCAGGGAGGCTCCGACGGCACCTCCGGGTTCGTCGAAACGGCGCTGGAGGAGGCGTTCGGCGAGCAGTTCGAGGCCCGCCCGGTACGGCGTACGTGCGAGTCTCCGCGCGGCGCCGTACACGCGCGCGGGGACCATCACGGAGCCGTCCGCCTTGGCGAGGGCGGCGACCGGACGTACCAGGTGGCGGCGTTTGCGGTCCATCAGGAGGTCGGCCAGCCGGGCGGGGTGGGCGTCGAGGACCTGGCGGGCGCCGTAGCCGGTGAAGTGGTCCGCGCTGCCAGCGGCGAGGCGGGCGCGGTGGCGGGCGGCCGTGACCAGGGACTGGCCCGGCTCGTCGGTCAGCGGGCCGTCCAGGTCGGCGTACGGCAGGGTGTCCTCGCCGCCGGTCACCACCACGTGGTGCAGGCGCGGGTTGGCCGCCAGGGTGCCCGCCCGTTCCACCTCCGCCTCGCGGCCGCCCACCACCAGGTCGTTGAAGGTCACCGCCAGCAGGCGCTCGCCCGCGCCCGTGCCGTGGCCGAGGACCGTGCCCGGCATGCCCGGCAGTCCGGCGGCCAGGAGTGCGAGGGTGCCCGACGCGGGGCCGCCGGAGAGGTCGGCGCCGATGCCCGCGACCGGCATCCCGCGCGCGGCACGGCGTTCGGCGGGCCCCATGCCGGGGACGGGGCCGGGGTCCATGTCGACGCCCGGGACGTGCCGCGGGGCCGACAGACGCGCGCGTACCGCCTCCACCAGCGCGTCGCGCACCGCGTCCACCGCGCTGTCGGGGTCGGCGGTGGGCGCCGCCACGGCGAGGGAGGCGACCGGCTCGTAGCCGGCGATCTCGCGCGCCCCGGCGCGCAGGATGAGCGCGTGCCCCGGCGGAATGCGCCGTACGCCGTCGTAGGGGGTGGAGTCGTCCAGGGCCGCCGGCACGTCGGGGGCGGCGAGCAGGGCGGCGAGGTGGCCGAAGTCGAGGTTGGCCTCGATGAGGTCGGCGAGCGGCAGGGCCGCGGTCGCGTACGCCGTGCCGCCGGCCCAGGGGGTGTAGAACACCGGGCGCGCGCCGGCCAGATCGCCGCAGACGGTGAGGCGGCGGCCGACCTGGACGATGGCGGTGTAGCTGCCCGGCCAGGCCGTCAGATGCCGCAACGCGCCCCCGCGCGCGGCGAACAGACCGACCCTCAGTTCCTCGTCGGATGCTCCGCAGGTGCCCAGGACCGCGATCCGGGTCTGTGGGTCGGCCCGCACCACGCGCACCTCGTCGGGGCGCCAGTCGCCGACCGCCCACAGCGGGTCGGGGTCGCCCCACAGGAGTTGGGAGCCCACCGGGTGCACGGTCTCGCCGTCGAATCCGGTGGCCCCCGCGGAACCGATCCCGGCGGCCACCGCGGCGGTGCTGCTCCATCCCACCAACCACCGCATCGACGCCTCCACAGGCTGTGGACAACCAGTGCACCGCACGAACCGGTTCACCATGCTGCCATGAAGAACGCGTGCCGGCGGGGCGGTGGAGCCGCTTATGACCCCCGGAACGCGCCGGGGCGCTCACCCTTGCGGGGAGATCCCGAAGCCGTCAACACCCAGGCGGAAGAAGGTGTCTGCGACGCGAATGCGCCCCCGAAACGCTCCCTGAAAACGCCGTTCGCGCCCTCAAGTACCGTGGTGGGAGCCGTAATTCGGGAAGGAAGGCGGGGTCGATTTTCGGCCAAATCCGGGACGCGGGGACAGGTGTGCACACGCTCCGTACATGCTCTGCGCACCGCCATGTCAGGTGCGCAGCCCGGGAGGTGGGATTCACCTCCCGGACCGGTCCGCCGCCCGCGGGGATGTAGGCGGCGGTGTCCCCCAGCCCACTGGATCCAGTACAGCGGGCCGACCCACGCAGCATCCATGGAAGCGCTCCCCCGATGGCCGGAGAAGAGCGCACGGACGGGCGCACGGCCACACGGCGGTAGCACGACGCAACTGCGCGTATCGGACCCGCACTTCAGTACGGACCACAATCCCGCCATCCGGAACAATGCCCCTTAACGCTTGGGATGCGGCGAACTACGCTGGGTTTACGAATGCCGCGTGGTTATGCCAACGCGGCAGCCGTCTGTGTCGAGGGGTGGCGCAATGTCCAGGGAGCAACGCGGGCCGAACGAAAAGCTCGGCGCCGTTCTCGCCCTCGCGGGAATCAGCAACGCAGGTCTCGCCCGGCGCGTCAACGACCTTGGCGCCCAGCGAGGACTGACTCTTCGCTACGACAAGACCTCGGTGGCACGCTGGGTGTCGAAGGGCATGGTGCCGCAGGGCGCCGCGCCGCACCTCATCGCCGCCGCGATCGGCCAGAAGCTCGGCCGCCCGGTACCGCTCCACGAGATCGGTCTGGCGGACGCGGATCCCGCACCCGAAGTGGGCCTCGCCTTCCCCAGGGACGTGGGACAGGCGGTGCGCTCGGCGACGGAGCTGTACCGACTCGACCTCGCCGGGCGCCGGGCCGGCTCCGGGGGCATCTGGCAGTCGCTGGCCGGATCGTTCGCAGTAAGCGCGTACGCGACGCCCGCCTCACGGTGGCTGATAACCCCGGCCGACTCGTCGGTGGCGCGCGAGGCGAACTCCGCGGAGGGCTCGGGCGCACCGCTCAAAGTCGGCCACAGCGACGTGCAGAAGCTGCGGGAGGCCGCCGAGGACGCCAGGCGCTGGGACTCCAAGTACGGAGGCGGCGACTGGCGTTCGTCGATGGTGCCCGAGTGTTTACGGGTGGAGGCGGCGCCGCTGCTGCTGGGCTCGTACTCGGACGAGGTCGGGCGCGCCCTGTTCGGGGCGAGCGCCGAGCTGACCCGGCTCGCCGGGTGGATGGCCTTCGACACCGGGCAGCAGGAGGCCGCGCAGCGGTACTACATCCAGGCGCTGCGGCTCGCGCGCGCGGCGGCCGACGTGCCGCTCGGCGGCTATGTGCTGGCGTCGATGTCGCTGCAGGCCACGTACCGGGGCTTCGGCGACGAGGGCGTCGATCTCGCGCAGGCCGCCCTGGAGCGCAACCGGGGACTGGCCACCGCCCGCACCATGAGCTTCTTCCGGCTGGTCGAGGCACGCGCGCACGCACGCGCGGGTGACGCGCAGGCCGCCGGGGCCGCGCTCAAGGCCGCCGAGGGCTGGCTGGAGCGGTCCCGGGAGGGCGACAACGACCCGTCCTGGCTCGGCTTCTACTCCTACGACCGGTTCGCCGCGGACGCCGCCGAGTGCTACCGGGACCTGAAGGCGCCCCGGCAGGTGCGGCGCTTCACGGAGCAGGCCCTCTCCCAGCCGACGGAGGAGTTCGTACGGTCGCACGGGCTGCGGCTGGTCGTCTCGGCGGTCGCCGAGCTCGAGTCGGGCAACCTCGACGCGGCGTGCGAGCAGGGCGTGCGGGCGGTGGAGGTCGCGGGGCGCATCTCCTCGGCCCGCACCACCGAGTACGTGAAGGACCTCCTGCACCGTCTGGAGCCGTACGGGGACGAGCCGCGGGTGGTGGAGCTGCGGGAGCGGGCTCGGCCGTTGCTGATGGCACCCGCATAATGCGACGCGAGGCAGTTTGAACACGATGTCAGTGGCGCAGTGCACTATCGGAGGCGGAGGTGGTGCAGGTGCGGCATGAGATCGCTTATGACTGCGACGTGCTGGTGGTCGGCGGCGGCATCGTCGGGTTGTCGACGGCGTACGCGATCACGCGTGCCGCCCCGGGCACCCGGGTGACGGTGCTGGAGAAGGAGGCCGGCCCCGCCCGGCACCAGACGGGACGCAACAGCGGGGTCATCCACAGCGGGGTCTACTACCGGCCCGGCTCGCTCAAGGCCCGGTACGCCGTGCGGGGCGCGGCCGAGATGGTGAAGTTCTGCGCCGAGTACGGCATCGCGCACTCCGTCACCGGAAAGCTGATCGTCGCCACCGAGCGCGAGGAGCTCCCCCGACTGCACGCCCTGGTGCAGCGCGGCCGGGAGAACGGGATTCCGGTACGGGAGCTGGGCGGCTCCCAGATCGGGGAGTACGAACCGGAGGTGCGCGGCCTGGCCGCGATACACGTCGGGACGACCGGGATCTGCGACTTCGTGGGCGTGGCCCGGCAGCTGGCGGACGCCTCGGGCGCGGAGATCCGCTACGGGGCGCGGGTGGAGCGGATCGACCGGCGCCCGGAGCGCGGGGTCGCCGTCCGCACGGCCGCCGGGGACGTCGTCCGCGCGCGCGTGATGGTGAACTGCGCCGGGCTGTACTGCGACGAGGTGGCACGGCTGACCGGGGACGACCCGGAGATGCGGATCGTGCCGTTCCGCGGCGAGTACTTCTCGCTGGCCCGGCCGGAGCTGGTGCGCGGCCTGGTCTATCCGGTGCCGGACCCGGCGTTCCCGTTCCTCGGGGTGCACCTCACGCGCGGGATCGACGGAGGCGTGCACGTCGGGCCGAACGCGGTGCCGGCGCTGGCCCGCGAGGGGTACGGCTGGGGTGTCGTACGGCCGCGCGAGGTGGCCGGGACGCTGGCGTGGCCCGGGTCCTGGCACATGGCCCGGCAGCACTGGCGCTACGGCGCCGGGGAGCTGCGCCGGTCGGTGTCCAAGCACGCGTTCACGACCGCGGTGCGCAGGCTGCTGCCCGCGGTGACCGCGGACGACCTCGTGCCGACCGCCGCCGGGGTGCGGGCGCAGGCGGTGCTGCGGGACGGTTCGCTGGCGGACGACTTCCTGATCAAGGAGGGCGCGCGGACCGTGCACGTGCTGAACGCGCCCTCGCCCGCGGCCACGGCCTCGCTGCCCATCGGCCGGGAGGTGGCGCGGAGGGCACTGGCGATGCTGGGCTCGGTGTGAGCCGCGGAAACGCACTGGGTGAGCCGCCGTAAAATCGACCTCACTGTGTCTGACTCCCACACCACCCCCGAACGCGCCGACAGCGGCGAGCACACCTCGCACGCCCCCGGTGTCTCCATCCGGCACACCCGGGCCAAGGGCGAGCCGCGGTTCCCCGACGGGCCGAAGGCCGATCCTGCCGGGTCGCACTTCGACCGGCGGATCCGCAGTTTCCAGCCGCGGCGCAGCCGGGTGACCGCGGGCCAGGCGGACGCCCTGCAGCGGCTGTGGCCCAAATGGGGGCTGGACATCGACGGGCGGCACACCCTCGACCTGACGGAGCTGTTCGGCAACACGAACCGGGTGGTGCTGGAGATCGGGTTCGGCATGGGCGAGGCGACCGCGCAGATGGCCGCCGCGGACCCGGAGACCAACATCCTCGCCGTGGACGTGCACACCCCCGGCCAGGGCAACCTCCTCAACCTCGCCGACCAGGGCGGTCTGTCCAACGTCCGTGTCGGCAACGGGGACGCCATCATCCTGCTGCGCGAGATGCTGACCCCCGACTCCCTCGACGGACTGCGCGTCTACTTCCCCGACCCCTGGCCCAAGAAGCGGCACCACAAGCGGCGGCTGATCCAGCCTGAGTTCCTCGACCTCGCCGCCGCCCGGATCCGGCCGGGCGGGATCGTGCACTGCGCGACGGACTGGGAGCCGTACGCCGAACAGATGCTCGAGGTGCTGACGGCGCACCCGGAGTTCGAGAACACCCGGCCCGACGGCGGTTTCGCGCCGCGTCCGGACTTCCGTCCGTTCACCCGTTTCGAGGGGCAGGGGCTGGAGAAGGGACATGTCGTGAACGACCTGCTCTTCCGTCGCGTACCCCATCACGACCAGCCCCTCACCGGCGCCTGAGGCCCGTCGGCCTCCTGCGGGCGGCGCCTTCCCTCGTTAGGGTCAATGCCGTGGCCACGAGTTCCCCGTATCCGACCCACCCGCCGCAACCGCCGTACCCCGGCGCTCCCGCGGGCGGGTCGATCGGGCACGCGCACTGGTGGCAGCGGCGCTCGGTGCGCTACGGCGCGCTCAGCGCCCTGCTGGCCCTCTCGGGGCTGGTCATCCTCGCCCTGGTGCGCCAACAGACCGGCACGGAGGGCTTTCTGGTCGGGCTGGGCCTCGCCGTCCTGCCCGTGCCGCTGCTCATAGCCGCCTTCCGGTGGCTCGACCGGGTCGCCCCCGGTCCCTGGCGCAACCTGCTGTTCTCCTTCGCCTGGGGTGCCTGCGCGGCCGCGTTGATAGCGATCGTCGCCAACAGCTTCGCGACGCGGTGGATAGCCACCGCGACGGCGGATCCGTCCAGCGCCGACACCCTGGGCGCCACCGTCATAGCGCCCATAGTCGAGGAGTCCGCCAAGGCGGCGGCCGTGCTGCTCGTCTTCCTGTTCCGCAGACGGGACTTCACGGGGATCGTCGACGGGGTGGTCATAGCCGGGGTCACCGCCACCGGCTTCGCGTTCACCGAGAACATCCTCTACCTGGGCACCGCCTTCGGCACCGACCAGCTCACCGGTGACCGGGGCATCGCCTCCGTGACGGCGGCGACCTTCTTCGTCCGCATCGTCATGTCGCCCTTCGCGCACCCCCTGTTCACCGTGCTGACCGGGATCGGCTTCGGCATCGCCGCGGCGGCGGCCGACCGGCAGCACGTACGGCGGGTGCTGGTCCCCCTGTGCGGGCTGCTGCTCGCGATGGGCATGCACGCCATCTGGAACGGCTCGTCCACCTTCGGCCAGTACGGGTTCTTCGGGGTGTACGCGGCCTTCATGGTGCCGGCGTTCGGGCTGCTGACCTGGCTGGTGATCTGGACCCGGCAACGGGAGCTGCGGACCGTGCGCGAGGAGCTTCCCGCGTACGCGGCCGCGGGGTGGCTGACGCCGGCCGAGCCGTACGCGCTGGGCTCGATGCGGGCGCGGCGGATGGCCCGCGACTACGCGGGGCACCACTTCGGCAAGGCGGGTGCGCGGGCGGTGACGCAGTACGAGGCGTACGCGACCTCGCTCGCGTTCCTACGGCACCGGGGGCGCCGTGGGCGGGCGGGGGTCGATTTCGTCGTACGGGAGCGGGAGTTGCTGGCCGAGCTGTGGCGCCTGCGGGACGTCGCCCGGCCGGCCCTGGACCACGCGGCCCGGGCGACGGCCCCCCCGGTCCCGGTGGCCGCCCCGCCCTGGCCGCTGTACGGCACGTACGGCCATCCGGCGGCCCCATATCCCGCGTACAACCCGTACCAGTCGTAAGGCCACGGCAGCCTCAGCACGCCGTCCCCCGCCACGGTGACCGAGCGCCATGGCGGCGGACCAAAAAGGCCGGCAGTGAGCGGAGACCGCAGCTGCGGAAAGCTGGCAGGCCGCGGCAGGCTCGGCACCACCGGCCCCCGCCACGGAGCGCCGTGGCGGGGGAGAGGCCGGCAGTGAGTGGAGGCCGCTGCTACAGAAAGGCGCCGGTGAGGGGAGGCCGCGGCAGGAAGAGGCCGGTGAAGGACCAAGCCGACGGCAGAAGGAGCCGACAGCAGGTCAGGCGGAGGCATCGATCAGCAACAGGCCGACCGGCGGCGAGGATCAAGCCAAGGCCTCCGCCACCGACGCCCGCTCGGAATCCCCCAGGCCGAAGCCTCCACCAAGCGGGCGGACACCGGCACCCTCAGACCGAAGCCCCTTACCAACCGGGCCGCCCCAGGCGTCCTCAGGCCGAATCCCCCGCCAACCGGTCCGACCCCGGCACCCCTGAGACCGACGCCCCCACCAAGCCGGCCCACCCCGGCACCCTCAGGCCGACGCCTCCGTCAAGCGGCTGATCTCGGGGTCCGTCAGCGTCACGTCCGCCACTGCCAGGAGGGCCGGGAGCTGGTCCAGCGTGCGGGCGCTGGCGATGGGGGCCACCACCGTGGGCTGGGCCGCGAGCCAGGCCAGGGCGATCGTGGGGATCGGGGCGTCGTGGGCCTCGGCGATCTCGTCGAGGGCCTTGAGGACCCGCTGGCCGCGCTCCGTCTCCAGGTGCTTGGCGGCGCCGCCCGCGCGAGGGCTGTCGACCGTCGTGCCGGGGCGGTACTTGCCGGTGAGGAAGCCGGCCGCCAGGGCGTAGTAGGGGACGGCGGCGAGGCCGTAGCGCGCGGAGAGGTCCTGCAGCGGCCCCTCGTAGGTGTCGCGGGAGACCAGGTTGTAGTGCGGCTGCAGCGCCACGTACTTGGCGAGGCCCTCCCGGTCGGAGAACTCCAGGGACGCCGCGAGCCGTTCGGTGGAGATGTTGGACGCGCCGATCGCCCGCACCTTGCCCGCCGTCACCAGCTCGTCGAGCGCCCCGATGATCTCCTCGACGGGAATCTCCGGCTTGTCGAAGTGCGTGTAGTACAGGTCGATGTAGTCCGTGTCGAGGCGGCGCAGCGAGGCGTCGGCGGCGGCCTTGATGTTGGCGGCGGACAGCCCCTGGTACTCGGGGTGCTGGCTCACCTTGGTCGCGATGACGACGTCGGACCGGTTGCCGCGGGCCCTGACCCACTTGCCGATGATCGTCTCGGACTCGCCGCCCTGGTTGCCGGGGACCCAGGCGGAGTAGCCGTCGGCGGTGTCGAGGAAGTTGCCGCCCGCGGCCGCGTAGGCGTCGAGGACGGCGAAGGACGTGGCCTCGTCGGCGGTCCAGCCGAAGACGTTGCCACCGAGGGAGAGCGGGAAGACCTCGAGGTCGGAGGAGCCGAGTTTGCGCAGAGAAGTCATGTGTATGGTCAACGCCCGCCCCGGAGACTCCTCTTCCGGAACGGCCGCAAACTTCCCGTAAACAATCGGAGGCGGCCGTTCCGGGGCGGTGCCGCTGTCAGGGGTTGAGGCCCCTGCTGCGCAGCCAGGTCATCGGGTCGATGCCGGTGGCCTGCCCGTTCGGGTGGACCTCGAGGTGCAGGTGCGGGCCGGTCACGTTGCCCGTGGCGCCGATCCGGCCGATGACGTCACCGGTGGCGACCTTCTGGCCGACGCTGACGCTGATCGAGGACTGGTGGCAGAACCACAGCTCGGTGCCGTCGTCGAGGGTGAGGATCGTGCGGTAGCCGTACGACCCCGCCCAGCCGGCCTCCGTGATGGTGCCGGAGTGGATGGCCTTGATGAGCGTGCCCGTCGGCGCGGCGAAGTCGAGGCCCGTGTGGTAACCGGAGGACCACATGGAGCCGGCCTGACCGAAGGTGCCGGTGATGGTGTAGGAGACGACCGGCAGCTTGTACTGCTTGGCGAGTTCGGCGAGCTTGGCGTCCTCGGCCGCCTTCTTGGCCGCCGCCTCCGCCTTCTCCTTGGCGGCCTGCGCCTTGGCCGCCGCGTCCTTCTCCGCCTTGGCGGCCGCCTCGTCGATCTGCTTGGCGAGGGCCGCCTCGGTGGCCGACTGGGCCTTGCTGTCGAGCTGGACCTGCTGCGACTCGGCCTGCGCCATGATGCGGTCGCGCAGCGCCTCACCGGCGTCCCGGGCACCCTGCTCGGTGTCCTTGGTGCTCACCCCGACGGCGCTGAGCGCGGTCGCGGAGCCCTTGGGGGCATCGGAGCCGGCGTCGAACACATGGGCGACGGAGGTCAGGTCGGGCAGGGAGATGGACACCGGCGGCTTGCCGGTGTTGGCGCTGGCCATGCCGCCCGCGCCGACGGCGGCTATGACACCGACGCCGAGAACCGTGGAGCTGCGGGCGAGTCCCCCGCCGCGCTGCCTGGAGACACGGTGCCGGCCGCGCACCGGGCGGATGGACTCCTCGGTGGGGTTCCACTCCTCCCACTGGCCCTCGTCGTCACTGGGGCCGAAGCCGAAGGGCCGGGTGCCCGGCACGAACGGGGCTGCCGGGGCAGGCGGGTTGGACGCCACGTGGGCGTGCTCCTTTCCTTCCTTCTCGCCTACCGGGTTAGCTGACGGGTTCGGAGCAGGAAGGTCTCCTACGCGCGTAAACCTGCCGTGGGTCCACGGCGGTCTCCGCGCGATTCACCCCAGGGTGGTGGTTCCCCGGTTCCCTTGCGGGATTCGGCGCGTGCGCACGGAGCCGCCTCTTGTGACGGCTGGGACGACCGCGCTGCGTTATCGAACGTTAATAGACTCGGGGTGGGGTTTCCAAGCAGTTCGGCTTGATCATTAAACGTTTTTGGCGCGGACGATCGGGCCATGACCGGTGAAAATCGGGCGAGTTGACCTTGTCTCAGGCTCTGCACAGGGAGTGACGGCCAGGGAAGCGGGAAACACCGAGGGCCGGAATCCAGTCACTGGATTCCGGCCCTCGGCCTTCAGTAGCGGGGACAGGATTTGAACCTGCGACCTCTGGGTTATGAGCCCAGCGAGCTACCGAGCTGCTCCACCCCGCGTCGTTGTGTAACCAGCATACGCCATCCGCGGGACGCTCAGCACCAGGGTTTCCGTCCGCCCCCGCTCCACCTGCGTTTTCAGCCCGGCAGATGGGCGTTCGGCGCCTTGGCCCGCTCCTCGTACTCGGGCAGGACGACCACCTCGACGCCCCGCGACGCCAGCAGACCGCTGCCGTCGGCGGCCTCCACGAACGTGTCCGGCTCCCGCCACGCGGTCACCACCCGCCGTACCCCCGCCTCCAGGATCAGCCGGGCGCACGGCTTGGGACGGGACGCGCGGTGGGCGCAGGGCTCCAGGCTGCTGTAGACCGTCGCGGTCGCGAGCCTCGGATCGGCCGGGTCGAGTTTCGCCAGGGCCGCCTCCTCCGCGTGGACCACGGGGTCGCCGGCCTCGCGGGAGTGGCCGCGGGCCAGCTCCGTGCCGTCGTCGGCGACGACCACGGCGCCGACGCTGAACGCGGTCCGCGAGGGCGGGCACTGGGCCGCCAGGTCGCAGGCGAGGCGGAGCCAGTGGTGGTCGGCGGCGGAGGCCAGCGGGCCGGTGCCGGGGGCGGTGGGCTCGTAGCGCATGAGGACCACGTCCTCGATCCGCCGGCTCTCCACCAGCCTGAGCCGTCCGCCCTGGTAGCCGCCCGGGCCGAAGAGGCGGGGCGCGTCGGGGTCGCCCACGAACAGGGGGGCGAGCACCAGCTGGAGCTCGTCCGCGAGCCCCTGCTGGAGCAGCTGGGTGTGGATGCGGCCGCCGCCCTCGACCATGAGCCGCCGCACACCCCGGACCTCGTGCAGATGCTCCAGCAGCCGACGCCAGTCGAGGTCGGGCCCGAGCGGGACGATGTCGGCGGCGATCCCGAGCGCGCGGGCCCGTTCGCCCCCCTTGTCGGTCGTGTAGACGACCTTGTCGCCGCCCGTGTGCCAGAACCTCGCCGCCGGATCCAGCTCGCCCGAGCCGCTGACGGTGACCTTGAGCGGGTACTCGGGCCGGCCCGAGGCGACACGGGCGGCGCGGCGCTCGGGCGAGTTGACCAGCAGCCGCGGGTTGTCGGCGCGGATCGTGCCGGCGCCGACCAGGATGGCGTCGACGGAGGCCCGTACCTCGTCGACGCGGTCGAAGTCGGCCGGGGACGACAGCAGCAGGCGCTCGGGTCCGGTGTCGTCGAGGCAGCCGTCGAGGGAGACGGCGGCGGACAGCAGGACGTACGGGTGGGGCATCGACGCGCTCCCCGGCTCGTGGTGGACGGCACGCTCGGCGCAAGGCGCTGAACGGCCACTCTTGGTTCAAGTTTGAAACAAACCTACACTGGTGGCATGACGACTCGCTGGCTCACCCCGAAGGAGCAGCGCGCCTGGCGCGCGTACATCGCGGCGACGTTCCTCGTCGAGGACGCGATCGACCGGCAGCTCCAGCAGGACGCCGGCATGCCCCACCTGTACTACTCCATCCTGGCCAACCTCTCCGAGACCCCGGAGCGGCGGCTGCGCATGACCGACCTCGCGGAGCGGACGAAGATCACCCGCAGCCGGCTGACCTACGCCGTGGGCCGGCTGGAGAAGGACGGGCTGATCCGGCGCGAGAACTGCCGCTGGGACAAGCGCAGCAGCTTCGCCGTGCTGACCGACGAGGGCATGGACGTCCTGGAACGCACCGCCCCGGGACATGTGGACAACGTACGGTCCCTGCTGTTCGACCACCTCACCGAGGAGCAGGTCGAACAGCTCGAGGAGATCTGTACGGGGATCGTCCAGCGGCTCCAGGAGGACGAGCGCCCCACGACCGACGAGGTGCCCTGGCGCCGCCGGTCGTCGCCGTCCTGTTCATGACCGGTACGTGAAGCGCCGCACAATTCTGTTGCTTCAAATTTCAAGCATGAGGTAGGGTCGCCGACCGTGCACCTGTTTCAAATCTGAAGCAGACGCCGCCAGACTACGGACGACCCCGGAGACCCGCATGCCCGACTTCCCCGCCGCCACCGAGCGCGCCCGTGTCCGGGTGCCGCTGCGCTTCGCCGACGGCTACAGCGTCGACGCCGAACTGGTCACCTTCCACGGACTGACCGACGGCCAGGAGCACGTGGCCGTCGTCCTCGGCACCCCGGCCCCGGGCACGGTCCCGCTGGTCCGGCTGCACTCCGAGTGCCTGACCGGCGACGTCTTCGGCTCCGCCCGCTGCGACTGCGGCCCGCAACTGCGCGAGGCGGTCGAGCGGATAGCCGACCGGGGCGGGGTCCTGCTCTACCTGCGCCAGGAGGGCCGGGGCATCGGTCTCTACAACAAGCTCGACGCGTACGCCCTGCAGGACCAGGGTCTCGACACGTACGAGGCGAACGCGGCCCTGGGCCTGCCCGAGGACGCCCGCGACTACACGGCCGCCGCGCAGATGCTGCGGGCCCTGGGCGTCGAGGAGCTGGACCTGCTGTCCAACAACCCCGACAAGGCCGAGCAGCTGCGGGGACTGGACATCGCCGTGCGCGACCGCGTCCCCACGGGGGTGTTCACCACCGCGCACAACGTCCGCTACCTGCGCGCGAAGGTCCTGCAGACGCAGCACACGCTGCCGCTCGGCCAGCTGACGGAGCTCACGGCCGGCTGATTCCGACGGCGTCCGTCACCACACGCACGGCAGCATGACGTCGATCACGGTCGGCCCGCCGACGGGGCTGGAGAGCTCCAGGGTCCCGTCCAGGGCGGCCACCCGCCGCCGCATCCCGACCAGCCCGGAACCGCTCGTCTCGTCGGCGCCCCCGTGCCCCTCGTCGGCGACCCGCACCCGCAGCCCGCGCCTGACCCGCTCCAGCCGGACCGAGGCCCGCGCGGAGCCGCTGTACTTGGCCGCGTTGGTCAGCGCCTCGGCGACCACGAAGTAGGCGGCCGCCTCCACGGCCGCGGGCGCCCGCACCCCGTCCTCCTCCAGCCCGGACACCTCCACGCCCGCCTCGAGCCCGCACCCGGCCGCCAGCGCCCGCACCGCACCCACCAGCCCCCGGTCCGTCAGGATCGGCGGATGGATGCCGCGCACCACGTGCCGCAGCTCGGTCAGCGCCTTCTCGGCCTGCGCCTGGGCCTCGTCGAGGAGTCGGCGGGCGGTGGCCGGGTCGCTGTCGTAGGCGCGTTTGGCGAGCCCGATGCGCATCGAGAGGGCGACCAGGTTGGCCTGGGCGCCGTCGTGCAGATCGCGTTCGATACGGCGCAGCTCGGCGCCGTGCGCGGCGATGGCGTCGGCGCGGGTCGCCGCCAACTCCTTCACCCGCGCGGCGAGTTGGGCCTTCGGGGACGGCTTGAGCAGGGCGGTGGACCAGTCGGCCTCCAGGTCGGCGATCCGCACGACCAGCGGGAGCACGAGGGGCGTACGGCGCAGCAGCCCGCTCCACACACCGTCGACGACCAGTCCCAGGGGCCACAGCGGGAGGGCGAGGGCGAGGAGGGCGCCGTAGAAGTAGTCGGCGGCCATCCAGCGCAGATCGGTGTAGGTGCCGGGGTCCCGGACGGCCGTCCGGATGCGCTCCCGGACGGTCCCCGTGATCGGCTGGTACGCCTCCGGGATCCGCTGCCCGGTCCAGGCGGCCGTCATGACCCGCTTGGCGCCGGCGATCCGCCGGATGATCAGCACCGTCTCGGGCAGCAGCCAGGCGCCGACCACGGCGAGCGTCCCGACCGCCGTGATGATCAGCACGGTGATGAAGATCCACAGCCCGAACGCCATGGCCGCGGCCAGCACGAGATGCCCAGTGGCCCTCGCCGCCTGCCGCACCGTTCTGCCCATGGGGCAACGGTAAGCGGGTGGGAGGCGGGGGCGCGGTGGAGCGGGCTGCACCATCGCGGCGGCCGGGAGCACGGCGAAGGTCCACGCTCGCCGGAATGATGGACACCGCCAACTCCTGCGGGACGGGTTGAACCCCTCGACCGCAGGCGACGTACGAGTCACCGTGGGTGGTGGACGACACCGTCAGGGGCCCGAAGAGAGGCGGAGCGATTTCAGTGGGACCGAGCCAGGCCGTAGGAGAACTCGCTCCCCTCGCCGGGACGCGGGAGGCGTCTCCCGTCCGGACGCAGGAGGCGGCTCCAGCTGCCCCGCACATCCCGGGCCTCGACGGCCTGCGTGGCATGGCCGCGCTGTACGTCCTGCTGTTCCACTGCTGGCTGCTCACCTTCCCCGGCTTCCCCGCCAACTCGGGCCCCGCCTGGACGGCCTGGATGATGTACGGCCGTCTGGCCGTCGTCTTCTTCCTCGTCCTGTCCGGCTTCTCGCTGGCCCTCTCCCCCGCCCGCAAGGGCTGGCAACTCGGCGGCACGGCCCGCTTCCTGCGCCGCCGTGCCTGGCGCATCCTGCCGCCGTACTGGGCGGCTCTCGCGTTCAGCCTCCTGATCGCCCGGTACGTCGTCCCCGCGTCGCACTTCGGCCCGCCGAACCGATCCTCGCTCCTCGTGTACGGCCTCCTGGGCCAGGACGTCTTCACGGCCCCGACACCCAACGGAGCGTTCTGGTCGATCGCGGTGGAGGCGGAGCTCTACCTCCTCTTCCCGGCCCTGCTCCTCATCCGCCGCCGCTGGGGCGCGATGCTCCTCCTCGCGTCGGTGACCCTGCCGGTGATCGCCCGCGGCCTGCTCGCCCCCCACGCGAACCCGACGGAAGGGCTCAACTGGCTGACCCCCGACCTGGCCCCGGTCTTCGTCGCCGGCGTCGTCACGGCGGGCATCGTCACCGCGTCCGAGCGGATCCGCGGCCTGCCCTGGCACTGGCTGTCCGCCCTGGCCGCGCTCCCGCCCCTGGCCCTCATCGTCACCCAGGGCTCGGTCTGGACGATGCACCACTCCTACTGGATGGACCTGGCGGTGGTCCCGGCGATGGCCCTGCTCCTCGCCGCCCTCACCACGGGCCACCCCACGCCCCTTCTTCGCCTCCTCGCCACCCGCCCGATCCGCGCCCTCGGTGACTTCTCCTACAGCCTCTACCTGATCCACCTCCCGATCGTGATGGTCGTGATCCGGAAGCTCGCCCCCCACTTCGTTCCGTCGGGCGTCCCCACCTTCCTCCTCACCCTCGCCCTGAGCGTCCCGCTCTCCCTCCTGACGGCCTGGCTCTTCGCCCGCTACTTCGAAAACCCGTTCAAGAGGACACGCTCCTGGAAGGCGATGCTGGGCACGGGCAGGCAGAAGGGCCGCGCGGCGGAGGGGACTTGACGGCCGGGGAACGCTGTCGGTCGTACCCCCGAGATGCAACACGTGAGGCAGGAGCGCAGGATGAGAAGTGAGCTCACCCTCCCTGGAGGTGATGAGGATGCGACGCGCACTCGGCGCCGCTGCGGCCCTCCTGCTCCCGATCGCCCTCTTCGCAGGCCCCGCCGCCGCAGCACCCCTTGAGAAGTCACCCTCGGCGGTCACCCCGGTGGCTGCCCACACCGTGCCCCGGCCAGGAACCGTTCTGGCTCAGGGACCGGACGACGTGTGCAACGACTCGATCAGCCGACCCCTTCTCCACCTGGGCTCCTCGGGGCCGGCAGTCGCTCAGCTGCAGTGCTATCTGAACAACGCCATCGACGCCGGTATCGACGAGGACGGCAGTTTCGGCCGCGTCACGCTGAGCACGGTCATGGACTTCCAGCAGTGCGCCGGCATCACCGTCGACGGCCGGGTCGGAGCACAGACGTGGTCGTTCCTCACCCTCTGGGCCAATTCACCGGACGCGCCCTTCTCGTGCTGACCCGGGGAGCGATCATCCGGTCGGCAGGCGACCACATGCGGCGGCGCCCCGGACGACCAAGGTCGTCCGAGGCGCCGCGTCGCAGGTCAGGAGGGTCTCCTGGTGACCTGTTCGGTAGGCCCTGTGGGACTCGAACCCACAACCAATGGATTAAAAGTCCACTGCTCTGCCAATTGAGCTAAGGGCCCCGGCGATGTTGCCTCCACGAGCATAGCCGGACGTGGCCGTGTCTCCGATCGGGTATCGGCGACACGGCCGCGTCGGACGGGTGGACATGCCGGGAGTGTTACGGATCAACCTTTTCGGGGGCCGCCGAGCGGGCCGCCTCGCGGGCCCGGGTGCGGGCGTGCTCGGGGTTGAGGAACCAGTGCCGGGCCGACGCCCCCCACCACGCCGCCGCGAAGCCGAGGACGACCAGGACCGCGAACGGGGCGTAGTTGAAGGTCTCCCAGGTGACCGGCGAGACCTGCGGCAGCATGAACAGGACCGTGATGAAGACGACCCAGACCACCGAGATCACGCCGATCGGCTGCGACCAGCGCCCCAGATGCCACGGCCCCCGCTCGAACGCCTCGCCCTTGCGCACCCGCAGCAACGTCGGGACGACGTACGCGATGTAGAGGCCGATCACGGCGATCGACGTCACCGCCGCGTAGGCCGTGACGTTGATCAGGTAGGGCAGACCGAGGAGCAGCGCGCCGACCGCCGCCAGCCACACCGCCGCGACGGGGGTGCGCGTGCGCGGGCTGACGGTGTGCCAGACGTGGGAGAAGGGGAGCGCGCCGTCGCGCGAGAAGGCGTAGATCATGCGGCTGTTGGCCGTCACGGACGCCATCCCGCAGAACAGCTGGGCGCCGATCACGACCAGCAGCAGGAGCTTGCCGGCCGTCGCGCCGAGCGCGTCCAGCAGGATCTGGGCCGGCGGCGCGCCCGTCGGGGACGCGAGCTCCTTGTCGTACGACTGGATGGCGAAGGTGAAGCCGAGGAGCAGGACGAAGCCCGCGATCCACGACGTCCAGATGGACCGCACGATGCCCTTCGGGCCCGCCGTCGACGCGTCGTGCGTCTCCTCCGTCATATGCGCCGAGGCGTCGTAGCCGGTGAAGGTGTACTGGGCCATCAGCAGGCCGAGCAGCACCACATAGACCCCGCTGCCCCAGCCCGTGTTGTTCACGAACTTGGTGAACACGAAGGACGCCGACTGGTGGTGGTCCGGTACGAAGGCCAGCGCGCCGACGATCACACCGACGCCCAGCACGTGCCACCACACGCTGATGTCGTTGAGCAGGGCGACGATCTTCACGCCGAAGGTGTTCAGCAGGCCGTGCAGGACCAGGATCCCGGCGAAGAGCAGGACCGTCCGGCCCGGTGTCACCTCGAAGTCGAACTGCAGGTTCAGATAGGCGCCGAGGAAGGACGCGGCGCCGAAGTCGATGCCGGCCGTCACCGCCACCTGCCCCAGCACGTTGAACCAGCCCGTGAACCACGCCCAGGCGGCGGCCGAGCGGGGCGGTGCGAGACGGTGGGCCCAGAAGTAGAGGCCGGCGGAGGTCGGGTAGGCCGAACAGATCTCGGCCATGGACAACCCGACGAACAGGGTCATCAGACCCACCGCGACCCAGCCCCAGGTGATCACCGCGGGGCCGCCCGTGTTCATGCCGAACAGATAAAGGGTGAGGCAGCCCGACAGGACCGAGATGATCGTGAAGGAGACCGCGTAGTTGGAGAACGCCGACATGCGGCGGGCCAGGACCTGCGTGTAACCGAGCTGGGCAAGCCGTTCTTCGTCGGACAGCCCCGAGGGGGACGGGCCCGACTGCCCGCTCGCTATGGCGTCATCTGTCATGCCCCCAGCGATTCCCTCGCCGGGGGTGTGACATGCACCACTCGCGTTACGGCATGGCTAAAAAATGCCCTTGTACGCCCTCCAGCCGGAGGCGATCTTCACCCGGGCGCCGAAGGATCCCCTCCCGTCGCCGGCATTCCTGTATACGTTCCCCGCCGTGTCCCGCTCCACGAGATCCGCCTTGCCGTCACCGGTGATGTCACCGACGCCGACGATCGCGTTGTACGAGGCGCCCCAGTTCGCGAACAGCTTGGCCCGCGCGCCGAAGGTGCCGTTGCCCTTGCCGTAGTAGCGGTACAGGGTGTTCGCCCCGTCCAGCGCCAGCAGGTCGCCGATCCCGTCGCCGTTCAGGTCACCGGCGCCGACGACCTTCTTGTAGCCGTGCCAGTCACCGGACAGCTTCACCCGGGCGGACAGCTTGCCCGCGCTCGTCCCCTTGTAGAGGTACAGGGCCCCGGTCGAGGAGTTCCGCGCGATCAGGTCCGGCCGGCCGTCCCTGGTCACGTCACCGGGCGCGGTCAGCACGTCGTACTGGTTCCAGCCGGACGTGCCCAGTGAGGTGTACGGCGTCGACGGCTTCAGCGTCGCACCGCACCCCGGCCGGTAGGCGCGCAGCGCGCCGCTGCTCAGCCGCACCAGGACGTCGTTGCACCGGTCCCCGCTCAGATCGCCGAACGCGACGAACCGCGCGCTCGTCGGCCACCCGCTCCCGCTCACCTTCCCCGAGAAGGTGCCCGTGCCGGTGCCCTTCTGGAAGGCCAGGACTCCGGAGGAGTCGAGAGTGAGCAGGTCACCGACGCCGTCGTCACCGACGTGGTCGCGCTGGACCGCCGCGCCCCTCACGAGCCTGACCGTGCCGCTCACCGTCAGCGGGGCGCCGACGCCGTCCGCCGGGGTGACGGTGACGGTCCAGTCGTACGAGCCGTTCGGCAGGTACGCGTCCCCGGTCCCCCGGGGATCGAGACCGCTCCAGCCGACGCTCAGGGCACCCCGCGCGGCGGTGCCGTCCACGCCGTCGCCGTAGACCTTGCCGGTGGCGCGGTTGCGGACGGTCAGGTCCCAGCCCGAGGAAGGCTTCGACAGCAGCAGCGTCGTCAGGGTGTCGGGGACCGTGTCGAAAGAGTGTGCCGACACGGAAGTGGCCCTGGTGACCGGTGCGAGCAGCCGCAGCGGCTGCTGCGCCACCCGGGACGGCACCAGGTGCACCTGCTCCTTGTCGTCCACGTAGGCCGCGTTCGCACCGGACTCGTCGACGGTCCAGCGCACGTCCCGCTGCGAGACGCCGGTGTCCGGCAGATCGCCGATGACACGGCCGACGGCCGTCCCGTCGGCGACCGTGGTGAGCGTCAGCTTCCCGGCCCGCCTGTCGTGTGTGACGACGAAACCGTCCCCGAGCCTGGCCTCACCCGCGGGTACGGCCACGGACTTCTTCGCCGTACGGTCGTAGACCCCGGCCTTGTCCCCACAGGTCCAGTACAGGTAGCGGCCGAGGGCCTGGAGTTCGGTGGGCGCGCAGCCGGCGTCCGTCGTCACCGTCTCGACGGTCGTCCTCGTCGTCAGGCTGTACGCCGTGACCGTGCCGGGTGTCGCACCGGCGGTCCACAGCACGTCACCGGAGAGCGCGGCCGCGCCGGGCGTACGGGTGACCGCCGGGGCTCCGTCGTCGCCGATCCGGAAGACGTACTGCACGGTGGGCGCCGTGAAGAGCACGTACTGGCCGGACACGTCGGTGACCCGACCGCCCTGCGGCAGCCCCGTGCGCTGCCAGACACCGCCGTCCTGCGGTCCGTGCACGCTGATCCGGTCGGTGGTGTCGTCGTGCGAGAGCCACACGACACGGCCGTCCGCGGTGCCGTGGATCTGCCCGCAGGCCACGTCCGTGGCGGCACACGTGGGCGTGACGACGTCGGTGGTGAACGGGCTGCGCTCCCCGAACACGGGGGTGCCGGATGCGGCCACCGACCGCACGCTGTCGGTCCGCAGGAATGACTCCGGGTAGTCCATGACGACCAGCCGCCCCTGCTCCAGGGACAGGCCCTGGATCGGCAGTGCGGGTCTGGGAAGCGCCTTGACCAGGGTGACGACGGGCCGGGTACCGTCCGCGCCCGGGGTCAGCCGCCAGATGCCGCGTTCGCCCGTGGGGGCGGTGCCGACCTTCACGGCGGTGCCGTCGGGGCCGACCGCGGTGCCGCTCTGCGAGGTCCTGAGCAGGGTCACGCGCTCGCCGCCGGTCAGGGGCTGCGCGGTCGTGGCGTAGACACCGTTGACCAGCCAGTCGCCGACGACGGCGAGGTTGGTGGTGGCGCTCGCCCCGTCGACGACGCCCTGGAGCCTGACCTCCACCGGACCGCTCGACAGGTCGCGCGGCAGCACCAGGACGGTGGCCTTGTCGGCCGCGTAGACCACGACATGGCCGCCACCCAGGGCCACCTTCGCGTACGACACCGGCAGCGGCCCGCTCCAGCCGCGCACCTCTCCGCTCGCACGGTCCACGGCGACCAGCCCGGCCTCCCCGGCCACCGAGGCACGGAAGTACACGGTCCGGGCGTCGGCCCCGGCGGTCGTCCCGAGCACCAGCCCGGCCGGTCCTCCGGTGACGGTCACATCCCCGGTCGTCCCGTCCGGTGCCGGCGTCAGCAGGTGCATCTCGCGGGTCGACGTACCGTCCTCGGCGGTCACGGCGCGATACCCGATCACCAGCCCGTCGTACGACGTGAGGTAGCCGAGCCCCGCCGGAATCCGCAGGCGGCTGCGGGACCCGTCGGCCGCGTCCCAGAAGTCCACCCGGCCGTCGGCGTACTTGTACGCCAGGACATCGCTGCCGGTCGGCGTCGCCGACGTCCCCGCGGGCGCCGCCGGCACGGGCACCGACTCACCGTCCGCGAACCGCGTCCACAACAGACCGCTGGTGCCCTCCAGGGTGTGGAAGACGCCTTGCGCGCCGGCGGAGTCGTGGCCGCTGCCGGTCGAGGACGCGCGGAGCATCGCCGAGAGGCCGGAGTCCCGCAGCGTGGCCGGAACCACGGTCTCCTGAGCGGTGGCGGCCGGCTCCGTCGCCGCACCGGCGGACGCCGGCAGCAGCGGGCCCAGACCTGCCGCGAGTGCGGTCGCGGCGGCGAGCAGGCGCAGGCGTGCATGGGCAAGACGAGCCAAGAGAGACCCTCCCCAAGAGTCGGGACGGGCTGCGGCACCTCATCACCGGCGCGGTCGTGGCCCGGCCCCCCGGCCGTCCCACCCGTCCCACAAGACGGCTGATATTACCGTCTCTTTAGCCGACTCGGAGAGCGTTTTCTGATCCCGTACACGACAAACGCCGTGGCCCCCGCCAGTTTCGACGGGGGCCACGGCGTTCACAGCCGTATGGGAGTCAGCTCCGAATGAGGTCAGCCGTTGCGCTTCCAGCGCGGCTTGTCGTCACGGCGGCCGAAGGAGCCGGTGCCGCGGTGGTCGTCACGGCGGCCGTACGGGCGGTCGTGGCCGCCGGTGCGGAAGCCCGGACGGTCGTCGCGGCGGTCGCGGTTGAAGGGACGGTCGCTGCCACGGTGACCGCCACGCTCGTCACGGCGCTCGAAGGAACGGCCGGCCGGACGGTC
>NZ_JBSFDB010000037.1:35957-82399 GCF_053593695.1 Streptomyces sp. NPDC002144
GGTCGTCACGGCGGAAACCGCCACGGTCGTTGTCCCGACGCTCGAACCCACGCCCGCCACGGTCGTCGCGACGCTCGAAGGAACGGCCACCCCGGTCGTCACGACGGTCGTCACGGCGGAAACCGCCACGGTCGTTGTCCCGACGCTCGAACCCACGCCCGCCACGGTCGTCGCGACGCTCGAAGGAACGGCCACCCCGGTCATCACGACGGTCGTCACGACCGTCACGGCGGAAACCGCCACGGTCGTTGTCCCGACGCTCGAACCCACGGCCACCACGGTCGTCGCGGCGCTCGAAGGAACGGCCACCCCGGTCGTCCCGGCGGTCGTCACGGCGGAAACCGCCCCGGTCGTTGTCCCGACGCTCGCGACGCTCGTAAGACGGCGCGGCCTCCGTACGCTCCACGTCCTGCGCGGCGGGCTGCTCGGGCACGGACACCTCGGCCGCCTCCACGGCAGCCTCGGCCTGCGCCTCGGCCACCGCCACCTCCGGGTCCTCCCCGCGCTCGCGGGCGACCCGGGCCACCAGACGGTCGGCCTCCTCGCGCAGCTCGCTCGCCCGGCGCTGCGCCCGCTCCAGCTGCTTGGTGAGGTGGGCGACCTCGCGCTCGGCCTGCTGGGCCGCGTTGGCCGCGGACTCGGACTGGACCTCGGTCATCGAACGGGCGCCGGTGATCTCGGCGACCTCGGGCTCGAAGGCCGTACCGGAGTTGATGATGTGACGCCCGGCGTCGACGCCCGCGTCCTCCATCAGCCGGAAGATCTGGCGGCGCTGGTGCGGCAGGGACAGCGAGACGACCGTGCCGGTGCGGCCCGCGCGGGCGGTACGGCCGGCGCGGTGCAGGTAGTCCTTGTGGTCACCGGCCGGGTCGACGTTCAGGACGAGGTCGATGCCGTCGACGTGGATGCCGCGGGCGGCGACATCGGTGGCGACGAGGACGTTGACGTACCCGTCCTTGAAGTCCGCCAGCGTCCGGGTCCGCGCGCCCTGCGTCATGCCGCCGTGCAGCGCGTCCGCCTTCACGCCCGCATCGCGCAGCTGCTCGGCCACGCGGTCGGCGCCCAGCTGGGTGCGGACGAAGATGATGGTGCGGCCCTTGCGGGAGGCGATCGCGGCCGTGACCGGCGCCTTGTCCTTGGGCTTCACGATCAGGATGTGGTGCGACATGGTCGTCACCGCGCCCTGGGCGGCGTCCACCTCGTGGTGGACCGGGTTGTTCAGGTACCGGTCGACGAGGGTCTTGATCTCGTTCTCCATCGTCGCGGAGAAGAGCATGCGCTGACCGCCGGCCGGGATCTGGTCCAGCAGCTCGGTGACCTCGGGCAGGAAGCCCAGGTCGGACATCTGGTCGGCCTCGTCGAGAACGGCGATCTGCACGTCCTCCAGGGAGCAGGCACCGCGGTTGATGATGTCGCGGAGACGACCGGGCGTGGCGACGAGGATGTCGACGCCGCGCTCCAGGGCGTAGATCTGGTTGCCCATCGACGTACCGCCGCAGACGACCTTCATCTTCAGGCCGAGGACGTCGCCGTACGGCTGCAGGGCGTCCGCCACCTGCATGGCGAGCTCACGCGTCGGCGTGAGGATGACCGCGCGCGGCTTGTGCTTCTGGGTGTGACCGCCGGCCAGCGTGGCGAGGGTCGGCAGACCGAACGACAGCGTCTTGCCGGAGCCGGTGCGGCCACGGCCGAGGATGTCCTTGCCCGCCAGCGCGTCCGGGATGGTCGCGGCCTGGATCGGGAAGGGGGTGGTCACGCCGTTCTGGGCGAGCTTGCGCACCACGCCCTCGGGGAGACCGAGGTCCGCGAAGGTGACCTCGACAGCGTCCTCGGTGCCCTCGTTCTCGGGCACGACGACGTGATCAGTACTGGAAATGGACATGCGTAAGCGAAACCTTCCGGAGTCTCGTCGGCACGCGCCCGTCAACTCCGTGATTTCGCAATACGACCGCCTCTATGCGGTCAGCCACGGCAAGGGAGAGAACGCGCCACGCGGCGCTCTCTGCAATGGCGCCGGGCAATGGGATCAAACGATCTACCACCATACGCACCCCCCACCCCCGAAGGCAAACCAGATCCCGCCCCTGTAGGCAAGGTCACGTGCCCGCCCCCAGCACCTCACACCGGCGACCCGGCCGTCGGCGCCGGCTCACGGTCCTCCAACTGCGTCCCCGTGTCCTGATGCGCCGACGACGACGGCTCCGCGGACGGCGGCGGCTCCGGCGCGGACGACGTCGGCTGCGCGGTCGGCGTCGGCGGCTCGGCGCTCTGCGTGGGCGTCGGCTGCGCCCCCGTCGGCGTGGGCACCCCCGGCTGGGCGCTCTTGCCCGGCCCGCCCCGCGCAGGAGCGGAACCACTGGCACCCGCCGACGGCGAGGCACCCGGAGACACCGACTCCCCCGCCTTCCCCTTGCCCTTCTTCCCCCCGTGCTTCCCGTCGGCCACCGCCCCCATACCGGAGCCGCCACCCGACACCGCCGACCCCCCGCCCGAATCCGCCCCGCCCCGCCGGCCCGCCGAGTGCGCCGGCTTCGCGCCCCCGCCACCCCCGTCGTGGCCCACGCTCATACAGCCGGCGGCCGCGGCGACGGCCATGACCGTGACGGCCAGACGGACGGGTACGTACAAGCGGCGCACGGAAGCCACCTCTCAGGCGGAGGGAGAAGTCAACCCGTTCAACTCCCGCCCCCCACAAGAGGACACGCGCCCACCCCGCGCCCCCTACCCGTAACCCAGCGCGTGCAGCCGCGCGTCGTCGATCCCGAAGTGATGCGCGATCTCGTGCACCACCGTCACCTCGGTCTCCGCGACCACGTCCTCCCGGGTGTCGCACATCCGCAGCGTCGGCCCCCGATAGACCGTGATCCGGTCCGGCAGCACACCGGCGTACCACTCCCCCCGGTCCGTCAACGGAGTGCCCTCGTACAGCCCGAGCAGCCCGGGGTCCTCGGCGGGCGGTTCGTCCTCGACGAACACCGCCACGTTGTCCATCAGCCGTGTCAGCTCCGGCGGAATCCGGTCCAACGCCTCGGCGACCAGTTCCTCGAACTCCTCGCGCGTCATCTCCAGCACACGCCCATTGTCAGCCACCGAGCACCCGTACGAGAGTCACCAACCCGCTCGCATATCCGCGACCGGACTTGGGCATACGGGACCAATGGCCCGCGTCCCCGCCATGGCGTCGACCGTCGTGAACCGCATCCGCACCTCCCCGCGCACCCTCGCCCGCCACTACCGCTCCCGCCGACAACACCCCACCGCCGAACTCCTCCCCCAACCGCACCCCTGGGTACGCGCCCTCGGACTGGTCGCCGTCGTACTCCTCGGCGCCTGGCTCGGACTCCTCATCGTCGGCAACGTGCGCGTCCCGGTCGGGCCGATGAACACCACCATGACCCTGCGCCCCTCCCTCACCGGCGGCACGAAGATCAACGTCTCACCCCTGGGCGCCCTCGAACTCGACACCCACCACGCCCCGGTCCGCCTCGACGTCAACGTCGACCAGCTCGACCCCGTCCGCGCCCAAGCCCTCGTCGACCACCCCGAACGCCTCTCCGGCCTCCAGGACGAAGTCGCCCGCGACGTCCAACACGGCACCCTCGACCTCGCCCTGCGCTCCTGCGTCGCCGTCGTCTCCGGCGCCACCGCCCTCGGCCTCGCCGTCTACCGCCGCCCCGGCCGCGCCCTCGCCGCCGGCGGCACCGCCCTCGCCCTGCTGATGGCCTCCGGCGCCACCGCCTTCGCCACCTGGAACCCCGACTCCGTCCTCGAACCCAAGTACTCCGGCCTGCTCTCCTCGGCCCCCTCCCTCGTCGGCAACGCCCGCAGCATCGTCACCGAATTCGACGTCTACCAGAAGGAGTTGGCCCGCCTGGTGACGAACGTGACCAAGCTGTACGACGTCACCTCCACCCTCCCCGCCTACCAGCCGGACCCCACCACCATCCGCGTCCTGCACGTATCCGACATCCACCTCAACCCCGCGAGCTGGAAGATCATCGCCTCGCTCGTACAGCAGTACAAGGTGAACGTCATCGTCGACACCGGCGACACCATGGACCACGGCACCGCGGCCGAGAACGGCTTCCTGGACCCCATCGCCGACCTCGGGGCGCCCTACGTCTGGGTCAGGGGCAACCACGACTCCAACCTCACCCAGCGCTACCTCGAACGCATGAAGAACGTCCACGTCCTCGACAGCGGCAAGGCGGAGACCATCGCCGGACTGCGCTTCGCCGGCATGGGCGACCCCCAGTTCACCCCCGACCGCTCCAACAAGCCCGGCGCCGACGCCTCCGAACAACTGGCCGGCGACCGGCTCGCCTCCGCCCTGAACGACCAGAAGGCCACCGGCACCCCCGTCGACGTCGCGATGATCCACGAGCCGTCCGCGGCCCGGGAGGTCGACGGCACCGTCCCCCTGGTCCTCTGCGGACACCTGCACCACGAGGGCGACGAGATCCTCAAGTACGGCACCCGGCTGCGCATGGAGGGCTCCACCGGCGGCAGCGGCCTGCGCGCCCTCGAACACAAGTACCCGGCCCCCATCGAGGCCTCGATCCTCTACTTCGACCGCGACAGCCGACGCCTGCAGGCCTGGGACGCGATCAAGCTGGGCGGCCTGGGCGAGACCACGGCGGAGGTCAGCCGCCACCTGCCCGAAGAGAACAAACCCGGAGCCACCCCCGCCACACCCACCCCATCAGCCCCTTCCCCCTCGGCCCCCTAAACCGTTTTGGCGATCCCTCCCCGCATCCCATATGCTTCTCACGTCCCCGACGCGCTGAGAAGCGCCCAGGCGGGCCGATAGCCCTCATCGTCTAGCGGCCTAGGACGCCGCCCTTTCAAGGCGGTAGCACGGGTTCGAATCCCGTTGGGGGCACGCAAAACCGTGTGCGACACTGGTGGTCGCTCACAAAGCTTGGTCCTGTGGAGCAGTTTGGAGTGCTCGCCACCCTGTCAAGGTGGAGGCCGCGGGTTCAAATCCCGTCAGGACCGCTGAGATCTTCTCGAAGATCTCGTGGCTGGGTAGCTCAGTTGGTACGAGCGATCGCCTGAAAAGCGATAGGTCGCCGGTTCGACCCCGGCCCCAGCCACAACAGAGGCCCCGATCTTCGGATCGGGGCTTTTTTGTATGTCGGGTCGCCGAGTTGCAGGGGCGTGGCTGATGGTGGGGATCAGGTTGGCACCGGGGGCTTGCGGCGCTACGTTCTGGCGGGTCGGCGTAGGGGCAGGGGGCGGGGACGATGAGTCAGAGTGAGGCCAGAGCCGTTCGGGACGTCGAGTTGGAGAAGGACCGGGCCCGGTACGGGCTGCTGGCCGTGGTGATCAGCAATCTCGCCATCGCCGGGGTCGCGATCTTCGGCGTGTGGCGGCTGGACGGGGACAAGTCGGTGATCGTGGGCGTGCTCACCGCCGCCTTCACCGCCGTGAGCAGCATGACCACCGCCTATCTGGGCATCAAGGCCGTGTCGAACACGGCCAGGGCGATCGCTCTGGGGGACGGCGGCAGTGGACGGCAGCAGGCCGCGCCGGCCGCCACGCCGCCCGCCGCGCCGAGCTCCACGCCACCTGTCGCGCCGCCCGCCCAGCGGACGCCGTAAGAGGCCCGGAAGCGACCGGGTACAAATCGTTCGCCACGGATTTCCCGGGGATGAGATCCTGGATCGCGTATGTCTACGCACCCTGCCCCCGGCACCCCGGCCACCGGCACCCCGGCCCTCGGCACCCTCGCCCCCCGCCTGACCGAGCTCTCCCTGCGCGACGCGCAGCGGCTCGGGCGCAGGCTCGAAGGCGCGCGCAAGATCCGCAAGCCGGAGGCCCGCGCCGCCGTGCTCGCCGAGATCGAGGGCGAGATCGGCAAGGCCGAGGAGCGCATCGGCGCCCGGCGCTCCCGTGTGCCCGCCGTCACGTATCCCGAGCAACTGCCGGTCAGCCAGAAGAAGAACGACATCGCCGACGCCATCCGCGATCACCAGGTCGTGATCGTCGCCGGTGAGACCGGGTCCGGCAAGACCACCCAGATCCCGAAGATCTGCCTGGAGCTGGGACGTGGGGTGCGCGGCATGATCGGGCACACCCAGCCCCGTCGTATCGCCGCCCGTACGGTCGCGGAGCGGGTCGCGGAGGAGCTGGACACCCCGCTCGGTGAGGCCGTCGGCTGGAAGGTCCGCTTCACCGATCAGGTGAACCAGGACGCGACCTTCATCAAGCTGATGACGGACGGCATCCTGCTCGCCGAGATCCAGACCGACCGCGAGCTGCGCGCCTACGACACGATCATCATCGACGAGGCTCACGAGCGGTCCCTCAACATCGACTTCCTGCTGGGGTATCTGGCGCAGCTGCTGCCGCGCCGGCCCGATCTGAAGGTCGTCATCACCTCGGCCACCATCGATCCGGAGCGGTTCTCCCGGCATTTCGGCGACGCGCCGATCGTCGAGGTCAGCGGGCGGACGTATCCGGTGGAGGTGCGCTACCGGCCGCTGCTGGAGGAGGACTCGGACGACTCCGACCGGGACCAGATCACGGCCATCACGGACGCCGTCGAGGAGCTGATGGGGGAGGGGAAGGGGGACATCCT
The DNA here is from genome assembly GCF_053593695.1 of Streptomyces sp. NPDC002144. NCBI lineage: Bacteria > Bacillati > Actinomycetota > Actinomycetes > Kitasatosporales > Streptomycetaceae > Streptomyces > Streptomyces sp. NPDC002144. Next base: position 42,541 of record NZ_JBSFDB010000037.1, read on the forward strand.
CGTCTTCCTCTCCGGTGAGCGGGAGATCCGGGACACCGCCGACGCGCTCACCCGCAGGCAGTACCGCTTCACGGAGGTCCTGCCGCTGTACGCCCGGCTGTCCCACGCCGAGCAGCATCGCGTCTTCCAGCCGCACACCGGGCGCAGGATCGTTCTGGCGACGAACGTCGCCGAGACCTCCCTGACCGTTCCGGGCATCAAGTACGTCATCGACCCGGGTTTCGCCCGTATCTCCCGCTACAGCCACCGCACCAAGGTCCAGCGGCTGCCGATCGAGCCGATCAGCCAGGCCAGCGCCAACCAGCGCAAGGGCCGCTGCGGGCGCACGAGTGACGGCATCTGCATCCGGCTGTACTCGGAGGACGACTTCGAGGCCCGTCCGGAGTTCACCGACGCGGAGATCCTGCGCACGAACCTCGCGTCCGTGATCCTGCAGATGACCGCGGCCGGTCTCGGCGACATCGAGAAGTTCCCCTTCATCGATCCGCCGGACCACCGCAACATCCGTGACGGCGTGCAGTTGCTGCAGGAGCTGGGCGCGCTCGACCCGGCCGAGAAGGACCCGCGGAAGCGGCTGACGCAGACCGGCCGGAAGCTGGCCCAGCTGCCCGTCGACCCGCGTCTGGCCCGGATGGTGCTGGAGGCCGACAAGAACGGCTGTGTCCGCGAGGTCATGGTGATAGCCGCCGCGCTCTCCATCCAGGACCCGCGCGAGCGCCCCGCGGACAAGCAGACCCAGGCCGACCAGCAGCACGCCCGCTTCCGGGACGAGACCAGCGACTTCCTGGCCTATCTGAACCTGTGGCGTTACATCAGGGAGCAGCAGAAGGAGCGGGGCTCGTCGTCCTTCCGCAGGATGTGCAAGCAGGAGTACCTCAATTTCCTGCGCATTCGCGAATGGCAGGACATCTACACCCAACTCCGCACGGTCGCCAAGCAGATGGGCATCCACCTCAACGAGGACGACGCCCCCGCCGACCGCGTCCATGTCTCGCTCCTCGCCGGTCTGCTCTCCCACATCGGCATGAAGGACGTGAAGGAGGGCGCGAAGAACGAGTATCTGGGCGCCCGCAACGCCAAGTTCGCGATCTTCCCGGGCTCGTCGCTGTTCAAGAAGCCGCCGCGGTTCGTGATGTCGGCGGAGCTGGTGGAGACCTCGCGGCTGTGGGCCCGCGTCAACGCCAGGATCGAGCCGGAGTGGGTCGAGCCGCTGGCGGAGCATCTGCTGAAGCGGACGTACAGCGAGCCGCACTGGGAGAAGGACCAGGCGGCCGTGATGGCGTACGAGAAGGTCACGCTGTACGGCGTCCCGATCGTCGCCGACCGGAAGGTCAACTACGGCCGGATCGACCCGGAGGCCAGTCGCGAGCTGTTCATCCGCAACGCGCTCGTCGAGGGCGACTGGCGCACGCACCACAAGTTCTTCGCCGACAACCGCAGACTCCTCAGCGAGGTCGAGGAGTTGGAGCACCGCGCCCGGCGCCGGGACATCGTGGTCGACGACGACGCGCTCTTCGACTTCTACGACCAGCGGGTGCCCGAACACGTGGTGTCGGGCGCCCATTTCGACTCCTGGTGGAAGCGGAAGCGGCACGAGCAGCCGGAGTTCCTGGACTTCGAGCGGGAGATGCTCATCCGGGAGTCGGCGGAGGCGGTCACCAAGGCGGACTATCCGGACAGTTGGCGGCAGGGGCAGCTCAAGTTCCGGGTGACGTACCAGTTCGAGCCGGGAGCGGACGCGGACGGTGTGACGGTCCACATCCCGCTCCAGGTGCTCAACCAGGTCACGGACGAGGGCTTCGACTGGCAGATCCCGGGTCTGCGGGAGGAGTTGGTGACGGAGCTGATCCGTTCCCTGCCCAAGCCGATCCGCCGCAACTACGTGCCGGCGCCGAACTTCGCGAAGCGCTTCCTCGACTCGGCGGTGCCGCTCCAGGAGCCCTTGACGACGACGATGGCGCGCGAGTTGAAGCGCATGGTCGGCGTCCCCTTCGAGGCGGAGGACTTCGACTGGTCGAAGGTGCCGGACCATCTGCGGATCACCTTCCGGATCGTCGACGAGCGCCGTCGCAAGCTGGCGGAGGACAAGGATCTGGAGGCGCTGAAGCTCCGGTTGAAGCCGAAGGCGCGCCAGGCGATCTCGCAGGCCGCGGCGGCCACCGCGGAGCGGCAGGGCGGTGAGTCCCTGGAACGCAAGGGTCTGACCGACTGGACGATCGGCTCCCTTACGCGTGTCTTCGAGACCCGCCGGGCGGGGCAGCCCGTCAAGGCGTACCCGGCGCTGGTGGACGACGGTGACACGGTCTCGGTCCGGCTCTTCGACACGGAGGCGGAGCAGGCGGAGGCGATGTGGAAGGGCACGCGACGGCTGATCCTGCGCAACATCCCGGTCAATCCGGCGCGATTCGCGAGCGATCGCCTGACGAACGCCCAGAAGCTCGCCCTGTCGGCGAATCCGCACGGCTCGGTCCAGGCGCTGTTCGACGACTGTGCGATGGCGGCGGCGGACCGGCTGATCGGTGACTTCGGGGGGCCGGCGTGGGACGAGGAGTCGTACCGGAAGCTGTACGACAAGGTGCGCGCGGAGATCGTGGACACGACGGTGCGGGCGGTCGGGCAGGTGCAGCAGGTGCTGGCCGCCTGGCAGGCCTGTGAGCGCCGCCTGAAGGCCGTACGGAGCCCCGCGCTGCTGGCGAACCTCCAGGACGTGCGTCAGCAGTTGGACGCGCTGGTGAAGCCCGGGTTCGTGACGGAGGCGGGGTTGCGCCGACTGCCGGACCTGATGCGCTATCTCGTCGCCGCCGACCGCCGGCTGCAGCAGATGCCGACGAACGTCCAGCGGGACACGACCCGTATGGAGAAGGTGCACGAGATGCGGGACGAGTACGCGTGGCTGCTGGAGCAGATGCCGCAGGGGCGTCCGGTGCCGCAGCAGGTTCTGGACGTGCGCTGGATGATCGAGGAGCTCCGGGTCAGCTATTTCGCGCACGCGCTCGGCACGGCGTATCCGGTCTCCGACAAGCGGATCGTGAAGACGATCGACCAGCTGGCCCCGTGACGGTCCCCGCACACTAAGTGAGTTCGACCAGGCGGCTCCCCTCCTGTACAGTCTCTTCTCGCAGCGCAACGCACGAATCGCGCCGCGAAACCTGGTCCTGTGGAGCAGTTTGGAGTGCTCGCCACCCTGTCAAGGTGGAGGCCGCGGGTTCAAATCCCGTCAGGACCGCAACAAGGCCCGCACCCGCGAAGGGTGGCGGGCCTTCTTCGTGCCCCGGCCCGCCCGGCTTGAGACCGCCCGCCCGCGACGCACGCCGCAGTCCACCGCAGCAACCCCCACCGGGACCACAACCAAGACCCGCACCCGCAAGGTGGCGGGTCTTTCCTCTACCCCGGCCCCCCGCCCAGTCGGAGCCCGCGCTCGCGACGCAAGGCCGCAGCCCACCGCAGCAATCCCGCCAGGACCGCAACCAAGGCCCGCGCCCACCAAGGAATCGCGGGCCTTCGTCGTGCCCCGGCCCGCCCGCCTGGAGTCCGCGCGCCCGCGACGCACGCCGCAATCCACCGCAGCAACCCCGCCGGGACCACAACCAAGACCCGCACCCGCCAAGGGGGGCGGGCCACTCGCCTGCTCCGGCCCCCCCGCCCGGCTGGAGGCCGCGCGCCCGCGGCGCACGCCGCAATCGACCCCAGCAAACCCCGCCAGGACTGCGACGAAGACCCGTACCTGCGCCCGCGCCCGCAACGGCTGGCCGGCCAGCGAGGCTCGGGCCCCGTGAGGGGTGCGGGTCTTCTTCCTGTTTCGGTGGGGCGGTTGGCGGGGTTTCAGAGGGGCCGGTCTCCTGCGTATCGGCACTGTGAGCGTTTCCCATGGATCCCAGGCCGTCTTGACGGCGTCGGGATACCTCGGTACCCAGGGACCAGGGCCCGTTCCGTGCGGCCCCTGGAGGTGGGGCATGGCGGCTTCGGTCAGGCACGAGACGCGGGCGTTGCTCCGTGCGCATCTGTCGGCCGCGTCGTCGTACGGGCATCTGACCCGGCACTGCCCGATCTGCCACCATCTGCTGCGGCTGGCGATGGACTCCACCCCCAGAGCCGCCGAGGCACCGGACGAGACGGTCGAGGACGAGAGCCCCGCCGGTGCGTGACCCCGGACACTCCCAACACCCGCCGCGCCAGGGGACGGTGGATCAGATGCCCCCTTTAGCGCACCTGGAGCAACCGCAACAAGGACCCCGGCATGTGACGGGTGTCACCGCATGAGTTTCTGAAACCGCGGTACTTACACCTCGCCTACAACTGGTCAATTTAATATGTGCAATTGCACCCGAGTGTCACCCCTCCCGCCGGCCCCTTCCGAGGCCGCCCACAGGAGATCCGACACCCCTCCCCAGACTCCGACAAGCCCGCTCACAGAGCGATCGGCCCCACACCCCACGCGCACAAAAAAGATCGCGCTGGACCCGGCGGAGTCCAGCGCGATCGACGACGCACCCTTGTCACTTGCCTGAGAAGCCCCTGGGGGCTTGGGCGTGGGCTCTGTTGGGGCAGAACCCGCGTCGTTTGGAGCTAGGGTTCGGGCACCTCGGCACGGTTGGGGACCTGCCGGTTTGCCCGCTATTGAGTTGTTAGGCCTCGCTGCGCTGCTGCGGAATGCCCGCGAGCAGTGCACGGACCTCCGCCTCGCGGTAACGGCGGTGCCCGCCGAGCGTACGGATGGAAGTGAGCTTGCCGGCCTTCGCCCACCGCGTGACCGTCTTCGGGTCCACACGGAACATGGTGGCGACCTCAGCCGGGGTCAGCAGCGGCTCGGCATCAGGGGTGCGAGCGGTCATGAGCGGCCTCCTCGGGAGAACCGAACCTTCTCGGTTCTTTCCTCTAAATTCTGCACCTTGACCCGCGTTGCCCGAAATGGCGGACGCGAGTCGAGTCGGTTATAGGACGAACGGCTTGTCCTCGGCACTACAACTACACCATCTGTCCAGCCGCGTCGGCCAAACCGATGGAATTGCCCCTCCAGGTGTTCATCACCGACGGAAGCCGATGGACCATGCCATAGCGGACAGTCACGCCACTGTGACGATCAGTCACAGGACGCGCAGGAGTCATCAAGCCCCCCAAAGAAGAGCCTCCCCCGAACCCCTTGTCCTATTTTGGCATGAGGAGGGGCAAGAGACGCAAGAGCCGGGTACGTGCGGTCCGTCACTCTTGACACACAGTGAGGTGTACGCCCGGATCGGGACCTACGTCCCTCGTCGGCGAAAGCTCAAGGGAACACGGGAACTTCTTGAACGAGGACGAAACCCCAAAACGGGCGTCCCGTCAAACGTCAGTTCGCCGAGCGCCGGTCCCTGACCGACCGCCAGCGCTCCACCAGCCGCCCGTACGCGGTCCTCGCGGCCGCCCCGTCACCGAGCCGCAACGCCTCGATGCCCTCGGCCACGTCGGCCGCCGAGTGGTCGTCCTCGAGCGCGCCGGCCGGCAGCGTGTGCACCAGCCCGCCGTAGTCCAGCTCGACCAGCGAGCGCGGGTGGAACTCCTCCAGCCAGCGCCCCACATCCACCAGACCGTCGATGAGCGGCCCCTCGTCGAGCGCGTCCTTCAGCGCCCGCAGCGCCCGGGCCACCCGCCGCCGCGCCTGCACCATGGGCGTGCGGTACCGCAGCATCGGCGGGATCTCGCCCGACCCCTTGTCGAAGCGCCGCTCCTCGTCGGAGACCAGCACGAACCAGTGCAGCGGCACCTGCCAGGTCGAGGTCCGGATCCAGGGACGGGCGTCCGGGTTGCGTGCCAGCCAGCGCTCGTAGTCCTGGGTGGCCTGACGCCGTACGACCTCGGGCAGCACCGCGTCCAGGACCGGCTTCGGCAGTTCCTCGGGCAGCTCCTGCAGGGCCTGCCAGCCGCGCAGCCGGGTCCGCCAGGGGCACACGCACACGACCCCGTCCACATCCACCACGAACGCGTCACTGCTCTCGTGCACCGGGACCGGGATCGGCGGGGTGGGCAGCAGGTCGGCGAGCGAGCGACGCAGTTCGTCCTGGTACGAGGGCCGCTGCGGGCGGCGGGCGTAACGCGCCCAGTGGCTGCGCTCCGGCTCGGGGAAGGCGGCCAGCGGTTCGTAGACGCGGAGGTAGGTCGCGTACGGGACGATCACCGAGGACACCTTGGGCACGCCTGCTCCCTCCCCCGCCCACCATCGGGAAAACCTGCGGAACCCGCACACAAACCTGCGGGAAATCTATGCAAATCGTCGCACGGCCACACGCCACCAGTAGGTGATCCTGAGCACTGCGCGGATGGCGGGGCGATCAGGGTCTAAATTCTTGCTCACAGCCCCGCCACCCTCCCCCTCTGCCAAAAGCGTGGGGGGATCCCCAGGGGCCCAGTCCGACCCGCCGCTACTGCCTCAGGAGTCACCACAGTGACCGACGTAACCGGCGCACCTGCTGATGTTCTGCACACCCTGTTCCACTCGGACCAGGGCGGACATGAGCAAGTCGTGCTCTGCCAGGACCGCGCGAGCGGTCTGAAGGCCGTCATCGCCATCCACAGCACCGCCCTCGGCCCCGCGCTCGGCGGTACCCGCTTCTACCCGTACGCGAGCGAGGCGGAGGCCGTCGCCGACGCGCTGAACCTCGCGCGCGGGATGTCGTACAAGAACGCCATGGCCGGCCTCGACCACGGCGGGGGCAAAGCCGTGATCATCGGCGACCCGGACCGGGACAAGACCGAGGCGCTGCTGCTCGCCTACGGCCGCATGGTCGCCTCCCTCGGCGGCCGCTACGTCACCGCCTGCGACGTCGGTACGTACGTCGCCGACATGGACCTCGTCGCACGCGAGTGCCGCTGGACGACCGGGCGCTCCCCCGAGAACGGCGGCGCGGGCGACTCCTCCGTGCTCACCGCCTTCGGCGTCTACCAGGGCATGCGCGCCAGCGCCCAGCACCTGTGGGGCGACCCGTCGCTGCGGGACCGCAAGGTCGGCATCGCGGGCGTCGGCAAGGTCGGACACCACCTGGTGCGGCACCTGCGGGACGAGGGCGCCGAGGTCGTGATCACCGACGTGCGCGAGGAGGCCGTGGGGCGGATCCTCGCGGCGCACCCCGAGGGCGTCACGGCGGTCGCCGACACCGCGACCCTGATCCGCGTCGACGGCCTCGACATCTACGCGCCCTGTGCGCTGGGCGGCGCCCTGAACGACGACACCGTGCCCGCGCTGACCGCGCGGATCGTGTGCGGGGCGGCCAACAACCAGCTGGCCCACCCGGGCGTCGAGAAGGACCTCGCCGACCGCGGGATCCTCTACGCGCCGGACTACGTGGTCAACGCCGGCGGTGTCATCCAGGTCGCCGACGAGCTGCACGGGTTCGACTTCGAGCGGTGCAAGGCGAAGGCGGCGAAGATCTTCGACACCACGCTGGCCATATTCGCACGTGCGAAAGCGGACGGGATTCCGCCGGCCGCGGCGGCCGACCGGATCGCCGAGCAGCGCATGGCGGAGGGCCGCGGGGCGCTCTGATTCCGTAAGGTTTCCGGGGCTTTCGGGGTTTGGCCGGTACCCGTCGGCGGGCACTTAGAGAGAACTCTCACGTCCGTCGGCGGGTCGCCCGTCGAGAAGTGGTTAAAATCGCGGTTGACCAGCGGGGACGGGGCACCCCGAGGGTCCTGGGCGCGGGCACGTCATGCGGGCGACGTACCGTATGGGCGCGGGCTCAGGTACCGTGGAAGCCCTACGGACCGGTCTCTCCACGGAGAGCCCGTTCCAGATCATGAACGCGTGTCAAGACTCTGGGGCCGTCGAGCCCCGTCACCGAGGGGGTCGAGCCATGGGGCGCGGCCGGGCCAAGGCCAAGCAGACGAAGGTCGCCCGCCAGCTGAAGTACAACAGCGGCGGGACTGACCTGTCGCGTCTGGCCAGTGAGCTGGGCGCTTCGACTTCGAGCCAGCCGCCGAACGGCGAGCCGTTCGAGGACGACGAGGACGAAGACGACCCGTACGCCCAGTACGCGGATCTCTACAACGACGACGATGAGGACGACGACGACCAGCCCGGTCCGTCGTCCCAACATCGTCGCGGTGCTTGACGTATCAGCTGCGCTTGACCCGGTCCGGGGTGATCCACACCACCGGACCGGGTTTTGCGCTGCCTGTCGGGATCAGGAGGCGCTTCAGGCCGAGTACGAGCCGACCAGTTCCGCACCCGTCGTGTGGTCCCCGCGCTCGGTGATCTCTCCGGCGACCCAGGCCTCGACCCCGCGGTCCGCCAGCGTCGCGAGGGCCACGTCGGTCGACTCCTCGGGGACGACGGCGATCATGCCCACGCCCATGTTGAGGGTCTTCTCCAGCTCCAGGCGCTCGACCTGACCCGTCTTCCCGACGAGGTCGAACACCGGGGCCGGGGTCCAGGTGGAGCGGTCGACGATCGCGTGCAGGGTGTCGGGGATCACGCGGGCCAGGTTGGCGGCGAGTCCGCCGCCCGTGATGTGGCTGAACGCGTGCACGTCGGTCGTCCGGGTGAGGGCCAGGCAGTCCAGCGAGTAGATCTTGGTCGGCTCCAGCAGCTCCTCGCCGAGCGTGCGGCCGAACTCCTCCACGCGCGCGTCCAGGGAGAGGCCGGCCTGGTCCAGCAGGACGTGCCGGACGAGCGAGTACCCGTTCGAGTGAAGCCCGGAGGCCGCCAGGGCGATGACGGAGTCACCCGTACGGATGCGATCCGCGCCCAGCAGCCGGTCGGCCTCCACGACACCCGTACCGGCGCCGGCGACGTCGAAGTCGTCCTCGCCAAGGAGCCCGGGGTGTTCGGCCGTCTCGCCGCCCACCAGGGCGCAGCCGGCGAGCACACAGCCCTCGGCGATGCCCTTGACGATCGCGGCGACCCGCTCGGGGTGGACCTTTCCGACGCAGATGTAGTCGGTCATGAACAGCGGCTCGGCACCGCACACCACGATGTCGTCCATGACCATGGCGACCAGGTCGTGGCCGATGGTGTCGTAGACGCCCAGCCGGCGCGCGATGTCGACCTTGGTGCCGACGCCGTCGGTGGCGGAGGCGAGCAGGGGGCGCTCGTAGTTCTTCAGGGCGGAGGCGTCGAAGAGGCCGGCGAAGCCGCCGAGGCCGCCGAGGACCTCAGGGCGCTGGGTCTTCTTCACCCACTCCTTCATGAGCTCCACGGCGCGGTCGCCCGCTTCGATGTCGACACCGGCAGCCGCGTAGGAAGCACCGGAACTGCCCGTCGACGGAGTCGACTGATCGGACACAGCAGACATTGCCTGGGATCTTTCGCGTTGATGACAGGGCTTACGGGCGACGGATCGCGTCGGCCGCGGCCGTGGCGGCGGGCCCGGCGGCCAGCTCGGTCTCCAGCAGCTGCTTGCCGAGCAGCTCTGGGTCCGGGAGCTCCATCGGGTACTCGCCGTCGAAACAGGCGCGGCACAGGTTCGGCTTGGCGATGGTGGTCGCCTCGATCATGCCGTCGATGGAGATGTAGGCCAGGGAGTCGGCGCCGAGCGAGGTGCCGATCTCGTCGATCGTCATGCCGTTGGCGATGAGCTCGGCGCGGGTGGCGAAATCTATGCCGAAGAAGCAGGGCCACTTCACGGGCGGCGAGGAGATCCGGATGTGGACCTCGGCGGCCCCGGCCTCCCGGAGCATCCGCACCAGCGCCCGCTGGGTGTTGCCGCGGACGATCGAGTCGTCCACGACGACCAGGCGCTTGCCCTTGATGACTTCCTTCAGCGGGTTCAGCTTCAGGCGGATGCCGAGCTGCCGGATGGTCTGCGAGGGCTGGATGAAGGTCCGGCCGACGTAGGCGTTCTTCACCAGGCCGGCGCCGAACGGGATGCCGGAGGCCTCCGCGTAGCCGATGGCGGCCGGGGTGCCGGACTCCGGGGTCGCTATCACCAGGTCGGCCTCGACCGGGGCTTCCTTGGCGAGCTTGCGGCCCATCTCCACGCGGGAGAGGTAGACGTTCCGGCCGGCGATGTCGGTGTCCGGGCGGGCCAGGTACACGTACTCGAAGACACAGCCCTTGGGCTTCGCGTCCGCGAATCGGGAGGTACGCAGGCCGTTCTCGTCGATGGCGACGAACTCGCCGGGCTCGATCTCGCGGACGAAGCTCGCGCCGCAGATGTCGAGGGCGGCGGACTCCGAGGCGACGACCCAGCCGCGCTCGAGGCGGCCGAGGACCAGCGGGCGGATGCCCTGCGGGTCGCGGGCGGCGTAGAGGGTGTGCTCGTCCATGAAGACGAGGGAGAACGCTCCGCGCACCTTCGGCAGGACCGTGTGGGCGGCCTCCTCGATGGTCAGCGGCTTGCCGTCCTCGTCGACCTGGGCCGCGAGCAGCGCGGTGAGCAGGTCGGTGTCGTTGGTGGCGGCGACGCGCGGAGTGCGGCCGCCCTCCTGCTTGGGCAGGTCGGCGACCATCTCGGCGAGCTGCGCCGTGTTGACCAGGTTGCCGTTGTGGCCGAGCGCGATGGAACCGTGCGCGGTGGCGCGGAACGTCGGCTGGGCGTTCTCCCACACGGAGGCGCCAGTGGTCGAGTAGCGGGCGTGTCCGACCGCGATGTGACCCTGGAGCGAACCGAGCGAGGTCTCGTCGAAGACCTGGGAGACCAGGCCCATGTCCTTGAAGACGAGGATCTGGGAGCCGTTGCTGACCGCGATACCCGCGGATTCCTGGCCCCGATGCTGGAGGGCGTAGAGCCCGAAGTACGTCAGCTTGGCGACCTCTTCGCCGGGAGCCCAGACTCCGAAGACGCCGCAAGCGTCCTGGGGGCCCTTCTCACCGGGGAGCAGGTCGTGGTTGAGTCGTCCGTCACCACGTGGCACGGCACCGAGTGTAGGCGAGATCGACCACTGGTCCGAATTGGGGATACCCGCCGGTAGTGGATCTTCCTCGACCCACCCCCTTCTGACCTGCGCAAACGTCGGCCGGTCCGAGCGCGGTGGCCGGTGCGCGGAGGGCGCGGAGTGAGACGTCCCTCACCCTCCGGGTGGCGCTCCGGCGCACCGGGGGCTATGCCATCAGCGGCAGCAGCCCGGACAGGTCCGCGCGCTCCCCGCTCGCGCTCACCCGTGCCTCGTCGAGCGCGTCCTTCCAGGCCAGGCGTCCGGTCGCGAGCCGGATCCAGGACAGCGGGTCGGTCTCGACGACGTTCGGCGGGGTGCCGCGGGTGTGCCGGGGCCCCTCGACGCACTGCACGACGGCGTACGGCGGGATCCGCACCTCCGTCGAACCGCCGGGTGCCTTCGCGGCCAGCGCGTCGGCGAGCAGCCGGGTGCAGGCGGCGAGCGCCTGCCGGTCGTACGGCACCTCGAGGCCCGGCACGGCGTCGTTCAGATCGTCGGTGTGGACGACGAGTTCGACGGTACGGGTGACGAGGAAGTCGGCGAGCGTGAGGGCACCCTTCCGCCACGCCAGCACCCGCGCGCCGGGGTTCTCGGCGAGCCGTTCGGCGAGGCGCTCGGCGGTGGCGGCGAGCGCGGCCTCCGGGTCCGGCTCGCGCTCGGCGCTCACGCGGGCCATGTCCGCGATGGCGGAGGCGTCGGCGGTGGTCCCCGACACCCAGTCCAAGGCCGTGATCTCCGCCTTGAAGGGCGCCGGCTGGTCGAGCAGCCGGGAGACGACGTCCGTACTGAGCGCGATGTGCGCCAGCAGATCCCGCACGGTCCACTCACCGAGCCGCGTGGGCAGAGCGAACTGCTGGGGCCCGAGCGTGCGGACACCCTCGCGGACATGGCCGAGCTGGGTCAGCACGGCGGCACGGATCTTCACCGGGTCATAGGTACGGACACGCTTCTTGGCCGTGGGCATGCCGGTGAGCCTATGCGGCCGCGTCCCGTGGCGTGCCGAAGGCGCCGCCCGTCCGGCACGGGCGGCGCCTTCGTCGTCGTACGACCGCCTACTTGAGCAGTGCGGGGATGGTCTCCTCGTGGGCCTGGCGCAGTTCCTCCAGGGTGAGTTCGAACTCGCCCTGGAGCTCCACCGATTCGCCGTCGACGACACCGATACGGGTCACGGGCAGGCCCCGCGCGCCGCACATGTCGTTGAAGCGGACCTCCTCGGAGCGCGGCACGGCGACGATGGCGCGGCCGGCCGACTCGGAGAAGAGGAAGGTGAACGCGTCCAGTCCGTCCGGTACGACCAGACGGGCGCCCTTGCCGCCCAGCAGCGCCGACTCCACGACCGCCTGGATCAGACCGCCGTCGGACAGGTCGTGCGCGGAGTCGATCATGCCGTCGCGGGAGGCCGAGATCAGGATCTCGGCGAGCAGCCGCTCACGCTCCAGGTCGACCTGCGGGGGCAGTCCGCCCAGGTGGTCGTGCACGACCTGGGACCAGGCCGAACCGCCGAACTCCTCACGCGTGTCGCCAAGGAGGTACAGCAGCTGCCCCTCCTCCTGGAAGGCGACCGGGGTGCGGCGCGCGACGTCGTCGATGACGCCCAGCACCGCGACCACCGGGGTCGGATGGATGGCGACCTCGCCGGTCTGGTTGTAGAGGGAGACGTTGCCGCCGGTCACCGGGGTGCCCAACTGCTGGCAGGCGTCGGCGAGTCCACGGATGGCCTCCGCGAACTGCCACATGACGGCCGGGTCCTCGGGCGAGCCGAAGTTCAGGCAGTCGGAGACGGCGAGGGGCTTGGCGCCCGTCGTCGCCACGTTCCGGTACGCCTCGGCGAGCGCCAACTGCGCACCCGCGTACGGGTCCAGCTTCGCGTACCGGCCGTTGCCGTCCGTCGCGATGGCGACCCCGAGGCCGCTCTCCTCGTCGATGCGGATCATGCCGGAGTCCTCCGGCTGGGCCAGCACCGTGTTGCCCTGCACGAAGTGGTCGTACTGCGAGGTGATCCACTTCTTGGAGGCCTGGTTGGGGGAGCCGACCAGCTTCAGGACCTGGTCCTTCAGCTCCGCCGAAGTCCCGGGCCGCGCAAGCTTGTTGGCGTCGTCGGCCTGAAGCTCGTCCTGCCAGGACGGGCGGGCGTAGGGGCGCTCGTAGACCGGGCCGTCGTGCGCGACGGTGCGCGGGTCGACGTCGACGATCTTGCCGCCGTGCCAGTAGATCTCGAGGCGGTCGCCGTCGGTCACCTCACCGATGACGGTGGCGATGACGTCCCACTTGTCGCAGATCTCCAGGAACCGCTCGACCTTCTCCGGCTCCACGACCGCGCACATGCGTTCCTGCGACTCGCTCATGAGGATCTCCTCGGGCGAGAGCGTGGAGTCGCGCAGCGGTACGTCGTCCAGGGTCACGCGCATGCCGCCGGAGCCGTTGGAGGCGAGCTCGGAGGTGGCGCAGGACAGGCCGGCGGCACCGAGGTCCTGGATGCCGACGACCAGCTTCTCCTTGAAGGCCTCCAGGGTGCACTCGATGAGCAGCTTCTCCTGGAAGGGGTCGCCGACCTGCACGGCGGGGCGCTTCGACGGCTTGGCGTCGTCGAAGGTCTCGGAGGCCAGGATCGAGGCGCCGCCGATGCCGTCGCCGCCGGTCCGGGCCCCGTACAGGATGACCTTGTTGCCCGCTCCGGACGCCTTCGCGAGGTGGATGTCCTCGTGCCGCATCACACCGATGGCACCGGCGTTGACCAGCGGGTTGCCCTGGTAGCAGGCGTCGAAGACGACCTCGCCGCCGATGTTGGGCAGGCCCAGGCAGTTGCCGTAGCCGCCGATGCCGGCGACCACGCCCGGCAGGACGCGCTTGGTGTCGGGGTGGTCGGCGGCGCCGAAGCGCAGCGGGTCGACCACCGCGACCGGGCGGGCGCCCATCGCGATGATGTCGCGCACGATGCCGCCGACGCCGGTGGCCGCGCCCTGGTAGGGCTCGACGTAGGAGGGGTGGTTGTGCGACTCGACCTTGAAGGTGACGGCGTAGCCCTGGCCGACGTCCACGACACCGGCGTTCTCGCCGATGCCGACGAGGAGGGCGTCCGACTGGGGGGCCTTCTCGCCGAACTGGCGCAGATGCACCTTCGAGGACTTGTAGCTGCAGTGCTCGGACCACATCACGGAGTACATGGCGAGCTCGGCGCCGGTCGGGCGGCGGCCGAGGATCTCCACCACCCGCTCGTACTCGTCCTTCTTCAGGCCCAGTTCGGCCCAGGGCAGCTCGACGTCGGGGGTCGCGGCCGCGTGCTCGACCGTGTCCAGAGGCGTCCTGCTCATGCGGTGACCAGCTTCTTGAGGATCGAGGTGAAGAACGGGAGGCCGTCGGTGCGGCCCGTGCCGATCAGCGGCTCGGTGGCGTGCTCGGGGTGCGGCATGAGGCCCACGACGTTGCCGGCCTCGTTGGTGATGCCGGCGATGTCGTTCAGCGAGCCGTTCGGGTTGCCGCGTTCATCAGCGACTCCGTCGCGGGCCAGGTACCGGAAGGCGACGAGCCCCTCGGCCTCCAGCTTGTCCAGCGTGTACTGGTCGGCGACGTAGCGGCCGTCCATGTTCTTCAGCGGGATGTGGATCTCCTGGCCCTGCTCGTAGTCCACGGTCCAGGCGGTGTCCGCGTTCTCCACCCGCAGCTTCTGGTCGCGGCAGATGAAGTGGAGGTGGTCGTTGCCGAGCATGCCCCCCGGGAGGAGGTGGGCCTCGGTGAGGATCTGGAAGCCGTTGCAGATGCCGAGGACCGGCAGTCCGGCCCTCGCCTGCTCGATGACCGTCTCCATCACCGGCGAGAAGCGGGAGATGGCGCCGGCCCGCAGATAGTCGCCGTAGGAGAAACCACCCGGAAGGACGACCGCGTCCACCTGGTGGAGGTCCTTGTCCTTGTGCCACAGGGCGACCGGCTCGGCACCCGCGAGGCGGATCGCACGCTGGGTGTCCCGGTCGTCGAGGCTGCCCGGGAAAGTGACGACGCCAATACGAGCGGTCACTTCGCGGCCTCCGCGACTTCATCCACGCGTACGGTGAAGTCCTCGATCACGGTGTTGGCGAGGAAGGATTCCGCAAGATCGTGGATACGGGCGAGCGCGGCCTCGTCGACCGGCCCGTCAACTTCCAGTTCGAAACGCTTTCCCTGACGTACGTCCGAGATCCCCTCGAAACCCAGCCGCGGCAGTGCGCGCTGCACCGCCTGGCCCTGGGGGTCGAGGATCTCCGGCTTGAGCATGACGTCGACTACGACGCGTGCCACGTGCACTCCCGGTGGTGTGGTGCTGAGCAGGTTCCTGCAAGTGGTTTCAGACTACCCGCACAAAATTTCTACGCGCGTCGACTTGGAGGAAGCTACGTGACCGTCATCACGATCGGGTGTCGGCGGGGGCGCTCGTCAAAATTTCCGGGAAAGATACGGAGTCACTTCCGCTCCCCCCTTGATTTTGGACACGCGGAGAGATTTAGTCAGGCTTCACAATGCATTGTCGGGCGCTGTACAAATGAATTGGCAAGTGCCGTACGAAGGGACCGATATTCGTGGCGCAGAAGGTCGTGGTCACTCTCTTTGACGACATCGACGGCTCGGAAGCGGCGGAAACGATCGCCTTCGGACTCGACGGCAAGTCGTACGAGATCGACCTGAATCAAGCCAATGCCAAGAAACTGCGTAAGGCGCTCGCGCCCTACGTGGAGGCCGGCCGCAAGCGGTCGAAGTCGGGCAAGGCCTACCGGCAGACGGAGGTCGCCCCCGATCCGGCGGCCGTCCGGGCCTGGGCCCAGGCCAACAAGATGGACGTACCCGCTCGCGGCCGCATCCCCAAGAAGGTCTACGAGGCCTTCAGCGAGGCCCAGTAGCCGCCGGCCGACGACCGGTCAGCCGCCCCTCGGCGGAACCGACTTGCGCTGCACCCCTCCTGGTCAGCTAGAGTCTGGAGCACGCCGAGGGGCAAGGCCGAAAGGCCCGGCTCCGAAGCACATGCGGGTGTAGTTCAGTAGCAGAACATCCCCCTTCCAGGGGGAAGGCGCAGTGTGCAATTCCTGTCACCCGCTCTGCACCGCCGGTCGGACCCCTGTTGTGGATCAGGTAGGCTGGTGCTCGCGCCGATCGGTGGGAGCCGGTCGGAGGCAATGCGGACGTAGCTCAGTTGGTAGAGCGCAACCTTGCCAAGGTTGAGGTCGCGAGTTCGAGCCTCGTCGTCCGCTCTTGAATGAAGGCCCCAGTCATCAGACTGGGGCCTTTGTCATGCCCGACTGTCCTGCGCGGCCCGCCTCTGACATTTGTCATGCGGAGTGATGACAGCGCGCACTGCTCCGCAGACACGGGCGCCGGGACGCTGGTGCCATGGACACGAACGAACACGTGATTGAGGTCACTGACCTGCGGCGTGTGTACGGGGGCGGGTTCGAGGCGGTGCGCGGAATCACCTTTTCCGTGGACCGCGGCGAGATCTTCGCGCTGCTCGGCACCAACGGCGCGGGCAAGACGTCCACGGTCGAGCTGCTGGAAGGGCTCGCACGGCCGGCCGGCGGCCGGGTGCGGGTGCTCGGGCACGATCCCCACGGGGAGCGGGCCGCCGTACGGCCGCGCACGGGGGTGATGCTGCAGGAGGGCGGCTTCTCCTCCGAGCTGACCGTCGCGGAGACCGCGCGGATGTGGGCCGGGTGCGTGAGCGACGCGCGGCCCGAGCAGGAAGCGCTGGAGCTGGTCGGGCTGGGGCGGCGGGCGGACGTACGGGTGAAGCAGTTGTCCGGGGGTGAACGTCGGCGCCTGGATCTCGCGCTCGCGCTGCTCGGGCGCCCCGAGGTGCTGTTCCTGGACGAGCCGACCACCGGATTGGACGCCGAAGGGCGCCGGGACACCTGGGAGTTGGTGCGCGCCCTGCGGGACGCGGGGACGACGGTGCTGCTCACCACGCACTACCTGGAGGAGGCCGAGGGGCTCGCCGACCGGCTGGCGATCCTGCACGAGGGGCGCATCGCCGCGACGGGGACACCGGCCGAGGTGACCGCCCGGCAGCCCGCCCGGATCTCCTTCCGCCTCCCCGGCGGCTGGTTCCTCGGCGACCTGCCACCGCTCGCCGAACTGGGGGTGTGCGGCCACGAGACGGACGGGGACGTCGTACGGCTGCGCACCCGGGAACTGCAGCGCACGGCCACCGGACTGCTGACCTGGGCCGAAGGCGCGCGGGTGGAACTGCGCGACCTGGACGTGCGCTCCGCGTCGCTGGAGGAGGCGTTCCTGAGGATCGCGCGGGAGCAGGAGGTGGCGGCATGAAAGGGCTCGGCGGCATGGAGGCACTGAGGGAGCGGACGGCCGGCGGAGGTGCGCGGGCCGGCGGGGCGGGGGCGGCGGGTTCCGGGCGGCGGATGCGGGCCCTGGCCCGGGCCGAGCTCACGCTGCTCGGGCGCAACCGTGGCGCGGTGGTCACGGCGTTGCTCGTGCCGCTCGTGCTGCCGTTCAGTGTGCGGCCCGCGGTCGATCAGCTGGACCTGAAGGCCGAGGGGCTGAACATCGGCGTGGTGACGCTGACGGCCGCGATCGGGTTCTCCTTCCTGTTCGCCGTCTACACGTCCCTGGTCGGCGCCTACGTCGCCCGCCGCGAGGAACTGGTCCTCAAACGCCTGCGCACCGGCGAGCTCGACGACACCGAGATCCTGGCCGGCACCGCGCTGCCCGCCGTCTGCCTCGGCCTCACGCAGGCCGTCGTCCTCACCGTCGGCTGCGCGGTGCTGCTGCACCCCGGCCCGCCCAGGGCTCCGTTTCTGACCGTCCTCGGGATCCTGGCGGGTCTGGTGCTGAGCGCCGCGTTCGCGGCCCTCACCGCCTCCGTCACCCGGACCGTGGAGAGCGCGCAGGTCACCGCGCTGCCGCTGGTGCTCGTGTCCATGATGGGCTCGGGCATCGCCATCCCGGCCCAGATCCTGCCCGACCGGCTCGCCGCCGCCTGCGCACTCCTGCCCCTGTCCCCCGCGATCCGGCTCGTCCAGGGCGGCTGGACCGGGCGGTTGAGCGTCTACGAGGCCCTGGGCGCCGTCGCGACCGCCCTGGCCTGGAGCGTGGTGGCGGTGTTTGCTGTACGGCGGTGGTTCCGCTGGGAACCCCGGCGCTGAGGGAACGGGGGAGCCGTGTTCGTGCGGATCAGGGGCTGGCAGCGGCGGCACTGGCGGGATCGGAGCAAGGCTGAGCGGGTCGAACTGCAGAGCGTGCTCACCTGGTACGCGACCACGTGGCTCTTCTCCTTCTCCTGGCTGGCGCTGCCGCTGGTGGGAGGGGTCGCCCAGCGCCCGGTGCCGCTGGTCGTCGGGGGACTGCTGCTGCTCGTCAGCGCCCTGCAGTGCGCCGAGGCCAACCGGCTCACCCGGCCCGTGCTCGACCACTACCTGGGCCGGGCGGACCTCCCGCCGCGCGCTCTGCGTCCCGCCGCCGTCCTCCTCGTCCTCGCGCTGGCCCTTCCCCTGGTGCTGGCCGCGCTGGGCGGCTCCGACCCGATGGCGATCCGGCTCGCCGTCGGCGCCGCGCTGCTGCCGTTCGGGGTGCTGTACGGGCTGATGCTGCCGCTGGTGACCTTCCTGCGCCGGTCGGCCGTGCTCGCCGTGGTGCTCATGGCCGCGTTCGCCTGGACCGACCCGGATCCCGCCGGCATCCTCACGGTCGGCGTCCTGGCCGTCCTCGGCGCGCTCTTCTCGCTGATCACCGGCCGTTGCGGCGCCTGGACGCTATCGGTCCTGTGGGAGGCGGAGCGGGGCCGCGAGGTCCAGGCCCGGCTCGCGGTCGCGGAGGAACGGCTGCGGTTCGGCCGGGACCTGCACGACGTGATGGGGCGGAACCTGGCCGTGATCGCCCTGAAGAGCGAACTCGCCGTGCAACTGGCCCGGCGCGGGCGGCCCGAGGCCGTGGACCAGATGATCGAGGTGCAGCGGATCGCGCGGGAGTCCCAGCGGGAGGTACGGGATGTCGTACGGGGGTACCGCGAGGCCGACCTCGGGGTCGAACTGGCAGGTGCGCAGGGGGTGTTGAGCGCCGCCGGGATCGAGTGCGCGGTGCGGGGGACGGATGTCGCGGCGCTGGATGCGGAGGTGCAGGGGGTGTTGGGGTGGGTGGTGCGGGAGGCCACGACGAATGTGCTGCGGCACGGGGACGCGGCGCTATGTGACATATCACTGAACGTTGAACGAGATCGCGTAGTCCTGACCGTGCAGAACGACGGGGCGTCCGCCCCCGCGCCCGGACGGGGTTCCGGAC
Source organism: Streptomyces sp. NPDC002144 (assembly GCF_053593695.1). Lineage (NCBI taxonomy): Bacteria > Bacillati > Actinomycetota > Actinomycetes > Kitasatosporales > Streptomycetaceae > Streptomyces > Streptomyces sp. NPDC002144. Next base: position 61,642 of record NZ_JBSFDB010000037.1, read on the forward strand.
TCGCCGGGCTGCACGAGCGGTTGGCCGCGGTGGGCGGGACGCTGGAAGCGGGGCCGGCCGACGGCGGCCGGTTCCGGCTGGTGGCCGAGGTGCCGTTGAGTGCGAGCGAGAGTGCGAGCGAGAGTGCGAGCGAGAGTGTGAGCGAGGTCACCGCATGACGGGCGTCGTACGACTGCTCCTCGCCGACGACGAGCATCTGATCCGGGGCGCGCTCGCCGCGCTGCTCTCCCTGGAGGACGACCTCGTCGTGGTCGCCGAGGCCGCGAGCGGTCCCGAGGCGCTGGCCATGGCCCGGGCGCACGCACCGGACGTGGCCGTACTCGATCTCCAGATGCCCGGCGCGGACGGTGTGAAGGTCGCCACATCGCTGCGGGCCGAGCTGCCCGGCTGCCAGGTTCTGATCGTCACCAGTCACGGGCGGCCCGGGCATCTGAAACGGGCGCTCGCGGCGGGGGTGCGCGGATTCGTGCCGAAGACGGTCAGCGCCCAGCGGCTCGCGGAGATCATCCGGACCGTGCATGCCGGGAACCGTTATGTCGACCCGGAGTTGGCCGCCGACGCCATCGCCGCCGGGGACTCCCCACTGACCGTGCGGGAGGCCGAGGTGCTGGAACTCGCGGCCGACGGGGCGCCCGTCGCGGAGATCGCCGAGCGGGCCGCGCTGTCGCAGGGGACCGTACGGAACTACCTGTCCTCGGCCGTCTCCAAGCTCGGGGCGGAGAACCGGCACTCCGCCGTGCGTCTCGCGCGGGAGCGGGGTTGGGTATAGTTGCTCTCGCGCCACGGCGCAACGCGGACGTAGCTCAGTTGGTAGAGCGCAACCTTGCCAAGGTTGAGGTCGCGAGTTCGAGCCTCGTCGTCCGCTCAGGATCAGGGCCCCGGTCATCGACCGGGGCCCTTGTCGTGCGCCCGCGGGGGTACGGCCCCGGTCGCCTGCCGGGGCCGTCTCGTGCGGTCAGCTCCAGCTGGTGCCCGTCAGACGCTCGTACGCCTCCAGGTACTTGGCGCGGGTCCGCTCCACGATCTCCTCGGGCAGCGGCGGCGGGGGCTGCTCGCTCTTGCGGTCCCAGCCGGAGGCCGGCGAGGTCAGCCAGTCGCGCACGAACTGCTTGTCGTACGAGGGCTGCGGGTGCCCCGGCTCCCACTCCTCGGCCGGCCAGAAGCGGGAGGAGTCCGGGGTGAGGACCTCGTCCGCGATGACGAGGGTGTCCCCGTCGAAGCCGAACTCGAACTTGGTGTCCGCGAGGATGATCCCGCGCTCACGGGCGATGTCCCGGCCGCGGGCGTAGACGGCGAGGGTCGCCTGGCGCAGCCGGGCGGCGGTGTCGGCGCCGACCTGGCGGGCGACCTCCTCGTAGGAGACGTTCTCGTCGTGCTCGCCGACGGCGGCCTTGGTGGCCGGGGTGAAGATCGGGGCGGGGAGTTCGCTGCCGTCGACCAGACCCTCGGGGAGGGCGAGTCCGCAGACGGTGCGGGACTCGTCGTACTCCAGCAGGCCGGAGCCGGTGAGATAGCCGCGGGCGACGGCCTCCACCGGGATCATCTGCAGCGGCTTGCACACCAGGGTGCGGCCGGCCCATTCGGCGGGGGCGCCGGCGGGGAGTTCGGTGCTCAGGACGTGGTTGGGGATCAGATCGGCGATTTGGTCGAACCACCACAGGGACAGCTGGGTGAGGACCCGGCCCTTGTCGGGGATGTCGGTCGGCAGCACCCAGTCGAAGGCGGAGATGCGGTCGCTGGCGACCATCACGAGGTCGCCCGCCTCGTTCTGGTACAGCTCGCGCACCTTGCCGGTGTGCAAGTGCACCAGGCCCGGAACCTGGAGCGGCTCGGGCTTTTCTACGAATCCGGACACGGTTCCTCCCCGTGGTTGAACGAAAGGGGCGCCCGCAGGGCTCGAATAGGGCGGTGGTGGGAGACGGGCGGGCCAATGGCTCGATTCTCCCGTATGCCGGGGATCGCCCCAGGACTGGGGTGGCTTGGGATGGGGCGGTGACGTGGGCTTACGTGAGCTCAGTCACGTTTGCAGATGCGGTCCAGGAGGTTGGCGGTGGCGCGCTGGACACGCTCGTCGACGTGGCCCGGACGGTCCAGGGACGGGGACCAGGCGAACGTCCCGGACGCGAAGACCAGGGCACCGGATGGGGCGCGGTAGAGGGACGTCTCCTGGTGGCGCAGGACGCCCTCGGCGTCGGTGTAGGGGGAGTGCGCGAGCAGGACGCGGTCCTCGTGCTCGGGCAGCGGGGTGCGCGGGAAGTAGCGGTCGGCCTCGCCCGCGACCAGGCCCTCGATCTCCTCGCCCTCGTGCGTGCCCGTGGCGTCCCACAGCCAGTGGTCGGCGTTGCGGACGATCAGCGGGTGCGGCTCGGGGACCCGGCCCGCGTACTGGATGCCGACCAACTGCTGTTCGGGGCGGTCGACTTCGCGCCAGAGCACGGGCTTGCCGGGGCCCTTGCGTTTCCGGCAGGTCAGCAGGCGGTCGGGGACGCCGGACGGGGACGGGCCCAACTCCACCTGCCAGTACATGGTGTTGGCGGACAGGAAGACGAGGGAGGTGCCGCTCTCGCGGGCCAGCTCGACGGTACGGCGCATGCCGGTCGACCAGTACTCGTCGTGGCCGGGGAAGACCAGGCCGCGGTAGCGGGTGGGGTCCACGCGGCCGGCGTGCAGGTCGCGGGCGTCGGCGTAGGCGAGGTCGTAGCCGTAACGCTCGGCGAAGCGGATGAAGTCGTAGGCGTGGCCGACGTGCAGGGGCAGGCCGGCGCCGGCGTACGGGCGGTCGAAGGAGACCGTCGTCGCCGCGTCCGACTCGCCGAGCAGTCGGCCCTGTTCGTCCCAGGCGTGGTAGAGGCTGGCGCCGGTGCGGCCGTCCTCCGGATAGAGGTTGTACGCCTGCCAGGTCACGTCGGGCAGCAGCAGGAGCAGGTCGGCGGGGTGGTTGTCGCGGACCGTGAAGGGGATGTGGGAGCGGTAGCCGTCAGCCGTGGTCAGGACGGCGACGTACGCCCCGATGCTCCAGTAGCTCGGGATCTGCAGCCGCCAGGACAGCCACCAGTGGTGGCAGGAGACCGTGCGGTCCGCGGTCAGCGGCGGGGGCTGGACGATGCCCGAGAGGCGGGGGCTGGTGGTGATCTTCGCGGCGCCGTCGCCGCCGTAGTGGCCGATGCGGTAGATGTCCACCGCGAACTGCTGCGGCGGGTCGACCGTGACATGGAAGTCGACGGCGTCGCCCGGGGAGACCGCGCCGGTGGAGATGAAGCCCTTGATCTGCCGGCGGACGTCGTCGGCCGAGCGGGGCCCGCCTCCGGAGCGGGGCGCGGGGACGCGGGTGCCGCCGGCGGGTGTTCGGGGGGAGGGCTGGGGGGCCTGGTCGACGTACCAGGGGACGACCTGGCCGGTGTCGTCGAAGTAGGTCTCCGTGCCGCGCAGCCAGGGGACCGGGCCCTGGCCGAAGGGGTCGGTCACGGCGTGCGCCAGCGCTCCGGATTCCCAGCGGCGGATCTGCTCCGACCCCATGGTCGCTCCCCTCCCTCGTGCCCCCGTGGTCGCTTGGTCGCGTGTCCTGTGCCGTATGCCCTTGCCATGTGCCCGATCGGTCCAAGCACATCACATTACGCACGCAGGTGGTCACTAGTCGTTGCGAATTGGCCAGAAGTGGAATGTGGGGTTCCGGAGGGGCGGGGTTCCGGTGGGCTCTGGTGGGGTCCGATGGGCGCCGATGGGCTCCGTGGGTTCCGGACGGGATGCCGTCGGGCGGTCAGCCCAACCGCACCGGCTTCTCCGGGCGTATGCCGGATTCGCGCAGCCAGGCCCGCAGAGGGGCGGGGTCGCCGTCCTCGACGAGGCTGAGGACGCGGGGGGTGAGGTCGGTGGCCCGTTCGCCGTTGAGGAGGAGGGTGGGGCCGTCCAGCCAGTCCAGTCCGGGGGTCGCACCGGCGGTGTCCATGGCGGCGCAGCAGACCATCGCGGTGACGTGTTCGGTGAGCAACTCGCGGGCACTGCGCGGTGGTTGGAGCGGGAAGAGGGGGAGCGTCGCGTCGTCCCAGGGGACCGCGTCGGGAGTGGCCGGGCCGGCGGGGGCGGCTGTCGCTTCCTCGCGGGAGAGCTGGGTGGTCAGGGCGGCGGCGAGAGTGGCGGCCGGACCGTCCGGCTCGGGCTCGCCTTCGTCCTCCTCGTCGTCCTCGATTCCGTCCACAGCCGGGCGACGTTCTGGGTCGGCTGCCGGCGGTCCCTGGGCGGCCGGGGCCTCCTCGGCGTCGGTGGCGGCGGGGCCGTGCGGCATGGGAGCCCGAGGCTCCTCGCCGTCGGTCGACGCGGGTCCGTGCGGCATGGGAGACCGGGCCTCCCCGCCCTCGGCGGCCCCGGGCCCGTGCGACATCGGAGGCCGGGTCTCATCGCCGTCGGCGGCCCCGGGCCCGTGCGACATGGGAGCCCGCGCCTTCCCGCCCTCGGTGGCCCCGGGCCCGTGCGACATCGGAGGCCGGGTCTCATCGCCGTCGGTGGCCGCGGGTCCATGCGACATAGGAGCCCGCGCCTCCCCGCCCTGGGTGGCCCCGGGCCCGTGCGACATCGGAGCCCGCGCCTCTCCGCCCTCGGTGGCCCCGGGGTCGTGCGGCGTCGACAGGTGGTCTATGACGCGGGCCAGGTTGGGGCCCTCGGGGGGTGTCGGAGCAGGGCCTGTGGTGATGCCCAGGGTGTCCAGGACCCGGTGGAGGCGGGCCGCGTCGGTGCGCCATTTGCGGTCCACGACCTCGTCCGGGTACTCCTGCCAGTCGACCGGCGACCAGTCGGGGCCGGCCTCCGGGCCGCCGTGGAAGAGACGGGCGGCGAGCAGGGAGGCGGCCTCGTCGACCGCGCCGGGCTCCTCCAGGAGGTCGCAGGCGGGGCGCTCGCCCAGACGGGAGGCGAAGCCCTCGGCCAGACGGTCGCGGCGGGACAGCTCGGTGAGTGCCGCCACCACGCCGGCGTCCAGCCGAGAGGGCCAGCGGCCCATCCGCCAGGCGGGCAGCGCCACCCGGGTGAGCAGCCGGTCCCAGCCCGCGTAGGCCAGACCGACCTGTTCCTGGGCGACGATGCGCAGTCCGTAGTCCACAGCCTGTGCACGCTCCGCGGCCGCGGCCGCGACCCCGCGCTCCATCAGCGCCGCGTGCTCCCGGCAGCCGCGCAGGAGGAGTCGGGCCACCGCGCCGATCCCCGCGCACACCAGACGGGTCCCCGGACAGCGCCCGGACGACGAGGCGACGGCCACGGCGGCGTCCAGACCCCGGACGAAACGGCGGGCCGCGGCTATGTCGGGATGCGCCGAGGGACCCGTACCGGCGACGACCGGGGCGAGGACCGCGCGCAGCTCGCCGACGCGCATCCACCACAGGAACGGGGAGCCGATGACGAGAACCGGCGCGGCCGGTGTACGGCGGTGGTGCGATGCGCGGACGCCGGCTATCTCGTCCGCACGGTCGTCGGCCGGGGGCGGGCCATGGGCCGGGTGGGTGCGGTCCTCGAGCCAGCTGTCGCAGTCCGGGGTGAGCGCTATGGCGGACGGTGCCGGAACGTCGAGCCGGTCGGCGAGATCACGCACCATCCGGTACAGGTCGGGGGCGGACTCCTCCGCGATCGGGACGGTCGGGGTCACGGCCGGCCGGGCCCGCGCGATGACCAGCGCGACGGCACCGGCGGCGAGCAGGACCGCCACGGCGACGGGGGTCACGGCCCAGCGGGCCGCGTGCCAGAAGGAACCCACCAGGTGCCCCGTGGAACCGCCGGCCAGCAGGATCACGGCGAGGGCCGCGGGGAGCAGGGCCACGGCCAGCGCACGGCTGCGGACGCGCAGCACGGCGAGAGCCCTCGAGCGCGCTGCCTGCGCGCCCGCTTCCACACCCATCGCGGTACCGGTCACGACCGGACCTCACCCCCTCCCTGACTGTCCCGGCCGGCTGGCCGTCTGGCGTTGCCCACTCCCCCACTGTGGCACCCGCCACCGACATCGCAATGTCGGTGGGCCAAGTGCCGGAACGCTTGCGCCGCACCCTAGTTGGGGCCCCCGCCCCCGTCAGCCGGATGGGGCAGCGGTCACTCGATGGAATGGCTTTGGTCAGAGGTGGATGACGGTCAGCGAGGATCAGGCCCCGGTTATTGACTCAGGTTCGAATTCGCCGCCGGGTGCCTTCGGGTTGGGCGCCGGGGTTCGTTCCGCGGGGCCGGGAACGCATTCAGGCCCCGCATCCGAAGACGGACACGGGGCCTGGAGGGTTCATCCGGACGTACGGCCGCTCAGGCGCCCGCCGCCTTCGCCGCGATGTCGGTGCGGTGCTGGGAGCCGTCGAGGCGGATGCGGGCCACGGCCCGGTAGGCGCGGTCGCGGGCCGCGGTGAGGTCCTTGCCGGTCGCCGTGACCGACAGGACGCGTCCGCCCGCGCTGACGATCGCGTCCCCGTCGCGCTTGGTGCCCGCGTGCAGGACGTAGGCGTGCGGGGCGTCCTCGGCGGCGACCTCGTCGAGGCCGGTGATCGGGTCGCCGGTGCGCGGGGTGCCGGGGTAGTTGTGCGAGGCGACGACCACGGTGACCGCGGCGTCCTCGCTCCAGCGCAGGGGCTCCAGGTCGACGAGGGTGCCGTTGGCGGCGGCGAGCAGGACGCCGGCCAGCGGGGTCTTCAGCCGGGCCAGGACCACCTGGGTCTCGGGGTCGCCGAAACGGGCGTTGAACTCGATGACCCGGACGCCGCGCGAGGTGATCGCGAGGCCGGCGTAGAGAAGACCGGAGAACGGGGTTCCGCGGCGGCGCATCTCGTCCACTGTCGGCTGCAGGACCGTCTGCAGGACCTCGTCCACGAGCTTGGGGTCGGCCCACGGGAGCGGGGAGTACGCGCCCATGCCGCCGGTGTTCGGGCCCTCGTCGCCGTCGAGCGCGCGCTTGAAGTCCTGGGCGGGCTGGAGGGGGAGGACCGTCTGGCCGTCGGTGATCGCGAAGAGGGAGACCTCGGGGCCGTCCAGGAACTCCTCGATGACCACGCGCTCGCAGGAGTTCGCGTGGGCCCGGGCGGTGTCCAGGTCGGCGGTGACGACGACGCCCTTGCCGGCCGCGAGACCGTCGTCCTTGACGACGTAGGGGGCACCGAAGGCGTCGAGGGCGGTGTCGACCTCGTCGGGGGTGGTGCAGACGTAGGACCGCGCGGTGGGGACGCCGGCGCCGGCCATCACGTCCTTCGCGAAGGCCTTCGACCCCTCGATCTGCGCGGCCTCCTGGGAGGGGCCGAAGACCGGGATCCCCGCCTCGCGCACGGCGTCGGCGACACCGGCCACGAGCGGCGCCTCCGGGCCGACGACCACGAGCTCGGCGCCGAGCCGTTCGGCCAGCGCGGCCACGGCCTTGCCGTCGAGGGCGTCGACCGCGTGCAGATCGGCCACCTCGGCGATGCCGGCGTTGCCGGGGGCGCAGTACAGGGCGGTGACGTCGGGGTCGAGGGACAGGGAACGGCACAGGGCGTGTTCGCGGGCGCCGCTACCGATGACGAGGACCTTCACGGGGTTCAGGGTAACCGGCGTGGCCTTGTGCGGGTTGCCGAGGGCGGGCAGGGAGCCTACCTGTACGTTCCTCCAAACGCCGCCCGGGGCGTCGCGGCTGCCGCTCGGGGGCCTGCGGTGCCGTCACTCGTTCGTGAACTCCTCCACCACCGTCGCTCCCAGTTCCCGGACGATCAGTTCGTGGCCCGAGAGGGCCGATTCGTTGAGGTCGGGGTCGTCGTCCTCGGGGATGTCGTCTTCCGGGGCAACCGGGGTGGGGGGCTCGGGGGCGGGCGGCTGGGCCGCTGGTGTGGCCGCCGCCGGGGGAGCCGGAACGGACACGGATGCGGTGGGGGTGATGGGCGCCGACTGGGGCGGTGCCGGGCGCTGAGCCGTCGTGGCACCGCCGTAGGAGGCACCGGTGTAGGAAGCGCTGGGGGCGCCCGTCGTGCCGTAGCCACCTCCCCCGCCACCGCCGTAACCGCCCTGCGCGCCGCCTCCGCCGTTGAAGCCGGAGGGGCCGCCGGTCGGTGCGGGGGCCGAGCCGCCGGACGGATCGACGATCGCCTCGATCTTCCACTGCACGTTGAACTGCTCGGCCAGCGCCTGTCGCAGCACGTCCTCGCTGCCGCTGCTCGCGAAGTTGTCCCGGGCGCCGGCGTTGACGAAGCCGAGCTGCAAGGTCGTGCCGTCGAAGCCTGCGACCTGGGCGTTCTGGCTGAGCAGGATCCAGGTGAAGCGGCGGCGGTTCTTGACGGCCTCCAGGATGTTCGGCCAGAGCATGCGGGGGTCGAGACCGCCGCTGGGAGGCGCGTAGGTGGGCGCGGGGGACGCCGATGCCGGTGACTGTGGGGCCGGTACGGGGGCCGACGGGGCCGGAGTCGAGGGGGCGTTGGGCGTGGCCGGAACCTGACCGCCACCTGCCCCTGAACCGGCGCCCGCCGCGTTCGCCGTCGGCCAGCCGCCGGGACGCCGGCCACTGCCCGCGGTGGCCGCGGTGGGCCAGGCGCCGGGCGCTGGAGCCTGAGCGGGGGCCGGGACCGGCGTCGCGGGCGAGGAGGGCTGCTGCGGAGGCTGCGCGTGCTCGGGCCGGCCTCCTGGAGGAGTCGCGCCGGGACCCGAGCCGCCGGGTGCGCCGGGGCCGGTGGCCTCACCGGCCGGATCGCCAGAGGGCGCCGACCCGGACGTACCCTCCCCAGGCACACCGGCACCGGGACCACTGCCACTCGACGCTCCACCGCCCGGCACACCATCGCCCGGCCCGGAGCCGCCCGGCACCGAACCACCCGCCCCAGGGCCACTCGCCCCGAAACCGCCAGGCATCGAACCCGCGGGCGTCCCGCCAGCCCCCGGCGCCCCCGGCGCCCCCGCCCCGGAGCCCCGTACCGCCGCCCTCGCCGCGGCAGGACCGCCGCCGGGAGGCACCGGACCAGCCGCCATCGGTCCCGCATGCGCCTCCGGCCCCGGTACGTAGCCCATCGCGGGCGCGCCCGCACCCGAGCCCGCCGAGAAGTTGACGCCTCGCTCCAGGCGGTCGAGGCGGGCCATGACTGAACGTTCGTCACGGTAGGCGGCGGGGAGCAGCACGCGCGCGCAGATGAGTTCGAGCTGGAGGCGGGGCGAGTTGGCGCCGCGCATCTCGGTGAGGCCCTCGTTGACGAGGTCGGCCGCGCGGCTGAGCTCGGCAGCGCCGAAGGTACCCGCCTGGGCCTGCATCCGCTCGATGACGTCAGCGGGGGCGTCGATGAGCCCCTTCTCGGCGGCGTCCGGCACGGCGGCGAGGATCACCAGGTCGCGCAGCCGCTCCAGCAGGTCGGCGACGAAGCGGCGCGGGTCGTTGCCGCCCTCGATGATCCGGTCGACGACCTCGAACGCGGCGGCGCCGTCGCCGGTCGCGAAGGCCTCGACGACGGAGTCGAGAAGGGAGCCGTCGGTGTAGCCGAGGAGGGAGGTGGCCATGGCATACGTCACACCCTCCTCGCGCGCACCGGCGAGCAGCTGGTCCATGACGGACATCGAGTCACGCACGGAACCCGCGCCGGCGCGCACGACGAGGGGCAGGACGCCGTCCTCGACCGGGATGTTCTCCTTCTGGCACACCTGGCCGAGGTAGTCCCGCAGGGTCCCCGGCGGCACGAGCCGGAAGGGGTAGTGGTGGGTCCGCGACCGGATGGTCCCGATGACCTTCTCGGGCTCGGTGGTGGCGAAGATGAACTTGAGGTGCTCCGGGGGCTCCTCGACGACCTTCAGCAGTGCGTTGAAGCCCGCCGACGTGACCATGTGGGCCTCGTCGATGATGTAGATCTTGTACCGGCTGGCGGCGGGTCCGAAGAAGGCCTTCTCGCGCAGCTCACGGGCGTCGTCCACACCACCGTGGGAGGCCGCGTCGATCTCGATGACGTCGATGGAACCCGGGCCGTTGCGCGCCAGGTCCTGGCAGGACTGGCACTCTCCGCAGGGCGTCGGGGTGGGTCCCTGCTCGCAGTTCAGACAGCGGGCCAGGATCCGGGCGCTGGTCGTCTTGCCGCATCCGCGCGGGCCGCTGAACAGGTACGCGTGATTGACCCGGTTGTTCCGCAGCGCCTGCTGCAACGGGTCGGTGACATGCTCCTGCCCGATGACCTCGGCGAACGACTCCGGGCGATAGCGGCGGTACAGCGCGAGAGACGACACGCATACGAGGTTATAGGCGCCCACTGACAACCAGCCCCGCCGCCGGGACCCCGGAACGCGAGCGCCCCCCACGCACCCGCCAGAGCCAACCTACCCTTGCTGCCTTCCGGCCCTGGGGGAGTTCAGTCAGATAGCGCCGCGTGAGGGGCTCCGCACAGAGTACCCGACGTCAGCGGGTGGGAACGAGTTCGCGAGCACTCCTCTCGGTCATGTAATGTTTCCGGCGGAGGATTCGCCTAGAGGCCTAGGGCGCACGCTTGGAAAGCGTGTTGGGGGCAACCCCTCACGAGTTCGAATCTCGTATCCTCCGCCAGTGCCTCACCGGGCACGATGTCGAAGGGCCCCACCGTTCGCGGTGGGGCCCTTCGACGTTGTCCGTCTCATGTTTCCGCCGCAGTTGGTCGTCGGCGGCCCCCAGAGAGCATCGCCGACCTGCTGAGCGACCTTCCGCAGCAGCGTCCCCGTGACGGGCATGTAGCGAGCGCGCCGGGCCGCTCCTCCGGGCTCCCAGCCCAATCGGTACCGGCGGCGATCCGTTCCCTTTCCCGCTCCTCCTGGTGCTGCGTTCCGATATTCCAGGCATTCTTCCCGCATCTGCAGCTCGCCGCTCCCGGGCCTTGGCCACAGTCAGGGGTTGGTGTTCCAGACCGTCAGTACAGCGCCTTGTAGGCGCCCCAGCCGCTGGCGATCTTCACTCGTGCGCCGAAGCCGCCCTTGCCGTTGCCCGCCCAGCGGTACAGGTTGCCCGCGGTGTCGCGGGTGAGGAGGTCGTTGCGTCCGTCCTGCGTCAGGTCGCCGACACCGATCAGGGCGTTGTAGGCGTTGAAGCCCGAGGCGATCTTCACACGCCCCCCGATGCCGCCCTTTCCGTTGCCGTACCAGCGATAGAGGTTGCCGGCCCTGTCCCGGCCGAGAAGGTCTCCGGTTCCGTCGCCATTGAGGTCGCCCGCGCCCACCAGTGCCGTGTAGCCGGACAGTCCGGTGCCGACGCGCACCCGGGGCTTGAACGTGCCCTTGCCGGTGCCGGCGTAGAACCACAGGGCTCCGGACCGGTCACGGGCCAGCAGGTCGGACCGGCCGTCACGGTTGAGGTCCCCGGACGACGTCAGCACGTTGTACGTGTTCCAGCCCTTGCCGATGACAGTGGACTTGTTGGTTCCCCGGGCGAAGTACACCTGCCCGAAGCCCCAGTACGCACGCAGTTCGCCGGTGGAGTTGCGGACCAGCATGTCCGCGAACCCGTCGCCGTTGAGGTCGCCGGCCGGCACCAGGGTGGAGGAGGTCGGCCAGTCCGCGGTGTAGCTGCGGTTGTGGAAGTAGCCCTTGGGATGCCCTTCCCATGAGTCGGTCCGGCCGTCCTTCCGGACCGCCACCATGTCCGGAAACCCGTCGCAGTCGTAGACATGGGTCGGCAAGGCGCCGCACATCACGTCCAGGCCGCCGCTTCCCACCCGCACCGGCACGGTTCCACCGTTGAACTTCGCGCTCAGCTGCCAGGTGTAGAGACCGCTCGGGGCGGGAGCGCCGTTCGGCTCCCGGCCGTTCCACGAGGCCGAGATGCCGTTGAGACCGCGTTCGGCCCCACCGCTCAGCACAGCCACCCGGCGCCCGGTCGTCTTCTGGACGATGTCCAGTTCCCAGGAGTCCACGGGGCGGCTCAGCAGCAAGGAGGCCGTCCAGGTCGAGTAGTACGACGAAGTGGTCCTCGGCGCGACGCTCCCGGAGGTGTACGCCTCCCCCATCACCGGAGCGGAGTCCGGTACCCCGTCCGCGCTCACATGCACGCGGCGATCGGCGTCCACATAGGCGATGTGGCCGCTGTACTTGTCCACGGTCCACGTGATCCTGCGGTCGTCCGCGAGCGTTCCGGCCGGGAGGGCGGCTATGGAGCGCTCCGCGAGCGGGCTGCCGGTGTGGAAGTCCGTCAGCTTGAGCTCGCCCGCGTCCCGGTCGTGCCGGACCACGTAGCCGTCACCGAGCATGGCGGGGCCCGACGGCACGGCGAAGCCGCGGTTGTTCGTCAGGTCGTACACCCCGGCCTGCTTGTCGGCACCGCAGGACCAGTAGAGCCAACGCGCTGTCGCCTGCAGTTCGGTGGGCACGCAGGCGGCACCGGTCCGCACGGTGCGGACGGGTTTACCGGGAGTGGCCGCGTCCTCGGTCAGCCGCTCCGCGGTCAGCGTGCCGGGGCTGCCGGGGGAGGCGCTCCACAGGGTGGAGTACCAGAGCGCCGCGGCCTGCACCGGGCGGCTGCGTACGACCTTGTTGTGGCCCGGGTCGATCAGATACTGGGTTCTCGGGGACCCGCCGTCCACCACCACGTACCCATACGACGCGTCCCTGACCTCGCCGCCACTCCCGGGCAACGGCACCTCCACGTGCGACGTGTAGGCGTCCACGCGGGTCTCCAGGTACGTCCGCCCTGCTGTCTCGGACAGGAAGGACAGGCCGTACCAGTTGCCCTCGACGGTCCGCACGCAGTCCTCACCCGTCGCACAGCGCACGGCGGAAGAGGGCATGCCCGGGGCCAGGGGCATGGCCGCTCCCGCGACGGGGACCGGCCCGGTACCGACGTCCTGCTGGTGGAGGGAGAGCTTGCCCTCCATGCTGTCCACCCGGTTGAGGGTGCCCCGGTACAGGTTCAGTCCCAGGACCCTGGCGATCACCGGGGGCAGCGGCTGGACCACCTCGTGCGCCGGCGACCCGTCGGAGCCGGCGGCGAAGCGGTGCACCGCCCAGTCGCCGGTGCCGGAGCCGCCGACGAGCAGGGCGCTCCCTTCCGCCGTCTGCGGTGGGGAGTCGGACACGAGTGCGATGTGGTCGAGTGCGGTGCTCGGCTCCCCGCCGTCGAGCGGCCGGGACGTCAGCCGCCGGCCGAGCGTGGTGCCCGAGGTGGCGTCCGGGTCCGAGGTCAGGAGGGTGCCGCCGAGGAGGGCAACGGGGGCCGCGTCGGCGGGCAGCGGGAACTCCTGCGTCGCGGAGGACACGTCACCGCGGGGCAGCCAGCGCAGCCCGGTGAAGCCATGCCCCCACCAGGCGATGCGGTCGGCGCTCAGCAGGATGCGCAGGCCCTGGCCGCTCATCGCCTCCGGGAGAGGGGTGATCACGGCGGTCCCGGGGTCCAGCAGGCCGTAACGGTACGCGCCGTCCTGCCGGAACGAGATCACCGCGCCGCGGTCGTCCGTGGCGCCCTCCTGCAGGGAGAGGCTGCTCAGCTGAGCGCCCGCGGGCAGGCCGGTGATGTGCAGCGGTTGCGCGGGATCGGTGCCGGTGTCGAGGAGCACACCGGCGGAGCTGGTGGTGCTGGTCGCGGACTCCAGCGCCAGCACCTTGCCCGCGACGGTCCCCCGGAACGTGTAGCCGGCCGGGAGCTGGACCTCCCGGCGCTCGCCGGTGTGCGGATCGAGGAGGGTGTACCAGGCGGTGCCCCGGGCCGGGCTCGGTGAGACGGCGAGCAGGTCTCCGCCGGCACCGACGGGGCGTACGAGCGCGTTGGCCGGCAAAGTCTGCAGTCCGGGCACCTGCGTCGAGGTGCCGCTCGCGAAGTCGGTCCAGGTGTAGCCGTCCCGGCCCTCCTGCTGGTGCAGGAACCCGGTGTTGCCCGCCGCCAGCGGGGTGTCCACACGGGGTGTGGCCCGATCGGCGGGCGGGATCACGACCTCCTGGGACGAGTCCGCCGCGGTCCCCGCCTGAGCGGCCCACGCGGGCGGCGCGTCCACGGCGAGCGGGATGGCCGTTCCCGCGACCGCCAGAATCGTGGCGGCCGCACCGACCCCGAGGCCCGCGCCACTTCTGCGGCGGCGACCTCCGGGCAGTGGTTCAGTCGACGTCCGGGTCAATGCCCCCACGTCTCCCCCTCATTGATGTGATGATCTGCCGCCGCGCGGCGCCCCGCCGTGGCCGGACGCGCTGCCGCGTCCCCCCTGGTGGCCGCGGTGGATCTTGCCGGCCGCTTGTGCGGTAGACGCTAGCCGATCAACGAAGTCCCAGTCCGCCCGGTCTGGATCACGATCAGACAACCCGCCGACGCCTTGGCGGGGCGGCCAGGGAGCGGCCATGCGAAGGCGCGGCCGGAGCCCGACGGCGCACCCCCATGGAGGGACCTCATTGCCCAGGTCTATGTCCGGTACGCAGACGAATGTTGGCGTTCACTGCTGCACGCGCAGCCCGGTTGAGCTGCGGCGCGAACGGAGGTCCAGCCTCACTTCCACCGCCAGCGCCTCATCGGGCACGATTCCGAAGGGCCTACCGCAAAGTGGAACCCTTCGATGCGCGGTTAACGAGGCGGCCGAACAGCCATGGAACGGTTGCCGTCGTTCCAGATGTAGACACCGCTGGTACCTGCGCCGTACCAACTCTCCGGCCCGACTTCGGCCGTGAGAGACGGGTACTCGCTGATGGAATCCCAGACCTCGGCCGGGTTCACCTGCCTGTACGGCTGGTTGAAGACCAGAGCGGGCCTGCCGGTGGTCCGCGAAAGCCACGTGGTCGTGTGGTCGTAGAACCTTGGCCGGCCTTGGCATTTCCTCTTGGCACAACGGCCCCTTTCGAGCCAGTGCAGCCCGGACGAACACCCCGTGTTGCCGCTCTTGAGGTCGTGCAGGTCCGCCCAGTCCAACAGGTCCGCGCGCATCTGGACGTAGAGGTTCGGGCCGTAGGGCCAGTGCACGCCGTCGGCGTCACGGTTGAGCACGCCCCGAGCGTGGTCATCCAGAGAACTGATCAGTTCCTTCTGATCGGTGCTCTGGCAGCACCAGCACCACCACTTCGCTTCTCCGATCCCGGAGCCGAAGAACAACCCCTGCCGGGACCGTCCGCATCCCTCACAGTTGTGCATGATCCTGCTCCTTCGCTTCTCGTCAGACCGGTTCGATGCAGTGGGGAACGGAGCAGGCGGTTCCCTCCCTGCAGAGGACAGAGAACCGCAGAACCATCCGGCGCCCGGCGGTTCGGAGCCACCCGGCATCACCAGGTATGGCTTGGGATTTTGCCCGAACTGCCCCTATTTGCGCGCCCATCATCCCGCAGGGCGCGCTTCAGCGGGCCGCGAACTACAGAGCTGACCAACTCGCTATAGCGGAACTGGCTCTCTGTGTGCTGCTCGTGGCCCTGGCCTTGATCCAGTGCACCGCCGGCCGCCGCGGCTCATCGCCCTTACGCGATGCCGGTCCGCCCCCGCTATCGGGCTCTTCGTGCGACCGAAGCGCCGACGCGGAGCCGCTCGACGAATCAGCAGTGCACCGACCATCACCGACCATCCACGTGCGCCCTGCCAACCCGCTCCGCGCGTCAACCCGGAGGAGGACGTTCACGCGCCCAACCCTCCGATGTCACACTCGGCCCGCCGGCGGCCGGCCCTCAGTCCCATCGCCTCGCGAACTCAGCTCCGGCCAGCAGGTCGACGATCCGCACGATCGGATCATCGAGCCCCATGGCGACCAACACATCGGCGGGAAGGACTACGTACTTTTTCTTCTCCTTCGTGACACGGCAGGGGAAGCGGCCCGCCCTCACCAGTCCGGCGGCTTTCGCTGCGTCGACCCCGAGGAGGCCTGCCACCTCGCGGAGGGGCATCGGCTCGCCCAGCCACTGCGACAGTCGCCTTGCGCTCGGGTTCACTCGGCTTCCTTCTGCAGTCCGTCGAGTCGGTCGGACTCGCCCTCGGGCAGCTGTCCCGCACCCGAGGCGAGAAACGCGCCCAAGAGCCCGAGGCGATGCAAGGTAGCGCCCATGCGTTCGCCGCTGATGCGCTCCCCCGGCAAAGAGTCAGCCTCACCGACCACCTGGATGTCCGAATCGTTACGGATGGGCGAGTAGTCGTCGCCAAGGAGGCTCGCACGGTCGACAAGACTGCGCGGATCCGTCGTGCGCTCGGCCGGATGAGCCCGTTCCACCGCCCAACCGGCGGCATTGGCAGCCCGGACGACCTCATGACGGACGTCGTCGGCTTCAGCCGCCAGTGCCAACTCGTACAACGCGCCGACCGAGCATGGCTGACCTCACCTCTGCAACATCGACGCAGAGCCTCCTCGAGACTCTCGCGGCCGACTTCCGCAGGTAGGGGATGATGAAGTACAACGCGAGCAACTGGCCTCGCTGAGCCATCTTCGGCACGTCGCTTCGGGCATCGCGCCCCACGCACCGCCACAGCGCATCCCGCACAGCGGCATCAGCGGCCTCTCGTGCCGCCGCTTCCTTTGCCTCCGAGAGCGTGAGGTGCTCGCCGACCGAACATCTCTCCCCGGGTACATGTGGACAGACCAACTGTCCACCGAGCAGCTGCGGAACCTTTAGCTCGATCGATCTGAAGACGTCTGCCGAGGGCAGCAGGGACATGCGCTCTCCTCCCGTCGTTCATCAACGGCAGGAGGCTCACCACCGCGAAGGGCAACCATCCTCATCCGACGCAGCATGCGCCAGTGAGAGTGAACGGCACGCGGCGGCCGAGTGAAGCGGTACGAGTCGGCGATCACACGTGGGCAGGGCTCCCGGATTGACCGTTGGCCTCCTTGCCCTATCGGTCACGGCAACCTGGTAGGGGCATTCACACCAAGAGTATGGTGACTTGTATGGCAACTAAGAAAGTAACGGTGACGATTCCCGAAGATCTCCTGGACGAGATCCGCGCCGACGCGGCTGAGCGGGGACTTTCGGCGTACGTCGCCGAAGCACTGCGATTCAAGCGCGATCGGGACCGGCTGCTGGAGCTGGTCGATTGGTTGCAGGAAGAACACGGCGCGGTCACCGAGGACGAGCGTGCGGCAGCACTCTCGGAACTGGACGATCTCGACGCCGAGCACGAGCGCCGCCGCGCGGCCGGAGGACACGGTGCCGGAGAGGCAGCGTGAAGAAGCGCACCGGTGAGCACAGGCAGCGGCCACTGCGCGTCTTCGTACTCGACTGCGAAGCCCTGTCCCTGGCCGTGCGCGGCGACCGCAGCATGATCGCCTGGCTCGACCTGGCCGCCCGAGGTGAGGCCGAAGTGGTGACGTCTCCCATGACGCTGGTCGAGGCGTACGACGGCAGGACCACCGAGCAGCGCTGGGACTGGGTGCTCTCCCGGCTCAAGGTCGCCGATGTCGGAAAGGATGAGGCTCGCCAGGCCCGACGCCTCCTGGCCGGCGCCGAGCTGCACGGTCACAAGTACGCGATCGATGCCGTGCTCGCTGTCATCGCACGCCAGCACAAAGGGCAGGTCACAGTCTTCACCTCGGACGCGGACGACTTGGAGAAGCTCCTCCCGGACACCATCGTCGTCAAGAAGGTATGACCCGGCGTTCTTCCACCCCAGGTCGGACGACCCCGATCACCGTCGCGCCCCAGACGAGAGGCCCGGGACCCGGTCAAGGTCCGGGCCTCGGGCGTTCGTCCGTCTCGGCTTGCTGAGGAGATCGAGCGGATGCGAGGGGATCTCACGCTGAGCCGCATCAAGGAGCAGTGGACGGGCTGGCGGGGCCGCGCGATCGAGCCCCTGGTCCGGGAATCCCTCGCCTGCCTGCTGCCGGACGGGCTCCTGCCCGCCACCCCGGCGATCGGCGGGTACTGGACCCGCAACAACGGTGTGGAGATCGACTTGGTGGGTGCCGACCGGCAGCCGGTCGCCAAGCGGTTGCTCTGCCTCGGCTCGGTCAAGTGGTTGGAGAACGCCGCGTTCGACAGCCACGACCTGCCGTCACTGCAGAAGCACCGGACGGCGGTCACCGACGAGCCGGTACCGCTCGTGGCGGTCTCCCACAGCGGGATCAGGTGTTCCGGCCTTCAGGCGGCCTACGGCCCCGACGAACTGCTCACCGCCTGGCGCAAGGCGTGAGCAGGGCACGCGCATCCTCCGCCCTCGTCGGCCCTCTGCAGGCCTCGGTGGCTAGCCTCGGGCGCGCTTCGGGAGGGTCAGGAGGAGCAGGGACAGGGACAGGGTTGCCAGGCCGCACCAGGATGTCGCCGGGAGGTGTTCGTTCAGGGCGGTGACGCCCAGGACGGCGGCCACCGCCGGTTCCGTCAGGGTGAGTGTCGTGGCCGTCGACGCCGGCGTGTGGCGCAGGCCGTGGCCGAAGAGGCGGTAGCCCAGGCAGACCGTGAACAGGGCGAGATAGCCCGCCACCGAGGCACCCCGGGCCGTGGTGAGCCAGTGCGGGTCGAGGGTCAGGACCAGCGGCAGGACCAGCAGGGCCGCCGTCCCGAACAGGGCGCCCATCACCGCGTCGGACGGATGGCCGTGGGTGGTGATGAGCCGGCCGGCGATCAGCGAGTAGACGGCGTACGACAGGCCGGCGCCCGCGGCGAGCAGCACGCCCGTGAGGTCCATCGGGGTGGAGTGGGCTGTGAGTTCGGGGCCCAGGACCAGCAGGGTGCAGCCCAGTACGGCCGCTGCTGTGGCGGCCGTCCAACGGGGGGTGGGGCGGGTCCCGCGCGTGGCCCAGGACAGCAGGCCCGCGAAGACCGGCGCGCTGCCCAGAGCGATGACGGTGGCCACGGCCACGCCCGTACGGGCCACTGCCGGGTAAAAGGCGACCGGATAGCCGGCCACCGCCAGGGCGCCGAACAGGAGCAGCCGTCGCTCGGCGCGGGTGCAGGCCGCATGCAGTGAGCGGGCGCCGCGTGAGATCAGGAACAGCAGGGTGCCGCCCAGGGCGAGACCGGCGCAGCCGATGGCCGCCGCCGGGGCGCCGGCCGGTGCCAGGGAGCTCGCGGTTCCGGTCGTGCCCCACAGCACGGACGAGATGAGGATGGGGGCGGGGCCGCCCAGGAGGCCGGCGCGGGATGTGCGCGCGGGAGACAGGGAGAGCGTGCGGTTCGGCACAGTCGTGAACTTCCGTCGTCGAATGCGTCTGGGACTGGTTCGAAACGGGCGCACGACAAAGGCCCCTGACCGCCCTGTGGACGTTGGGGCCGGGGGATCACACCGCCGTCAGTGTCCGCGCCCGGTCAGGCGCAGAGGGGCGGCAGGACGACGTGCCAGTAGGAGTTCACGGCTCGATCGTAGCCGCCGGGGCGGGGCGTCGAGGAGCGCGAAGGTCCGGCAACCGTCAGATCATGAACAGAGCAGTTAATCGGCAACAAAGTGTCTGAGAGTGAACAAAGCGACCTTCATCCTCGTACCACCCCATAAAGCCCGAAGGGGATGATCCACGTGGTGATCTCGACCCGAGTCGCACTCCGTACGACGGCGCTGGCGTTCTCCGCCGCGCTCTTCCTGGCCGCCTGTTCCAGTGGCAGCGGCAGCGGTGGCGGTGGCAGCTCCAGCAGCGCGGCGGGCGCGGCCAAGGCCGGGTCCGGGACACAGGTGACGGTCACCGAGACCGAGTACTCACTGAAGCTGTCCCGGAACTCCTTCACGCCCGGCACCTACACCTTCACCGCCGACAACGCCGGCAAGGTCACCCACGCCCTGGAGATCGACGGGCCCGGGGTGTCGGACGTGAAGACCAAGAACCTCTCGGGCGGCGGCATGGCAGCGCTCACGGTCAAACTCAAGAAGGGCACCTACGAGCTGTACTGCCCCGTCCCCGGCCACAAGCAGCTCGGTATGGACACCCACATCAAGGTCTCCTGATGCGTTTCCGGTCACGGCTGGCAGCGCGGGCACCACACCGTCCCCCTTCCCGCCGTACGGGACCGTCGTAGCGGGGTGCCGCAGCGTGGGCAGGTCGGGGTGCGGTCGTCGCGGTGGCCGGTGAGCCAGGAAGGGCGTGGGGGGACGCGGCCGGCGGTGACCGATGAGCGCAGGGTGCGGCGCATCTGCTCGTAGAGGCGGCAGCGGTCGGGCCCGGTGAGTTCGTTCGCCCGGATGCCGGGGCGCAGGCCCGCCCGCCACAGGATCTCGTCGGCGAGCAGGTTGCCGAGTCCGGCCAGGGCGGACTGGTCGATGAGGACCGTCTTGACGGCGGCCCGGCGCTCCGAGAGCACGGTCTCGAACTCCGCCCTCCCCACCGTCAGCGCGTCGGGCCCCTGGCGGGCGAGCATCCGCTCGACCTCGTCGCCGCCCCACGCCAGCCACAGCCCCTGCAGCTTGCGCTGGTCGCGGAAGCGGAGTTGGCGCCGGGCGCCCACGCGGAACAGGACCCGGTCGTGGGGCTCGGCCTCGTCCTCGGGACGGGCGCACACCAGGCTCCCGGTCATCCCGAAGTGCAGCATCAGCGTGGGGCCGCCGGTGTGCGCGAGCAGCCACTTCCCGCGCCGCTCGGACGCCGTGAACCGCCGCCCCTCCAGCGCCTCGCAAAACCCGCGCACGCTCGTCCCGTGCAGTACGCCCGCGTCCCGCACGTCGATCCGGCCGATGACCCTGCCCTGCGCGCAGGACACGAACACCTGCCGGAAACCCTCGACGTCCGGCAGCTCAGGCATGCCAACAGCACAGCACCGAGCCGCCCTGCCCGCCACTCAGGCCCGCAACGGCTCCCGTACCACTGCCACCTCGCCCGGCGGCACGGTGACCGAACCGGTCGCGGGCTTGCCGGAGAGGAGTTCCGTCGCCTCGGGGGAGACGGGGATGTGGGCGGCGCGGTCGGTGTGGTTGATCAGGAACAGGTAGTCGGCGTCCGGGCCGCGGCGCCGGGCCACCTCCACGCCCTCGGGGGCCTCGCGCACC
>NZ_JBSFDB010000038.1:0-73685 GCF_053593695.1 Streptomyces sp. NPDC002144
CAGCCCGTTTCCGCACACGGGAAGACGTCGTCAGGTTCCTCGACCCCGACAAAACCAAGATCAAACCGACGTGTTGATTCCCGGCAAGCCCTTAGAACCGTTAACGAAATGGGCGACGGGGGGCACTAGGCTCGCTTGGCATGAGTCAGAGTGGTTCGCAAGCGGCAGCATTCTTCCGAGAAGCCCGCCAGAGCGGAGTGGTCTGGTTTGTTCGGGATGACGAGGGGAGTCCGGCTCCCCTATCCGCGGACGGCACGCGGAGTCTTCCCCTACTGGTCGACCGCGGCCCGTGCTCAGAGGGCGGCGAAGATCTGGGGGCATGGCCTACATGTTGAATTCATGTCCCTGGATGCGTGGCGCGATCGTGATCTGCCTGACGCCGGTCGAGGGGGATACATGATTGGCATCAACTGGAGCGGACCGCGCCTCGTCGGCTGGAGCTTCACCCCAGGGGAAGTTCTCAACCGACTCGCGGCGGCCGACTGACCCGCAGCGCCGCGCAACACAGAGCGCAGTCGCCGCCAACGGATCCCCCGGCAGGGAGGGAGACCGTGCCGTCCCGGGCGCGGTCATCGCTGAAGGCGCCGCCGTCGTCAGGCCTCCCACTGGTCTTTCAGCGCACCGTCAGGGTGGTGTCGTCCAGGGCGAAGTCGGTTGCCGCGGCTTTGGAGGTGACCGTGTAGGCGAGGGTCACGGTTCTTCCGGCGTATGCCGAGAGGTCGTGGGTGTGCTGCTGGTAGGTCTGGGAGGCGTCTTTGTTGGAGTAGGTGGCCAGGGTGGCCAGGACGGTCCCGGCCTGGTCCAGGACGCGGACCTGCAGGGTGTCTTTGGCGGCGTCGGTCGGCGTGAGCTCGGTGACGGGACGGAGCCAGTAGCTGAGCGTGACGGTTGGGCAGCCGCTGGGGATGGCGATGGTCTGACGCAGGGTGCGGGCCTTCTGGGAGGCGGCCAGGTGGTCGTACAGGCTGAGGTAGTGGCCCGAGCGGGCGGGGATGTCGGTGGTGGCGTCGGTGAGGAACCAGGGTGACTGTGCGGTCCAGGGTGGGTAGTCGGGCAGTTCGAAGCCGGGATTGCCGAGTATCTGGCCCGGGTAGCACCCTTCGGCGGTGGTGATCCGCCAGGTGAAGGAGGCGGCGCCGAACGCTCCGGTGGAGTCCTGCGCCGTGACGGTGACGCCCCAGGTGCCCCAGGTCGTGGGTGTGCCGGAGATCAGGCCCGTCGTGGGGTTGAGTGACACTCCGGGAGGCAGTCCCGAGGCGGTGTAGGTGAGGGTGCGCCCCGAGGCGGAGTCGCTGCCCTGTGCCTGGAGGGACACGGGAGTGCCGGTGCGGGTGTTCTGGTCGGGGGGCACGGTCACGGTGACGGTGGTGCCGTCGGTGGTCACCGCGCCGGAGAGGGCGGACACGCCGGCCGGCGTGCCGAGCCCGGTGGGGCCGTCGTACCCCGTCGCCGCAGTGCAGAAGTACGCGGTGTCATCGTCGCAGAAGCCGTTCTCGCCGGAGGTCACGTCGTTGAGCGCGGCGGGGTGGGCGTAGGGGTAGGAGGCGGGCAGGGAGCCGGGGCGCGGGGGGCCGGCCAGCGCGTAGGCGGCGGCGACCAGCGGCGAGGAGGCGCTTGTGCCTCCGGCCACGAACCAGTTGCCGGAGGAGTCGTCCTGGTAGCTGTCGTAGATGGCGACGCCGTTGTCGGGGTCGGCGACAGCGGAGACGTCGTTCAGCATCCGGCGTGGACAGCCGGGATCGGACTGCCAGGAGGGCTTGGGCTCCTGGCTGGAGCAGCCCGAGCCGGTGCCGCCGGTGTAGTTGAGGAAGTCGCCCCAGACGGTTTCGGACCAGCCTCGGCTGCTGGAGTCCTGCAGAAGTGTGGTGCCGCCGACCGCCGTCACGAGGGGCGAGGCAGCGGGGTATTCGGTGCCGTAGTCGTCGTCGCCGGCGGCGGCGGTCACCACGACGCCGGGGTGGTGGAAGTACGCGGTGTCGTCGGCGAGTTCGCTCTGGTCCTCGTCGCCGCCGTAGCTGTTGGACACGTAGCCCGCGCCCTTGTCGACGGCGGTGTTCACGGCCGTACCGAGGTCCTCGATGCTGTTGCTGTCCGACTCCACCAGCAGGATGCGGCAGTTGGGGCAGGCGGCAGAGACCATGTCCAGGTCGAGGGAGATCTCCATGGCCCACTCGTCCTCGGCCTCCGGGAAGCTGTTCCCGCCTCGTTGGTCGACCTTGGTGAAGCAGCCGGACGCCTCGGTGCACGGCGGCAGCCCGTACTGGGCGCGGTAGGCGGAGAGGTCCTCGGCGGCGTTGGGGTCGTCGTAGGCGTCGACCACCGCCACCGTGCGGCCCGCGCCGGCCGTGGCCGAGGGCAGCTTGTAGGCGTTCTGCAGATCGGCGGGGCCGTAACCGAAGGGCGTGTCCTCGGCGGCCGCCGCCCGCGCTGTCGTGGCCCCGCCCGCCGTTCTCGTCCGGACGAACGCGAGACACGAGACGTGGCCGGGGGCAGGGTTCGGGCACACCCGCATGGACCCGGCGGCCTGTAATCGGGTTGGTGATCCGGTATCCGATTCGGCCTGGTGTGGCGACAACACCGCCGTGACCAGCACCAGTACAAGGAACACGACAGTGCGCACTCCGCGTGCCATGAGCCCCCCTCGGCCTGTCAGCATGGCATGGGCATTGCAACACAATGTCGTCGACGACGAAACCCCGCCCGCCTCCGCCGAGGCAGTCGTATCGACACTGCCGGGCGCCTGATCTGCTGGGCCGCATGGGTGGCTCCCCACAACGTCGCCCTTGACCACGTCGGCGAGGGCAAGCTGTCGGTGCCGCCTGCCTCAGGGGCGTGCTGGACGGTCGGATCGAGGGAGTCCGGTGGAGCGGCGACCGACCTCGGACGCAGGTTTGCGTGCCGGGGTCCGACGGTCCGGTCTGGCCTCACGCGCTCGTCTTCGCCTCGGCGGCACGCGGGGCGCGCGGCCGAAAACCGGCGTCGTCCCTTCCGATTTGCCAGATCTCCATGACCATTTCCAGCCGTTTGCTTGACCGGCGCATGACAGTATCGGGTCTGCGGTGTCAGCCTTCTGCAGGACGTTCACCGTTCCTTGACAGATTCACCACGCGGTGAACCCGCAGTACCACTTCCACCCCCCACCTCCTTCCACCCGCATGCCGTGCAGCTTCCAGACCGGCGTCCTCTGCCGCTCCGTGCCGCCCGCGGTCCACCACGGGCCGTCATATCGAAGGAGAACCCGTTGTCCCTGCAAGATCGGAGCTTTGCCCGGCGCAAACGCGCCGCCCTGGCTCTCACCTCCCTGGGGTCCCTGCTCGCCCTGGCCCTCCCCGGCCTCGCCACCGCTGCCCCGGCCGACCCGGGCCCCGCGAAGATCACCGCCAAGCCCCGCGCCGGTGCCCTGCCGGCATCCCTGACGCCCGCCCGCCGCGCCGCCCTGCTGAAGACCGCCCAGTCCGCGGCAGTCGACACGGCACGGCACATAGGCCTCGGCGCCAAGGAGAAGCTCCGCGTCAAGGACGTCATCAAGGACGCCGACGGCACGACGCACACCCGTTACGAGCGCACCTACGCCGGCCTGCCCGTCCTCGGCGGCGATCTCGTCGTCCACGACAACAGCGGTCGAATCACCGTCACCAAGGCGAGCCGGGCGGCCCTCACCGTGCCCTCGCTCAGCCCGCGGATCCGTTCGGCCGTCGCCGCCGACAAGGCTGAGACTGCCTCCGGGCACGCCCGGGTCAAGGGCTCGAAGATCGAGCGAAAGCCGCGCCTGGTGATCTGGGCAGGCTCCGGAAAGCCCGTCCTGGCCTGGGAGAGCGTCGTCGCAGGCGTTCAACGGGACGGTACTCCCAGCGAGTTGCAGGTCGTCACCGACGCCACCACCGGAAAACAGCTCCTGGCCGACGAGAAGGTGGACACCGGCACCGGCACCGGCGAGTACGTCGGCACGGTCCCGCTGGGCACGACCCAGTCGGGATCGACGTACCAGCTCACCGACCCGGACCGCGCCGGACACAAGACGTACGACCTCAACCAGGGCACGTCGGGCACCGGCACCCTGTTCACGGACGACAACGATGTCTGGGGCAACGGCCTGCCGTCGAACCGCCAGACCGCCGGCGTCGACGTGGCGTTCGGTGCCGCGGCCACCTGGGACTTCTACAAGGACACGTTCGGCCGCAACGGCATCCGGAATGACGGCGTCGCCGCCTACAGCCGCGCCCACTACGGAAACAACTACGTCAACGCTTTCTGGCAGGACTCCTGCTTCTGCATGACCTACGGCGACGGAGAGGGCAACACCCACCCGTTGACCGCGCTGGACGTCGCGGCCCACGAGATGAGCCACGGTGTCACCGCCGCCACCGCGGGCCTGAACTACTCGGGCGAGTCCGGCGGCCTCAACGAGGCGACCTCCGACATCTTCGCCGCCGCCGTGGAGTTCTACGAGAACCTCCCGGCCGACCCCGGCGACTACCTGGTCGGCGAGAAGATCGACATCAACGGCGACGGCACCCCGCTGCGGTACATGGACAAGCCCTCCAAGGACGGTGCCTCCGCCGACAGTTGGAGTCCCTCCCTCGGCGGCCTGGACGTCCACTACTCCTCGGGCCCCGCCAACCACTTCTTCTACCTGCTCTCCGAGGGCAGCGGCGCCAAGACCGTCAACGGCGTCTCCTACGACAGTCCGACCTACGACGGGCAGTCGGTCACGGGCATCGGCATCCAGAACGCCGCCGCCATCTGGTATCGCGCCCTGACGACGTACATGACCTCGACCACCAACTACGCCGGGGCCCGCACCGCCACCCTGTCGGCCGCCGCCGACCTCTACGGCGCCTACAGCCCGACCTACCTCGCCGTCGCCGACGCCTGGGCGGCGATCAACGTCGGCAACCGCATCGCCCTCGGAGTCAACCTCGCTCCGATCGCCGACCAGACCAGCGGTATCGGCCAGGCGGTCAGCCTCCAACTGGACGCCTACACCACCAACTCCGGAGCCGCTCTGACCTATGAGGCCACCGGGCTGCCCGACGGCCTGAGCATCAGCCCGAGCGGTCTGATCACCGGCACGCCGACCACCCTCGGCACCGGCGATGTCACCGTCAAGGTCACCGACAGCACGGGTGCGTCCGTCTCGAAGACCTTCAGCTGGCGGATCGCCTACGTCTACGCCAGCTCCACCCGCGTCGACATCCCGGACAACGGACCCGCGGTGGAGTCACCGGTGACCATCACCGGCCGCGACGGCAACGCCTCCGCGACCACCTCCGTCTACGTCAACATCGTCCACACCTACCGCGGTGACCTGACCGTCGACCTGGTCGGCCCGAACGGCACCGTCTACTCCCTGCTCAACCGCAGCGGCGGCTCCGCGGACAACGTCGACCAGACCTTCACCGTCGACGCCTCCGCACAGTCGCTCAACGGCACGTGGAAGCTGCGCGTGCAGGACCGGGCATCCATCGACGTCGGATACATCGCCCGCTGGCAGCTGACGCCCTGACCCAGGAACCACACACCGCTGCCCGGACCTGCTGGTTGGTCCGGGCAGCGGCACGGAGACATCCGGGGAAGCCGTGAAGTTCCGCGGAGTCGTCAGGCAGGCTGTTCCGACTCGGCTTCGTCCTTCGGGTCGGGCTGGGTGGCTTCTGGGGTGGTGTAGAAGACCGAGCGGCCCTGCTTGGTGCGCTGCGCCTGGTTCTTGGCCACGAGCCCTTCGAGGGTGAGGCGCACGATCTTGGTCTTGATCTCCCGGTCAGGGTGCTGTTGTTCGAGTTCGGTGGAGATCTCGGCGGCGGAGCGGGGCTCGTGCTGGGCGTTCAGGTGTTCGCGGACGAGGTCGACGAGTTTGGGCACGGCCCGCGGCCCGGCCGACGAGGCGGCGGTGCTCCGCTTACGGGCCTGCTTGCCGGCCGGCGCGGCCGACTTGCCGGCTGACTTGTCGCTCCGCCTCTGCCTGCCCGAGCGTGATGCGGGCGCGGGTGCCCTCTTGCGGGGCGCGGGCACTGTGGCTGGCTCAGGCTCCGGTTGCGCGGGAGCGCTGGGAAGTCCGAGGGCCTGCCGGACGTTCACCAGGATGGTGTGGTCGTGCTGGAGTGCGGCCAACTGCTCCTGAAGAGCCTCGATCTCCTCGCGGACACGGTCTTGCTCCTTGAGGTTGCGCTCCAGGTCACCGGCTACCTGTGCTCCGTACTGTGTCGTCAACTCGGTTGTCACAGCGTTGGTTTCGGACATGGTCCTCACTCCTTTTCCCGGTTGCCTCGGCCGCCGATCGGCAGGCTTGCAGCGTGTGCGGTGTCCCATGCGCACGCTGCACGGCCTGGTGACGCGTGATTCGCCGTCGTTGCTGCCGCACAGCTGTCTCGTAGTGATGGTACGGAAGGAATGAGCATTGTTCTCCATCACATGTCTGAAAGCCAGCAGAGCGGAAGCCTGGCCGACCTGGTTGCCACCGGTCGAGTGGGTTACTCGGCGCGTATGACTGACATACGACCCCTCGCCCTGGTCACGGGCGCATCCAGTGGAATCGGCCTCGAGCTGGCACGACAGTTCGCGCTGCACGGCTACGACCTCGTGGTGAACGCCGAAGACGAACGGCTGGAGTCCGCCGCCCGGGCTCTGCGGGAGACGGGCGCGGAAGTCCGGGCGGTGCGCGCCGATCTGAGGGCCGCCGAGGGCCGGTACCTGCTGCTGGACGCGCTGGACGGGCTGACGGTGGACGTCGTCGTCCTCAATGCCGGGGTCGGCCAGGGCGGCGCGTTCGTGGACACCGATCTCACCGACGACCAGGAGGTCATCGATCTCAACGTCACCGCCACCGTGCGGCTGGCCAAGCCACTGCTTCGGGCCATGGTGAAGCGCGGCGCGGGACGGATCGCGTTCACCTCGTCCGTCGCGTCGACGATGCCCGGTGCCTTCCAGCCGGTGTACAACGCGTCCAAGTCGTTCGTGCAGTCCTTCGCCCAGGCGTTGGCGGAGGAGGTGAAGGACACCGGTGTGACGGTCACCTCGTTCATGCCGGGCCCGACGGACACGGACTTCTTCCGCAGGGCGGGCATGGCGGACGACACCCGGATCGGCACCATGAAGAAGGACGATCCCGCCACGGTGGCCGAGCAGGCGGTCGAGGCGATCGTGAAGGGCGAGAAGAAGACCGTGGCCGGCTCGCTGAAGACGAAGGCGCAGGAACTGGCGGGGAAAGTGCTGCCCGACGGGGTCAAGGCCGCGGCGCACCGGCGGATGGCGGAACCGGGAACCGGCAAGGACCCCGAGCAGCCGACGGAATGACGTGAGAGCGGCCGTCGTCGCGTACCGCCGGGCACCGAACGGAGAAGAACGCCGGGTGTCACACGGTCGTCAGCGTATGCGCGCTCGGCACCCGCACGTCCCGTACGACGAAGCCACTGCGCACGCGCGCCGGGATGCGCCGCAGGGAGATCCTCAGGTCCTGGTCCGGGACGGTGAATTCAAGATCGGCCAGGCGGAGCGCGAGCGCTTCGAGCAGGCCGATGGTAAGGCCCTCCCCGGGGCAGCGGTGACCGGTACGCGGCTCGCCACCGCCCTGTGGGATCAGTTCGTCACGCTCGACCGGGTGCTCGAGGAACCGCTCGGGGCGGAAGACGTACGGGTCGCTCCACAACTTCTCGTCGTGGTTCTGGCCGAAGACATCGAGCACCACCATCCCGCCGACCGGTACCGAGACGTCCCGCCAGGACAGGTCACGGACGGCGAGGCCGCCGAGGCAGGGCACGAACGGGTAGAAGCGGCGCACCTCGTGCACGAACGCGGCGGTGTAGGCGGTGTCGCCGCCGCGCAGCCGTTCGCGCTGGTTCGGCTGCAGGTGCAGCGCGTGCGCCGTGTAGGCGACGAACCAGCAGACGGCCACGGTGGGGTGGATGACGTTCAGCAGCTCAACGGCGGCCGTGTGCGGGTGCAGGGGCTCGCCGTCGGCCTCACGGTGCTCGCACACCGCGGCGAGCACCGACCCGTCAGGGGCGGTGACCCTGCCGGAGCGCACGTCGTCGACCAGTCGGGCGAAACGCTGCTCCTGACGGCTCCGTGCCCGCCGCGCCCGCCAGTGCCGGGGCCCTGCGGTGGCGAAACCGTCGACCATGGCAACCAGGTCGCGCGCGAGATGCGCTGTGTCTTCCGTGGTGCCCTCGTCGAGCGGAACGCCTGCCCAGCGGCACACGCCGCGCGTGAGCACCCCGCTCGCGGCGTCGAACAGCACGGTCTGTTCGGCCCCGCTCCATTCACGTACGGCCTCGTCCCACGCGGTGGTCACCTGTTCGACAAGGCCGGCGATCCGGTCGGGGTGGAGCAGCGGCAGGAAGAGTCCCTTGCGGGCCCGGTGGGCATCGCCGTCGAGGGTGTGGACTGCGTCGTGGCCGAACAAGGTGCTCAGCACAGGCTCCGGCAGCGCGCCGCCGCGACGCACGTTGTCCTCGTCGTAGAAGAACCGCACCGCTTCGGGTCCTCGTACGACCAGCGCGGGTTTGCCCATGACCCGGGTGCGGGTCACGCCGTCGGGGCGGTCGCGCAGCAGGCCGGGCAGCCACGTGTAGCCCTTGGCGATAGCAGGCAGCGAACGGTCGATCAAGGGTGAGGTCGGCATATCCATGACCACCGGGTGCCCACGCCCGGGGCAGGGACACGCGCGGCCGGCACACACGCCCTGCCCTGCGGAGCCGACGTTGTTCGCCACATCAGGACTCGGCGCCTGCCTCCCACTCGCTACGGGCGTCCAGGACTGCCTGGTGCGGCACCGAGGGCATCGAGGGGCGGTGCACGGTGAGGGTCTCGACGCGGAAGGACAGTTCGGTGGCTGTGGGTTCGGGGGGCGGATGGTAACGGCCCGCGCAGACAGAGAGGTTGACGATCAGGTAGGCGCGCCAGCGAGCGCCTACGCCCCGTCCGTCGGCGAAGACCTGCGTCCCGTCGAGCGACCACACCACATCGCGGCAGCCGAAGGTGACCTGTAGTTCGATGGTCGCGCCGGGACGTACCGCGGGACTTCGGAGGTACTTCTGCCCTTGCCGGACGTGGTTGGACAGTTCCAAGAGGTCCGGGTTGTCCGGGTGGTACTCGAATACGTCGACCTCGTTGCCTCCGTCCCACCAGGTCCAGATCGCCGGCCACGCACCCAGCCCGGTGGGCAGACAGACCCTGGCCCTGAGCTGGTCGCCGGTTCGGACGGTGAAGCCTTCCTCGCTTCCCTCGGTGGTGAGCAGACCGGTGTTCCACCAGCCGTCCGTTCGGCGGGTGGCGCGGAACGTTCCCGTGCGGGAGTAGGCCGGGTCCGATGTGAGGTAGTCCAGCTTGTTGTCGCCCGGGTTCGTCGGGCCACCGTCGGGATAGGCCCAGGAACGCCCCGCGACCCACTGGCGTTCCGAGGTGAAATCGGCTGTGAAGACAACATCGCTCACGAGCGTGCTCCGTGGTGGTCGAAAGCGGTGCGGGATCGTCCGAGTGCTGCCCGTGCGGGCCCCTGGCCACTCGGTTGTCACCGGACCGGGCTTCCTCTTCGTCCTCCTGAGGGAACGGCGTGTGCGGTGGGGTCGAACTCGTGGATGAGACGCGAATGCGGGAGCCCTTCTTGATGCCTGGTTGTAGGTGTCAGGTCACCTTGAAGCCGTCGAAGGTGGCCATGCCCCGTGTGCCGGTCCAGCCGTTGGCCGCGGTCATGAAGATTCCGATGTCCTGTGCGGCGGCCGCACCCGAAGGCGTGGCGGTGCCCACCGTCGTCCAGGTGACGCCGTCCGTGCTGGCCTCCCCGAGGTACGAGGCGCCGGACCTGGTCAGCCGCAGCCGCACCGGCGCGGTGAAGGAACCGGACAGTTCGATCGAGTCGAACCGGCCGTCGCCATCGGTGTCCCAGCTCAGCGCGCACCCGTTGGACGGAGTGACCGCCAGGTTCACATAGCCCGCGCTTCCCTGAGCAGCCAGGTCGTTACGGGCGACGATGCCCGCCCGCGCCCAGCCCCCGGTCGGATCCTGAGCGGTGACCCTGACCTCGGCGACGGTGTTGTCGAGACAGGCGCCCGCCCGGTACACGGCCCCGAACTCGTTGGTGGCGCCCCACAGGTCCGCCCCGGCGCCCTCGATGGCGATCTCGTCCCCGGACTGACCGAACACAGCGTCGTTGTAGGAGACCGTGCGGTACGGGTCCTCGACTCCGGTCGCGGCCAGCAGGCGTACCGGCGCCACCGCCTTCCCGCCGCCCGCGTACGCCGCCGCCGCGACGACCTTGTCGACCAGTTGCGGGGGCTCGCCCGCCAGAGAGATCTCGAAGCGGGCGGTGAACCTGCCACCGGACGTCACCGAATGCGTGCGCACCGGATCGAGCGGCTTGGCGGTCATGCCCTTGGGGACGGCGACGGAAAGGGTCACATCGCGTACGGCCGTGAACCCGTTTCTGTTGGTGAAGGTGACCGTCACCGTCGCGGGCCTGCCCTCGGCCACCGCCGCCGGGTCGGCCGCCGCGGCGAGGACCGCCTGATGGGGAGTGGCGGCGAGCAGGTCGCGCACGCGGCGGGCCAGGACGTATGGGGAACCTTGAGGTTCGGCCGGATGAGTCTCGTGTGCGTGCGCCCAGCGGTCCTCCAGGGCGAACCAGTCGATCGTCGACGGGTCCTTCCCCGTGGCGAGCGCGTCGAAGAACGTCTTCCAGCGGGTGCGGTAGAGGCCGCCGACCAGCCCGGACCACTCCCGGTTCGCGTAGTCGTGCAGGCCCTCCTCGCTGCTGGCGCGTCCGCCCCACGTGGTGAGGAGGGAGCGGACGTCGTACTCGAGGCGGTCCTTTTCGGCCCGGTCGCCGCCCCAGGAGCGCGCGTCGGCGAGCCACCGCCCCAACAGGTGCGGGCGGGAGGTGGCCAGCAGATCGTCGAGGAGGTCCATCCAGGTCAGCCAG
Organism: Streptomyces sp. NPDC002144; assembly: GCF_053593695.1. NCBI lineage: Bacteria > Bacillati > Actinomycetota > Actinomycetes > Kitasatosporales > Streptomycetaceae > Streptomyces > Streptomyces sp. NPDC002144. Next base: position 10,913 of record NZ_JBSFDB010000038.1, read on the forward strand.
GTCCTGGTCAACCTGTCGAAGAGGGTTCGGTCTGCAGCCTCGTGCGCGGCTTTGATCTGCGGCAGCAGCACCCGGCTGCGGTTGGACAGGACCTGCCGGGCCACGTCCACGACGTCGTACCGGTAGGCCGAGCTGGCCCGCAACTCGGGACGTACGGCGAGGAGTTCGGTGAGCGCGGCGTCGAAGGCCGTGGTGTCGTAGCGGTCCTTCTCCGGACCCCAGGCGGCGGCCTTGTTCGCCGTCAGGCTCGGACGGGCGCCGAAGAGGCCGTCGGGGGCCTCGCTCCAGGAGTCCGCGCGTGACATGTTGTACGCGGTGTCGCGGATCGTCTGCCAGGCGGCGGCCGCGTGCCGGTCTGGGCCGCCGTAGCGGGAGAGGGCGTAGACGGCGAACCAGTCGTCCAGGTCGACGGTTCCCGGTGTCCACGCGAGGTCCGTCAGCAGAGCCAGGGCGGGTGCGTTGTTGTCCGCCGCCTCCGGCATCGCCGCGATACCGGCGAGCGAACTGCCTTCCTTGTCACGCCACTTGGGGTACTGCTCGACCCAGTCCGGGGCGTTGGCGCCGATCGGCGTGTGTCCGCCGAAGTTCCAGATGCTGCCGAAGGCGTACGGCGTGCCGCCCCAGTCGCTCTCCCGGTCGGTGACGGTGGTGTACCGGTCCGACAGACCGTCCACGATCAGCATCCGGCTCCTGTCGACGCCGTGGAGCAGCGCCCTGGAGGGATTGGTCTGCCAGCCGAGGATCGCCCACACGGCCCCCGGGTGGGCCTTCTGCAACGCCGCCTCGACGGCCCTCGCGGCCTCGCCCACCGGCACGTCTCCGGGGTTTCCGCCTTCGTGCAGCAGGTCCATCTTGTACATCGTGCTGTCACCGAACCGCTCCGTCTGGGCGCGGTAGAAGGCGGCGGCCACCTCGCGGAAGGCCGTGGTGCGCGGGTCGAGCCAGTCGGGGCGTTTGAATGCGCCCCAGGTGCCCTGCGCCACCACCGCCGCGTCCCCGCCGTGCTGTGCGGGGAAGTCGTCCGGAACGGTGCCGTAGTAGCCCGGCAGGACCGGCGTCATGCCCAGGTCGCGAATCCGGTCGACGATCCTCTCGGCGAGCGCGGCCCGCCGCTCGATGAGCTGCCGGGAGACCGGTCCGCCGAAGCCGGACATGTTCTGCAGCAGCCACCAGGGCTGGTGGGCGGGGGACGGGATCCAGCCGCGCAGCGCGGCGTCGGAGTAGCCGAAGCGGCGGAAGGTGTCGTAGTACACCGCGTCGCCGCCGATGTACACGAGGACCCGGTTGACTCCGTGCAGGGCGAGCACGTCCAGCTCGTGCTGCCAGGCGTCCCAGGTGCGGTAGGCGCCGGTGTAGCCCTCGTTGGTGTCGTTGAAGGCGAAGCGATGCGGCACGTCGGCCGTACCCGTGATCTCCTCGGCGGGCGCAGGGAGGGTGCGCGGCAGGTTCAGCTGCTCGCCGGTCCAGGAGACGGAGGCGTGCGCGGTCCGCCGCAGGTAGGTGTGCAGGCCGGCGAGCAGCACCCCGGTACTGGTGCCCTCCACCGTGATGTGCCCGGCCCGGCCGGTGATCCGGAAGCGGTCGGTGTCGTCGGCGAGGGCCCGCAGGGTGATCTGCCGGTGGTGGTCGGGCAGCACCCGCTTCAGCGCCGCCGCGGCGGGAGCGATGTCGAACAGGGTGCCGCCGGACGCGTACGCGCCCTGCGGCCGGGCCAGCAGTGCGGCGCCGCCCAGCGCGACCGCGCCCGTGAGAGCCCGTCTGCGGGTGACACCTGTGACGCCGAGGTCGCCTCGGTTGGTGTGCATGAACGTCCTTCCGGCAGGGCTCAGTTGACCGTCATGGCGAAGATGTGCAGGGCGGGGACGCCCGACTGGAGGCCGTCGCTGACCTTGGGCAGGACCAGGGAGCGCAGCTCCTTGAGGGCCACCAGGTCGACACCGAAGGTGAACAGGCTGACGGGGCTGTCGTCCCTGCCGGTCGCGATGTGGCGGTAGGGGACCACGACCGCGGCGGCCGAGCTCGACCCGTACCAGTCCTGGACGGCGACGGAGAAGGGCTGTTCGGTGCCGTCGGCGTAGACGACCTTGCCGTCGCCCTTGCCCTCGCCCCAGGTGCTGGTGCCGAGGAAGGACAGGCGGGAGCCGGAGCCGGACAGCAGCACGGTCTGGCCGGCACTGACGACGTTGTCGAGGTTGCCGGGCGCGGTGTCGGGCCAGGTGAAGGTCACGCCGTCGTACGTGACCGAGGCGCCCGGGGTCAGCCCGACCGACGCCAGCGCCTCGGCGGACAGGCTGGAGTGCGAGCCGTCGATGTCGGCGACGGTGAGGGCGTTGTCGGAGGCGATCCCCGCGTTGTCGAAGGCTCCGTGCAGCGAGCGGTAGGGCAGCAGGACGGAGGACGTGGCGCGTGTGCAGTCGGAGCCGTGGCGGTGCACGTCGAACAGGGCGTGGGCGGTGAAGGAGATCAGGCCCTCGGCGTCGTCGGAGAGCCGGGTCCGCCAGGTGCGGGTCACCGACCGTCCGGGCGCGAGACTGCCCAGGCTGTCCTGTTTCCCGCTGCCGTTCACGGCGAGATAGAGCGTGGTGCCGCGCAGCGCGATCCTGGTGGTGTTGGTGAGTGTGGCGGTCAGGGTCACGGGCTTGCCCGGTTCGGGGGCGGCCGGGGTGACGGTGAGCGAGACGGGGGGTGGGAGGAAGTCCTCCTCGGGGCGGTAGGCGGTCAAGACTCCTCCACGGTGAAGTGGTCGAACACGGCCCGGACCGTCGTGCCGGGATGGTTGAGGTTCACCGCGCTGGCCACCACGCCGGCGTCCAGGGTGCCGGTCGCGGAGGGCACGGTCACGCTTGCGATCTCGTTCCAGGCGAGGCCGTTGGTGGTGGAGTACGCGGTGTAGGTGGTGCCGGAACGGATCAGGCGCAGCCAGGCGGGGTGGGTGGAAGCGCCGCCGCCCGCCCAGGTGTCGAGGTGTCCGTCGCCGTCGCTGTCGGTCATGAACTCCACACCGTAGGACTGTGACATGGTGAGCACTGCGTAGCCGCCCTTCTCCGGAGCGGTCAGGTCGTTGGCGACGGCGAACCCGTACTTGGCGCTGGGGTTGTCGCTCCCGGTGAGACTGACCGTCTTGACCTGCACGACACTTGATGCGGCGGCGGACTTGGGAAAGCGGATGCCGCCCTTCTCGTCACGGCCGCCGGACAGGTCGGCGCCGCCCGCCCAGATCACCAACTGGCTGCCGTACTGGCCGAACCGGGCGTCGTCGGTGGTGGCGAACGTCTGGTACGGGTCGCGCACGCCGTTCGGCTCATAGGGCACGCTGACGGTCTTCGCGGCCCGCGCGCAGTCGCAGCTGCGTCCGGCCACGTCGAAGACCAGGTGCGCGGTGAACGCGACGTCCCCGGCGACGTCGGCCGGCATCGACGTACGCCAGCTGCGGGTGATCCTGGCTCCGCGGCGCAGGTCACCGAGCGGGATGGTGCGTGCGGCTGTCGTCGCGCCCGGGTCCACCAGGTACAGGACGGCGCCGCGCAACGGGAATGGGCAGTCGTTGACGAGGACCGCGGTGGCGGTGACGGCGTCGCCGCCGGTCGGTTCGGTCGGTTGGGTGGTGACGGTGAGGGTGGGACCGAGGATGTCCGTTCGTGTGCTCACGCCGTTCACCGCCGCTCCCAGTCGACGGTGAACGTGTTGGCGATCTCGCTGGGCAGCGTCTCGGGCACGCTGATGTGGACCTTGCCGTCGGAACGGGTCCATTTCAGGGGGCGGTTGTGGCCGAGCAGTCGGATCCGCGAGGTCGCGGAGTGGGGGATGTCGGCGGGCAGTGAGAGGGTGCCGCTGGGGGCGCCGAGGACGATGATGTTGAACTTGCCCGGGCTGACCGTGTACCGGATGCCGAGCGGGCTGCCCTCCTCCTCGGCCCGCAGCCACGGCGTCGAGCCGTACACCGCGGGCCCGTTCACCTTCAGCCACGCCCCGATGTCCCGCAGCCGCCGTTGCATGACGTCGGGAATGGTGCCATCCGGCTTCGGCCCGATGTTCAGCAGCAGGTTGCCGTTCTTGCTGGTGACGTCGGCGAGCAGGTGGATGAGGAACTCGGAGGTCTTGTAGTCCTCCTCGATCTCGAACTTGTTGTAGCCCCAGGAGTAGCCCATCGTGATGCAGCACTCCCACTTCTGGGGGTCCATCGTGGGGTTGGTGCGCTGTTCGTACGTGGCGAAGTCGAAGTGCGTGTCGAAACGGTCGTTGGCCACGACCCCCTTGGGGCGGCTGCGGTTCTTGGCTCTGTTGTAGTAATGGGCGAGGGGCTCCTCGCTGCGCCACGGCGGATTCCCGACCGGCCGGAACCACTGGCCGTCCGCCCAGAGCAGTTCCGGATCGTAGCGGTCGATGATCTCGTACAGCTGCTTCAGTTCGTAGTCGCCGATGTAGTCCGCGACGGGTTTGTAGCCGGTCATCGGGACCTCGGCGCCGGTATAGGCGTTCTTCATCGGCCGGCCCAGCGCGGGGTTGAAGAACTCGCCCAGCGAGTAGTACAGGCCGGGCCGTACCGTGCCGCGTCGGCGGGCGGCCGCCATCAGCTCGCCGACCAGGTCCCGCCTCGGTCCGTACTTGCCCGCATGACGGTCCGTCACCTTGCTCGGCCACAGGGCGAAACCGTCGTGGTGCTTGCTGGTCAGCGTGAAGTACTCGGCACCCGCCTGCTCGAACAGCCGCACCCAGGCGTCCGGCTCGTAGTTCTCGGCCCTGAACTGCGGGATGAAGTCGTCGTAGAGGAAGTCCTGCCCGTAGGTGTCGCGGTGGTACTTCCAGGTGGGATCGGTGTCGAAGCTCTGGTACCAGAGGTACCACTCGCCGGCCATCTGCCGGGCCGAGCCGGCGGGGACCGAATAGACGCCCCAGTGGACGAAGATGCCGAACTTCGCGTCCTTGTACCAGCGCGGTACGGGGTGGGTGTCGAGGGATGCCTTCGTGGGCCCGTAGTCGGGGATGCCGCCGCCGATGGCGTGGGCGGCACCGGGCGGGGCAAGGAGCACCGCTGAGCCGAGGGCGGTGGCGGTGGTGAGGAAGCGTCTGCGGCTGACGTTCACAGGGGACCTCTCAGTCGGTGGTCGAGAAGGAGTCGAAGACGGCTGTGGTGGTCTGGCCGGGGTGGTCGAGGTTGACGGCGCTCGCGACCATCCCCGCGTCGAGACCGCCGGCTGCGGACGGCACGGTCGCGGTTCCGATCCGCTGCCAGGTGTGGCCGTCGGCGCTGGCGTACGCGGTGTAGGCGGTGCCGTCGCGCGTGAGCCTGAGCCAGGCGGGGTGGTACGAAGAGCCGCCGCCCGCCCAGGTGTCGAGCTTTCCGTCGCCGTCGCTGTCGGTCATGAACTCCACGCCGTAGCTCCTGGACATGGTCAGCACCGCGTAGCCGCCATGCTCCGGGGCGGTCAGGTCGTCGGCGACGGCGATCCCGGCCTTGGCGGAGGGTCCGCTGCCGGTCTGCTCGATGAGCCGGGCGGTGACGCTGCCGGAGGCGGGCACGGCGTCCGGCACATGGATGGCGGCCTTCTCGTCCTTCCAGCCGGCGAGGTCCTGACCGCCCGCCCAGATCGCGAACTGGTTGCCGTTCCGGGCGTATTGGGCGTCCTCGGCGGTGGCGAACGTCCGGTACGGGGGTTTGACCGCGGACGGCACAGGGATGGCGTCGGCGGTCACCGTGTCGGTGTCGTGGCGAGTCCTTCCGCCCTGCCGGAAGGAGGTGCTTACGCCGATGTCGTGCGGCCCCCAAGCCGTGCCGGCGGACGGGGTGACCCGCCAGGTGACGGTGTAACGCCCGCCGGGAATAAGGGAGTTGGTGCCTGTTGGCCCTTCCGCATCGGCGGTCCAGCCGTGCGGCAGACGCAGCCCGGTGGTGACCCGGGTGACCGCCCCGGGGCCGGTGTTGGTGACGGTCGCGGTGATCTCCGTGGCGCGGCCGGTCGGCAGACTCGGACGGTGCGGGCTGAACCGGACGCGGGCCGACGGGCAGTCGCGGGCCACGCCGAGGCCGGCGAGGTCGACCGTGTCGGCGAACGCCTTCATCCCGTCGTCGTTGGGGTGCAGGTGGTCACCCGAGTCGAAGGCGGCGGCGTAGCGGGTGGCGTCGTCCGGATCCCGTACCGCCTTGTCGAAGTCGGCGTAGCCGTCGAAGACGCCGGCGTCGCGGACGAACGCGTTGACCTTCTGCCGGTCGGCCTCCTTGGCCTCGGTCCAGTAGTCGCCCCAGCCCCGGTACGGAACGACTGTCGCGCCGATCACCCGCAGCCCGCGGACGTGGGCTCTACGGGCGATCTCCGTCATGCCGGCGATCACCTGGTCGCCGGTCGCGCCGCCCCAGCTGAGGTCGTTGACGCCTTCGAAGAGGATCACCGTTCGCGCGCCCGGCTGGGACAGCACATCGCGCTGCAGCCGGTCCAGTGCCGAGGGGTTGCCGTCGGTGCCGGCCGTGATGCGGTTGCCGCTGATGCCCTCGTTCAGCACCCCGGCGGTCGAGGTGCAGGCCGAGAGCCGAGCCGCGAGGTAGTCGGGCCAGCGCCGGTTCGCGTCCGAGGTGGAGGCGGCCCCGTCGGTGATGGAGTCGCCCAGCGCGACGACGGAGCCCTGCGCCCGACCGCCCCGCACGTCGACTCCGGTGAGGAAGGGAAAGGTGGAATCGGTCCTGGTGAACGCACCCCCACCGGCGTCCCCGGCGTGGTCGCCGCCGCCGTCAGGTGTCCAGTAGACGGTCTGCAGCCCCATCCAGTGCTGGCTGATGTGGGTGAGCCTGCCGGGGAAGTACAGACTCACCACCAGATCGCCACGGGCCGCGACGGGAATCCGTAGCCCGTCGCTTGCCGCCTGCCCGTGGGCCGGGATCGTCACGGCCGCCTTCCCACCGAACGTCAGATCGCGCGGACCCGACACGGACGAGCCACCCGCCCGCCGGCCCACGGTCGCGTGGCCGATCGTCACCGGCTGGTCGGTGAACTCGTTGGTCAACCGGATCCGCACGGTGGTCCCGCCCGTGCTGACGTGCACCGGGATCCGCACGGTCACCTCGGAGGTGCCGGGGTCGTACGAGGCGTGCTGCGCGGTCGCCCACGTCCCCGTCCACGCCTGCGGCCGGGTCCCGGCCTCGGCCGAGGCCGCCGGCAGCAGGGCCGCAAGTACGGCGCCCACGGTGGCGACCGAGGCCACGAAAAGTCGGTGCCCTCGCCGGTGTCCCATCAGTCCGACCATGGGTCCTTTCCGTCGTCCGGCGTTCCTGGGATGCAGTCCCGCCGCTCGTCCGCGTTCGCGTATCACGCGACACCCCCGCAACTCAGCCTGGCGTCGGCCCAGTCAGCGTGGTCGAGGGCGTTGCCGTCCCCGGCGTCCGCGACGACGAGTTCGAGCCGTCGGGCCCCGGTGACGTCCACGTCGATCGGCTTGGTCGCCGTGTCACGGTCGACGGTTCCGCTCTCGTAGACGGTCACTCCGTCGGCGAGGACGCTGTAGGCGACCGTGGCCGGGCCGTCCGGCCGTCCGTACGTCTCCTGGTCCAGTCCCAGCGCCGCCCTGAACCTGGTGCAGGTGCCGCCGATCCATACCCGCACCGAGGCGGCCGCGTGCATGCCGAGCCCCTTGGCGTAGGCGACGTCGTGCAGCCGCAACGGCAGTCCGTCGCCCTGCGCGCTCTCACCGTTGGACTGGTCGCGTTCGACAGGTCCCCAGCCGTTGCTGGACGACTGGAAGGGCAGATCGCTGACGTAGTGTTCGCCGGTCGTGAGCGGTGGTGGCTGGGCCGCAAAGATCTCCTCGCCGGCGACCGAGCCCGTGACCGGGCCTGTTGACGTGCCGCGGGTGAAGCGTGCCGTGGCGCGCAGGACGGTGACGGTGCCTGTCTTCTGGTCGTCGGGCACGGTGACCGTCCAGGTCGCGTCGGCGGACCGCCCGGGCTGCACGGTGCCCAGCCCGACCGGGGAGTCCGGGCTCGCGCTCCAGCCGTCCGGGAGGCCCAGGGACAGGGACGTGCCCCGCAGCGGGTGGCCGTCTCGCGGTACCGAGACCGTGGCCGTGACCGGGTAGTGGCCGCCGGGCTCGACGGTGTCCGGGGCGTCGACCCTCACCCTGGCCGGGACCGTCGGATCGGCGTACCGGCCGGGGCCGTACGCGGGCGACGCCACGTCGGCGACCCGCAGGGAGGAAGTGACGTTGCCCAGGGTCGTCAGGCTCACCTTGCCCAGGCCGCCGCTCTTCGCGTCCTCGCTCCAGGAGGCGACGGCGATGGTGTTCCTGCCGTCGGTGCGCAGGATGCCGTTGGGGATGGGGAAGGTGTGCTGCGGTCCGGTGTCGTTGACGTACTGGCCCATCAGCCAGCCGTTGACGTAGATCAGCGCGCGGTAGTTCCGCTGCGGGTCGTCCGTGACGGTGACGCCGACGGAGACGTCCTGCCCCCTGGGCAGGCGGGGGTCGAAGGTGGTGCGGTACCAGGCGACGCCGGGGGCGCTGCCGGCGGCCGGCAGGGTGGCACGGTCCCAGGAGCGGTCCGGGTAGCCGGGCAGGGTCCAACCCGAACGCTCCCCGTACAGGCCGCCGTTGTCCATCTGCCCGCGTACCGCGTCGATGGGCTGCTCACCGCCCCTGGCGCCCTGGATGCGCCAGGTGATCTGCGCGTCGGAGCCGGAGAGGTACGCCTCGGTCAGACCGCGCGGCTGCTTGTGGTCGTCGCTGTTCCAGGTGAAGTCCTCGTTGTGGCCCATGGTGCCGACGAGGACGGAGACCACGTTGTCCGCTCCCTTCCTCAGCAGGCCGTCGGGGAGGGCGAAGGTGTGGCGGCCGGTCTGGCTGGTTCCGGCGAACCGGCCGTTGATCCACACCGAGTACACGCCGACCGCCTTCGAGGCGGTGTCCGGGTTGGTGGCGAGAGCGGTCAGGGAGAGGGACTTCTCGGTGCCGGTGGCCTTGAAGTGGCCGCGGTACCAGACGTAGCCGTAGTGGTAGCCGTACGCGTCCTGGTAGAGGACGGGCAGGGTGCCCGGCCGGGTCGGGTTGTCCGTGGTGAGTCTGTCGGCGTAGGTCCAGGCGGAGTCGTCGAAGTCCGGGGCGGACTCGGGGTTTTCGGTCGATGTCCTCCACCCCGTCAGTTCGGGCAGGGTGACCTTCCGGGGGCCGGGGATCCTGCCGAGCAGACTGCCGGCGGAGGTACGTACGGTGGTCACCGCGGTGCCGTTCCAGGTGACCGTGCGGACGCCGGGTGCCGCGAACACCTCCAGCGGGCCGGGCTTCGCCGCGTCGCCGGTCAGGGCGAGGGTGGAGCCGTGGACGGCGGATGTGCGGACCAGTTCGGTGCCGCGGACCAGGATCGTGCCGTCCGGCCGCCAGAAACCGGCGGCCTCTGCGTCGGTGCCGATGAGCAGCAGCAGGTCGGGGCGGCCACCGCCGTGGACGAGGATGCGGGTCAGGCCCTTGTGGTCGTAGTCGAGCCGGAGATCGCCGCGCAGGGCGTCCCAGGTGCTTGTGGCGGCGCCGTCGAGCACGGTGACGTCCGGCTTCGAGGCATATCGCAGCACCGTCTGCCCGGGGTCGCCTTCGGCGCCATACAGGACGGCCACGTCCCTGCCCCCGGCCCTCGTGCTGGTCATCAGCTCGCTCGTGGAGAACACGAGCCGTTGACCGCCGAGGTCGTAGCCGGCGACGAGGATCTTGCCGGTCTGCCCGTTCAGCCGCACGCCCACCGGATAGGTGCCGTCCGGGGTCTTCCAGTCGAAGGTGGCGGCCGCGTCGGAGCCGGCCATGGGGTCGGTGTGGCGGACGTACAGGAACTGAGTCTTCGTGGTGGGGTTGGCGCGCGCCTCGACGTGGACGGCGTCGTCGGACGGTGTGGGCGCGTCCGCCGGTTCGGTGGCCGTGAGCGGGGCGGTGGTGGTGTAGAAGAGACCCTGCCGCTTCAGCTCGTCGTAGTCGGCACCGGTCTGCCGGGCCTCTGTGATCGGGGCGCCGTAGTCGTACGACGTGTAGACCTGCCGCGGGTCGGCGAGCCAGCCCCAGTTGGTGCCGCCGTAGGTCATGTACAGGTTCTGGACCGTGGTGCCCTGCATGATCTCGTGCTTGTCGACGATCTTCTCGTAGGCGGGGCCCATCTTCTCGCGGCACTCGTCGTAGCCGGTGTCGCCCCATGTCTGGAACCAGCCGGTGCCCGCCTCGAAGACGGCGAGGGGTTTGGTCTCGTCCTGGCGCTTGAGAGTGGGCAGCCACCACTGGCCCTTGCAGAAGGAGTTGTACTGGTCGAGTTCGCCGACGAAGTCGAGCCCGTCGCCGCCCGCGTACTGCGCGTTCGGCTCGTTGCCGACGAGCGGGACGGTGATCCCGTCGGAGCGCACCTGCTTGCTCAGATCGACGATGTACGGCCGGCCGTCGGGGTCGTACAGCTCGTTCTCCACCTGGTAGAGCAGGACCGGTCCGGTGCCGTTGCTCACCTGGTGGCGGGCGAGGATCCGGTCGATGTGGCGCAGCCATTGGTGTGCCGCGTCCAGGTAGTCGGGGGCCGTGGAGCGGGCACGGCCCTGCTGGGTCATCAGCCAGCCGGGGAAACCGCCGCCGTCCGTCTCGGCGTTGATGTACGGGCCGGGACGCGCGATGACGTACAGCCCCGCGTCCCGGGCCATGTCGAGCAGCTTGTCGACGTCACGGACACCCGAGAAGTCGTACTTTCCGGGCGCGGGGGAGTGGTAGGCCCAGTCGAAGTAGATCGAGACGGCGTTCATCCCGCCGGCCTTGATCTTCTGCAGCACGTCGCGCCACAAGCCGGGGCTGGGCAGCCGCCAGTAGTGGAACTCGCCGGACCAGAGCAGGACGCGTTTGCCGTCGACAGTGACGGAGTAGCGGTCGTAGGTGATGTCGTGGGCCGAGGCGGGGATTGTCGCGGCCGTCGCCCGGTCCGGAAGTTCGGCTGCCGCGCGGGCCGGGGCCGTGGACACAAGCGCGGTCAGCAGCAGGGTGGACGCGAGGCCGGCCAGAACGTCACGCCATCGCTTGGCGCGGCTCATCCTTTGCCTCCCGTGCAGGTGAGATGGGCGACGGCCCAGTCGGCGTGGTCCGTGGAGACGTCCCCTCCGCTGTCCACCGTCAGGTCCAGCCAGCGAGCGCCGGTGACGTCCACGTCGACCGGCGTGCCCGGGTCGGAGCCTCGGAGGGTCGGGGTCGTCAAGAGGTCGCGCCCGTCCGCGGTGACCTTGAACGAGACGCTCCCGCTGTCCCCGACCTCGTCGTCCACACCGACGGTGGCCGTGAACCGGGTGCAGAGGCCACCGAGGTAGACGCGGACCTGGCTGTCGGCGTGCACGCCCAGGCCCTTGGCGTACGTCGTGCCGGCGATGGTCAGGGTGTGTCCGTCACCGGGCACGTTCTCGCCGTTGGAGGTGTCCTTCTCGACCGGGCCCCAGCCGTTGACGGCCCGCACGAGCGGCAGATCGCTCACGTACACGTCCCCGGCGGGTGCGGGCGGCGGTACCTGCACGGCCCGTTCGCCGGTGGTCGTCGCGGTGCGTCCGCTCTGACCGTAGGAGGCTGTCGCGGACAGCAGGGCGTACGGCACCGTGTCGGCGGGCGGAGTGACGGTGTACCGGGCGGTGACGGTGGCACCGGGGGCGACCCGGGCGAAGTGGGTCGGGTCGTCCGCCTTGGCCGTCCAGCCGTCGGGGGCCTTCAGCGTCAGGTCCACATCGCGTGCCGCCTTCTCGCGGACGTGGAAGGAGACGGTAGCCCGGCCCGCCTCACCCGCGCTCAGGAAGGGCTCGGCGGTCACCGTCACTTCGGCACCCGTCGGCGGGTCCGCGTACGTCTTCGGGTCGTACGACGGCGCCCGCACCGTCCCGATGGGGATGCCGCCCGCGCTCGCGCCGAGGCCGACGAGGCGAACGGAGCCGGGTCCGGAGCCGTCGTGCGTGGACCAGACCGCGGTGGCGATGGTGTTGGTGCCGTGCTCGTCGAGCAGACCGCTCGGGATGACGAAACGGGACTGCGGACCGGTGCCGGCGAGATAGCGGCCGATGAGCCAGCCGTTCACGAAGATCTGGGCCCGGTAGTCCTTGCCGCCCTTCCCGTCGGCGAGTTCGAGGGCGAGGGGGGTGTCCTGGCCGCGGGGCAGGTCGAGCCGGGCCGTGGTGCGGTACCAGCGCAGGCCCGGGCCGGACCTCGCGGACTGTGCGGGGAGGGTCGTACGGGTCCAGGATCCGTCCGGGTAGCCGGGCAGGGACCAGCCGGAACGCTCGCCGTACAGGCCGCCGTTGTTGTAGCCGCCGCGGGCCGTGTCGACGGGGTGTTCGCCACCTCGGGTGCCCTGGATCTTCCAGGTGATGGTGGAGTCGGCGCCGATGAGGTCGGCGGAGAGCAGTCCGCGCGGTTCCTTGGAGTAGTCGTGACCCCATTCTTCGTTGTGGCCGGCGTTCTCGACGAGGACGGCGAGCGTGTTGTCGCCGCCGTCCGTGAGAGTCCCGTCCGGGATGTCGAAGGTATGTCTGCCGTCGCCGGAATGGCCGAGGTAGCGACCGTTCAGCCAGGCCGCGTAGATGCCGTGCGGCCCGGTGTTCGCGTTCAGGGTCACCGCGCTCGTGCGGCCCGTGGTGCGGAAGCGGCCCCGGTACCAGACGTCGCCCTGGTGGAAGCCGTACTCGTCCATGGCGAGGACGGGGGCGTAGCCGGCGAGGTCGGGGTTGTTGGCGCTGAGGTGGTCGGCGACGGTCCACGCCGAGTCGTCGAAGTCGGGTGCGGACTCGGGGTCCTCGCCCCGCGTCCGCCACTCGTCGAGGGTGGGGAGTTTCACCGGGCGGGGTGCGGAGGTGACCGCGGTGCGGTGCCCGTTCCAGGTCACGTGTGCGGCGTCGGCGATGACCTCGATCTTCGCGGCCTTCGTGGAGTCGCCGGTCAACTTCAGTGTTCCGTGGTCGACTTGCGCGGTTCGCAGGAGGGACGGGCCGCGCACGAGCACCGGCCCGGAGCCGGTGTCCTGCCGCCACCACTGCGCGGTCTCCTGATCGTCCACGATGAGCAGGACGAGGTCGCCGATGCGTACCCGGATGAGGCCCTGGTGGGTGTAGTTCAGCCGCACATCACCGCGTTCGGCGTCCCAGGTGACGTCCGCCTTGCCGGCGAGGACGGTGACCTTGGGCCTGGACCTGTACCGCAGCACGGTCTCTCCCGCCTCGCCTCTCCTTCCGTACAGCAGCGCCACGTCGTCGGCGCCGATGCGGGCGTGGGTCATGATCTCGGAGGTGGAGTAGACGAGCCGCTGCCGTTCGAGGTCATAGCCGGCGACCAGGATCTTGGCGTCCCGGCCGGCGAGTGTGATGGTGCCCTGCTGCGGGACGCGCGGGTAGTCGCCGTCCCGGCCGGACAGGGAGAACGTGGTGGTGTCGGTGGCCTTCACCCGGGTGTCTGCGTGCCGGAGGGTGAGGAACTGGGTGCCGTCGTCGGGGTTCACCCTCCGGTCGATCCGCAGGGCGTCGTCGCTCGGCGCGGGCGGCGGGGCCGTGTCCGTTCGGGCCAGCGGCTTCACCGCGTTGACGAAGTAGCCGAGCCGCTTGAACTCCTCGTATTTGTCGGTGAGTTGCCGTGACTCGGTGATCGGTGCGCCGTAGTCGTACGAGGAGTAGACGGCGTTGGGATCGGCGAGCCAGCCCCAGTTGGTGCCGCCGTACGTCATGTAGAAGGACTGGCCGGTGACGCCCGCGGCGATGTTCATCTTGCTGAACACACGGGTGAAGGCCGTGCCGGTGAGCTCGCGGCAGGCGTTGTAGCCGGATCCGCCCCACGGGTCGAAGGCACCGCCCTGTGCCTCGGGGATGATCAGGGGTGACTCGGCCTTGAAGTCGTTGACATAGGAATAGTCGGGCAGGTCCTTCCACGTATCGGGGGCGGAGCAGTCGAAGCCCTGCGGGTAGGCGTCGAAGCCGTAGATGTCCGGGGCGCCCTTGCCGCTGACCCAGTTCCTGTTGGGGCCGCCGTCGTTGACGAAGGTCGGGACCTCGATGCCGTCCTCGCGCGCCCAGTCGATGAGGGTCTGCATGTAGTCGGCGGACAGGCCACCGCCCTGGTACTCGTTCTCGACCTGGTACAGGATCACCGAGCCCGTGCCGCGGCTGAGTTGGTGACGGGCGATGATCGGGTTGATCCGGCTCATCCACTCCCGGGCGTCCTTCATGTACCCCTCGTCGGAGGTGCGGTTCACGCCCGTGTGCGTCTTGCGCCAGGCCGGTAAGCCGCCGCCGGAGACCTCGGCGTTGATGTACGGGCCCGGGCGGGCGATCACATACAGGCCCGCGCGTTCGGCCTCGTCGAGGAGTCGCTCGACATCGCGGACGCCGGTGAAGTCGTAGGAGCCGGGGGAGGTGGAGTGGTAGCCCCAGTCGAAGTACAGGGAAACGGAGTTGAATCCGGCGACCTTGATCTTCTGCAGCACGTCGCGCCAGGCGTCGGGGCTCGGCAGTCGGAAGTAGTGCAGCTCGGCGCCCCACAGGTACACCGGTTTCCCGTCGATGCGCACTGAGTACTGGTCGTAGGTGACGGTGTGCGCCTGTGGCGCGGCGGTGGGCGCCGATCGGGGGGTGGCCTGCACGGCGGGTGCGGTCAGGCAACAGGCGGCGAGCAGGGCGGCCGCGAGCACGGCGAGCCGGGCTCGTCTCATGATCATGAGGTCAGCGCCTTCACGACAGCTGCTCGCGCGGTCTCGACATCGGTGACGTCCTTCGTGCGGCCGTCGAGGTCGCGCGTCGCCGTGGTGAGGGCCTGGGTCAGGGCCTCGCCGTCGGTGGTGCCACCGCCCTTCCCGCGCAACTCGTCGATCAGTTCGAAGTCCTCGATGCCGTCCTTGAGTTGCTCCCAACGGACACTGGACATCGGGCCGTTCTTGCCGGGATAGACCAGGTACTCGTCGCCCTGCGTGAAGATGTACACCGGCTGGCTGAAGGGATCGGACGTCCAGCTGTTGTAGGACCAGCGAAGGAAGCCGTCCAGGTGGCGCTGTGCGGCGATCCACGGCAGCATCCGGGCCTCCACGGCGGGCGAGTAGGACAGCGTGTTGGGGTGGGCCGGGGCGCCGTAGACGTAGAAGGTGGTGACCTTGCCCTCGGCCCGGCGCTCCTCGGCCTTCGCGGCCGTCATCTGGTCGATGGTGTCCCAGCTGACGGACAGGTCGGACGCGAGGTCCGCGGTGCCGGCCGAGCCGGCCACGGAGATTCGCTGGTCGAACTCGGGCGCGACCTCGTGGACGAAGTCCCTCACGACCGTCATGGAAGCCACCGGCCGCTCGTCGAACGACAGATACGTCCGGTCCAGCCAGCCCTTGGCCCGCAGGTGCTTGACGAAGGCGGGCAGGAAGGTGCCCCACGCCTCGCGCCAGCGGTCTCCACCCAGGTCGACGTTCTGGTAGACGCTCTTCCCGGTCCGGGTGTCGGTGTAGGTGAGGTGCTCGCCGTCCTGGAACGCGAGCATGGAGAACGCCCCGATGTCCGGGCCGACTCCTGCCTTCAGTGCCGTGCGGACGTACCTGTCCCAACGGGAGAAGCCGAAGGAGAACCGGGTGCCGTCCCACTTCCAGGCGACCATGCTGGAGTAGGGCGTGGACGTCTGCGACTGGCGGGTGCCCAGTGACCACTGGTGGTGCCACGGGTTGTCGACGATGGTGGTGTTGACGACCTTCTGGCCGTGGCCCGCCAAGTCCTTGTCGTACGCCTCGATCAGCTTCCAGTGCCGGTCCGACCAGGGGTCGACACCGGCGTTGAGCGCCATGGTCTCTGGCTGTGCCCACACGTCGAGGAAGAAGCGGTAGTCCTTCGGGTCCGGTACGGCGGCGTTCGCCACCTGGACGGACAGCGGGTAGTTGACTTTGGTGCCGTCGTCGGCGCTCACCCTCACCGCGCCGGTGTAGGTGCCCGGGGCCGCGGTCTTCGGAATGTGGAAGGTGAACCACAGCGGCTGTGCCGCGTAGGCGGGCACGTCGACCGAGGGGCCCTCCTGCAGCGCGTCGCCGACGACGTCCGGGTCCCGGTCGCCGGAGACCTCGGTCGGGGAGCTGACCTGGTCGATGGTGGCCGACCAGTCCATCTCGGTCTTGGAGCGCTGCACGGGCACGTACTTCACGAACCGGACCTGCGTCCCCGCGCCGGAGATCCTCGCCCCGCCGGGCCCGGTGAGGTAGCCGACGCTCGCCCTCACGCCGTGCAGGTCGTGGCCGGAGGCGATGGCCAGCTGGGCGGAGACCTGCTCGTTGCGGACGGCGGACAGGGACAGGTCCCGGGTGTCCTTGCCCTGGATGGCAGTGGTCGGATAGCGGGGGACGCGCACCTCGGCGGAGGAGGCGAAGGATCCGGTGGGTACCCAGGTGATCGTGTCCCTGGTGCCCATGGCGTCGGCGACCTTGACGGTCAGCCAGGTGGTCGTCGCTCTGCCGTTGACGTCCGGGGTGGATCTGCCGGTGCCGGCGATCGCCGTGGTTGTCGCGGCTATGACAACCCCGGCGACGAAGGCGGCGACGGCCGTCGGAACGCGTGACATGGTCCGGGCCCCTCTCAGGCTCGTACTGGACTGGGTCGAAGGCCGGGCGGTGGTTCAGGAAGTGACGGAGAAGTCCTTGAAGACGGCCTCGGTGGTGGCCCCGGGGTAGTTGGCGTTGACGGCGCTGGCGACCAGCCCCGCGTCCTCGTTCCCGGCGGCCGACGGCACCTGCGCGGTGCCGACCGTCGTCCAGGTCTCGCCGTCCTTGCTGGTGTACGCGGTGTACGTCGTGCCGTCGCGGACCAGCTGCAGGTGGGCCGGATAGTACGTCGAGCCGCCACCGGCCCAGGTGTCGAGGACGCCGTCGCCGTTGCTGTCGGTCATGAACTCGAGCCCGTAGCTCCTGGTCATCACCAGGACCGCGTAGCCGCCCTTCGCCGGGTCGGTGAGGTCGTTCGCGATCGCCACCCCGGACTTGGCCGCCGGGCCGACGCCGCTCTGCGAGACCAGCTGAGTCTGGACGGTGGAGTGCTCGCCTGCCGCGCCGGCCAGATATACGGCGCCCTTCTCGTCCTTCCAGCCGGACAGGTCCTGGCCGCCCGCCCAGATGGCGAACTGGTCGCCGGCCTGCGCGTATTGGGCGTCGGTGGTCTGTGCCGTGCGGTAGGGATCGCGGACGGCGCCGGGGGCGGCCTCCACAGTGGCCCGCACGGTGTCGTCGACGGTGACGGTCCTCCCGGCGGCGGTCCTGTAGGTCACCGTGCCGGTGAGGTCGTGGCCGCCCCATTCCGCGTCGGCGGCTGGGGTGACCGTCCAGGTGGTGGTGTACGCGACGCCGGGTGCCAGGGTGCGCGCGGTCGCGGCGCCGGTGGGCTGTGCGGTCCAGCCGTCGGGCACCGTCAGGGAGGTGCGGACGGCGTTGATGGCCGTGGTGCCCCAGTTGGTGGCCGTGGTGGTGACCTCGAAGGGCCTGCCGGACCCGGTGCTGGGTGCGTCCGGACCGAACAGGACGGAAGCGGCCGGGACGTCGTCGCGTTTCAGGGCTCGGATCGCCTTCAGGGCACCCTTGGCGCCGAGCTTCACGAATGTGGGTGTGACCCCGAGCGGCGCGGCGTAGCCCTTGAGGGGCGCGGGGCCGTGGATGACCGTGCCGTGGTTGACGTCGAACCAGGCGCCGGACGGCAGGTACACCGTGCGGGTGGCGCCGGAGCCGAGCTTGGGCGCGGCCAGCACGGCCGGGCCCAGCATCCACTCGTCCGCGACCGTGTAACTCGGTTGGTCCTTCGGGAAGTCGAAGAACAGCGGACGCATGATCGGGTCGCCGGTCCTCAGCGCGGCCTGCACCTGGTCCCAGATGTAGGGGGCCAGCCGTTCGTGCGCCTTGATGGCCGCTCTGTACAGGTCGATGGTCTGCTGGCCGTACGTCACCTTCTGGCCGGTGGTGACGTCGTTGGTCTCCACCGGTGAGGTGGAGGCGTACATCAGCGGCATGAGTGACGCCGACTGCGCCCACCGGATCAGGACGTCCTTGGCGGGAGCGGCCTGCCCGCCGGAGCCTCCGATCATGTCGGACTCGACGAACGGGTAGCCGATCGTGGAGATCGCCAGGTTCTGGCTGACCGATGCCTTCAGGGAGTCCCAGCCGGTGCCCTTGTCGACCTGGCGGGTGACGAAGCCCGCCCGGTGGGCGGTGGAGTTCCAGTGGACCCGGATGCCGGCGCCCTGCAGGTCGTAGGTGTCGGCCAGTTGGGAGCCGAGTTTCTGGTAGTCCGTGGCCTGGTGGCCCTGGCGTGGCGCGCACTTCTCGTCGAAGAAGCGGGTGTCGAACTTCAGTCCGTCGATGCGGTACTTGTCCATCAGGGTCTTGAGGTTGCCCTCGTACCAGGCCTTGGCGTCGGGGTTGGCCAGGTCGATGATCCCGGCCTGGCCGTTCCACCAGGTCACCTCGCACGGCTTGCCGGTGTCCTTGGCGTCCATGAGGAGGTAGCCGTGGTCGGCCGCGTACTGGTAGTTGGCCGAGTCGAGGTTGATCCACAGCGTGACCCAGAGGCCGAAGTCGAACCCCATGGCGTGGATCTTGTCGGACAGGCTCCTGGGATCGGGGAAGGTTGTGGGATCCCAGGTGAGATTGCCGTAGTTCGACTCCCACTTGTCGTCGAGCTGGATGGTGTGCCCGCCCAGGCCGTTGTCGTGCAGCTCGGTGGCGTAGGCGAGCAGTTTCCGCTGGTCGACCTTGGTGTAGAACTGCGCCCAGGAGTTCCACAGCGGCTTGGCGTACTGCTCGTACGTGGCGTCGCTCTTGGCCGGTTTGCCGACGATGCCGATGTAGTCGCGGTAGACGGCGAGCGGGGTCGACTCGACGAAGACGGTCGCCTTGTAAGTGCCGGCCGCGTCGACGGTGAAGCGGCCCAGGCCGTCCTTGCCGCCGTTGACGGACACGTTCATGGTGTCGCCGGTGTCGACGCGCAGTCCGGTCGAGGCCGAGGTGTACCAGAACGGATCGATCATGTTGTACGAGGCGGGGCCGAAGCCGGTGTGCTCCACCTGGCCGCTGTCCAGCGGCCAGGGCTGGTCGACCCCCGGTCCGCCCTGCGGCGTCTGCGCCTCGCCGTGGCCGTACCAGTGACCGGCCGAGGACAGGTCGTAGACGAGGCCGAGTTGCTCGGGTCCGCCCCCGTGGACGTCCCAGTCGAGCTCGTAGCGGTCGGCGCGAGGCGTGATCCGGGCCTCCACCGTGGCGCCGTCGAGCGTGCTGTCGGCGGTGACGGTCAGGATCCCGTTCTTCCACGCCCAGCCCCTGACACCGGTCGCGTGCTGCCAGGTGCCGTCGGCCGCGGTGAAACGCAGGGCGCCGGTGTCGCCGGGGGCGGTGGCGAGGACCGTCTTCCCGGCCCGGCGCGTGGTCAGGGCGAGTTCATCGGTGGCCACGTCGATGCTGTAGCCGGGGGCGTCGGCCGAGGCCGGCACGGAGACCGTGACGGCGTGCGCGGAGCGGGTGACCTCAGGCCCACCGGTGGCGGCTGCGGCGGGGCGGGCGGAGGCCGCTGCCGCGGCGGTGGATCCGGTGACGGGCGCCACCAGCACCGCACAGCTCAGGATGGCAGCGATCAACAGGCCGCCGGTGCTGCTCAGTCGGGGGTGCACTCGTGTCCTCCTGTCGGACAGGACGGGGGCTTGGAAGCGGCGGTGCGAGGTGCCGAGCAGGGCGTGCAAAGTGCTTGATGCTGCGTGTGCATGCAAGATTTCAAGCGATTTCGCACATGCTCTTGCTGTAGATGCCACCTGTCAACATGCCAGGTCCGCAGCCCTCCGAGCCTCCCGGGGACTGTCGTCGACCCGCTGTCGTCCCTGGTGACGGTCGGTTCCGGGCCTTGCTTAGAGGCCTTTGCCGGGCCCAGAAACCGCTTGTAACGGAGGGGTAAATTCTGCGCCCCACCGAGATCCGCCCCCGGGGTGCCGCCGGGTCAGGCCAGGATCACGGAGCGGGTCAGGTGGCGCGGATTGTCCGGGTCCAGTCCACGCGCCGCGGCGAGGGCCACGGCCAGCCGGTGCACCACGACGAGGTCGGCCAGCGGGTCCCGGCCCAGCGCCACCAACTGCCCGCCGGTGCGGGCGATGTCGTCGGCGAGACCGGACGGCAGGGCCTCCGGGTCCCCGAACCACCACGTCACACGGCCGGGACCGGTGACACTGATCGGACCGTGCCGGTACTCCATCACCGGGTAGGCCTCCGTCCAGGCGCCCGCCGCCTCGCGCATCTTCAGCGCCGCCTCCTGGGCGATCCCGTAGGCCCAGCCCCGCCCCAGGAACGTGAACTGCTCGGCCTCCAAGGCCGCGTTGGGCACCGGTTCGGTCAGTGCCGAGTGTCCCTGCTGCGGCAGATGCCCGAGGTCCTCGCCCAACAGCGCCCGCAGCAGCACCAGTTCGGTGCTGGCGAACCGGGTCTGGACGACCGAGGTCTCGTCGGCGAAGTCCAGCAGGACGACCGCGTCGACCACTTCCGTCACCGGTGACTGTGGTACCGCGGTCACCGCGGTCGTGGGGATGTGCCCGCCAAGCCGGCGCAGCAGTTCCAGCACCTCGGTCGTGGTGCCGGACCGGGTCAGCGCGACCACGCGGTCGTAGGTGCGCCCGGTCGGCATCTCGGAGGCGGGAAAGGCGTCGGTCTCGCCGTGGCCGCCCGACTCCCGCAGGGCCGCGTACGCCTGGGCGATGAACCAGGACGTCCCGCAGCCGACGACGGCCACCCGCTCGCCGGGCCGAGGCAGCGAGGCGGAGAGGGTGTCCTCCGGGTGCTGGGCCAGTGCCACGGCCCGCCGCCAGCAGTCGGGCTGGGTGGCGATCTCGATCTCGGTCTGACTCATGGGGAGAACTCCCCTCTCGGGCGCGCGGCGTGACGGATGCGTGACGTGACGGCCCTTGACACCGTGCGCAGTTGATTGAGCATCATGTCGTTCGATGATTGATAGCACCGCGAAGCGAGCATAAACAAGCATGAACGCGAGCTTGCAATCAGGCGGGCGCGCGTCAGTCGAAGCGCGCGATGCGTGCGGAGAGGCAGTCCGTGAAACGGCACCTCGCAGGTCTCGCCGGGGGACTCGCCCTGGCACTGGCCATCACCGGATGCGGCAAGGGCAGCTCCTCGGACAGCGGCGGATCCGACGGCAGGACGATCCGGTTCGTCGCGGCGAAGTACGACGACGACACCCAGGCCTACTGGACGGCACTGATCAAGGACTTCGAAGCCGCGAACCCCGGTTACCGGGTGAATCTCGAAGTCGTCGACTGGGAGCAGATGGACTCCAAGGTCAAGACGTACGTCCAGACGAAGCAGGAACCCGACGTCCTCAACTACAACAAGTTCTCCGACTTCGCCCGCGACGGCCTGGTCCACAAGGCGCAGGACGTCGTAGACCGCAGCGTGCTGACCGACTTCCTCCCGCTATTCCGCGACAAGGCGCAGTACGAGGGAGTCCAGTACGGCCTGCCCCTGCTGTCCAGCGCACGCCTGTTCTTTTACAACAAGGACATCTTCGCCAAGGCGGGCATCGCCCGGCCGCCGTCCACCTGGGCCGAGGTCGAGGCCGACGCCAAGAAGATCAAGAGGGCTGGTTACATCGGCCTCGGGCTGCCGCTGGGGGCCGAGGAGGCCCAGGCCGAGTTCCAGATCTGGGCGATGAACAACGGCGGCGGCTGGACCGACGGCTCGGGCAGGTGGGCGATCGACCAGCAGGCCAACGTGGACACGCTCACCTATCTGCGCAAACTGACCAAGGAGAAGGTCACCCAGCCCAACCCGGAGGCCACCAACCGCAAGGACGTCTTCAACGAGTTCGCCCAGGGCAAGATCGGCATGCTCAACGGCGCGGTCTTCATGCGCAAGGGTTTCATCGACCCCGTCAACCCGCAACTGAACTACGGCGTCGCGGCCCTGCCGAGCAAGGACGGCAGCACACACAAGACGCTCGGCGTGCAGGACTACCTCGTCGCGTTCAAGAAGAGCGGCGGGTCGAACAAGGCCACGGTGAAGAAGTTCCTCGACTTCCTTTACCGGAAGGAGAACGCCGCCAAGTTCCTCTCCACCGAGGGATTCCTGTCGGTCACCAAGTCGGCCGGTGACGCGCTCAGCTCCGACAGCGAGAACGCCGCCTACTACAAACCGTTCGTCGACGCCCTGGCCGACGCGGAGTTCGCCCCCGCCGACGACCCCGCCTGGGCCGCGGTCGACGGCGCCGTGAAACAGCGCATCGGCACGGCGGTGGCCGGCGGCGACCCGGCGAAGGTCCTGGGCGAGATCCAGAAGACCGCGCGGAAGGGCGAGTGACGTCGGTGGCCGTACACGATGTCACCGTAAGCGCCGCCGGGGCCGGACAACCGGCCCCGGCGGCGCCACCCCCGACGCCGCACCGCGGGCGCAGGTCATGGCGCGCGCTGGAGCCGCTGCTGTGGGTCGGTCCCGCGATCCTCCTGATCATGACCATGGTCGTCTGGCCGGTCTTCGAGATGGCCCGTACGTCCCTGACGCGGGTGAGTTCCACCGGACTGTCACAAGGGTTCGCCGGGCTGCGCAACTACACCGACCTGTTCGCCGAGGACGACCTGCCCGGAGTGCTGCTGCGCACCCTCGTCTGGGTCATCGGCGTCGTCACCGTCACGGTCCTGCTCTCTCTCGGCCTGGCTCAACTCCTCAACTCCCGTTTCCCCGGACGCCGGCTGGTGCGGTGGGCGCTGATCGTGCCCTGGGCCTCGTCCGTGCTGATGACGGCGCTCATCTGGCGGTGGATGCTCAACGACTTCTACGGCGTGGTCAACCGGCTGCTCATGGACCTCGGTGTGCTGGACGCCCCCGTCAACTGGCTGGCCCATCCCGGGCAGGCCCTGGTCGCGATGATGGGCGTGGCAGTGTTCGTCTCGCTGCCGTTCACCTCGTTCGTCCTGCTGGCCGGAGTGCAGAGCATCCCCGCGGAGGTGTACGAGGCGGCGCGGGTGGACGGCGCCGGGCCGGTCCGCGGCTACCTGGGCATCACCCTGCCGTTGCTGCGTCCCTCACTGGTAGTCGCCGCGATCATCAACGTCATCAACGTGTTCAACTCGTTCCCCATCATCTGGGCCATGACGCGCGGCGGTCCCGGTTTCGCTACCGACACGACCACCACCTACCTGTACAAGCTCGCCTTCGACAACCAGTCGGTGGGGGAGTCGGCCGCCATGGCCGTCGTCAATTTCGGGCTGGTCCTCGCCGTGGTGCTGGTCTATCTCCGCGTCGTCCGCCGACAGGAGGACACCGCGTGAGCAGGATCGCCGTCACGCCTCGTCAGGCCGCGCCGCACAGGGGACGGCGGCCGATGAAACTGCGCACCGTCCTGCTCGCCGCCGCGGGATGGCTGGTGGCGCTGGCGTTTCTCGCGCCCTACGCGGAGATGTTGCTGACGGCGCTCAAACCGACCCCCGAACTGATGAAGTCCCCGCCGTCCTATCTACCCTCCCACTGGCAGTGGACGAACTTCACGCACATCTGGTCGCTCACCGACCCACAGGTGGGTGACGCGCTGCTGTTCTCGTTGTACGTCGCCGGGGCGGCGACGCTGCTCACCCTGGCCGTCGGGCTGCCCGCCGCGTACTACACCGCCCGGCACCGCTTCCGCGGGCGCGGCGCCTTCCTGCTCCTCGTACTCGTCACGCAGATGTTCGCGCCGACCGCGCTGCTGGTCGGCATCTACCGGGAGATGGTCAGCCTCGACCTGACCGACACCGCCGAGGGCCTCATCCTCGTGAACGCGGCGTTCAACCTGCCTTTTTGTGTGTGGATCCTCAACGCTTACTTCACGAGCATCCCCCGGGAACTGGAGGAGGCCGCCTGGCTCGACGGCACCGGACGGCTCGGCGCGCTCACCCGTGTCGTCCTGCCGCTCGCGATGCCCGGTGTGGTGACCGCGCTCGTCTACACCTTCATCGGCGCCTGGAACGAGTACGTGGTGGCGCTCACCGTCACCTCCTCCAGCAATCGGATGACCCTGACCAGGGCGATTCCCGGCTTCGTCACCTCATACCACGAGCAGTGGCAGTACCTGTTCGCCACCTCGCTCGTCGCGATCGTGCCCGTGGTGGCGCTGTTCGTCTTCGTGGAGCGTCACTTGGTCGCCGGGCTGACCGCGGGCGGTGTCCGCGGATGAGGCCGGAACACACACCGCGGTCGGGGCAGCGGCATGTGGTGTCAGGCGCGGATGACCTCGACGCCGGCCGCCGTGAACGACTCGGTCAGCTGGTCCGAGGCGGCCTTGTCGGTCACCAGGATGTCGATGTCCTCCACCGGACAGATACGGGCGAAGGCCCGCCGGTCCAGCTTGGAGGCGTCGGCGACCGCGACGACCTGCTGCGCCCGGCGGGCCAGCGCCCGGTTGATGCTGGCCTCGCCCTCGTGGTGGGCGGTCGCCCCGTGGGCCACGTCGATGGCATCCACCCCGATGAAGACCTGATCCAGCGCGATCTCCGCGAGCAGTTCGGTGGCCAGCGGCCCGATCAGCTCATAGGACGCCGGTCGGGCCACCCCGCCGGTCACCACGAGCTTCACGTGGCGGCGTACGACCAACTCGTTCGCGATGTTCAGCGCGTTGGTCACCACGGTGACCGCCGTCTCCGCACCGCCGGAACTCAGGTCGGCGCGAGTGGCCAGTGCCCGCGCCACCTCGGTGGTCGTGGTGCCGCCGTTCAACCCCACCACGGCGCCGGCCTTCACCAGCCCGGCGGCCGCGTGCGCGATCCGCTCCTTCTCCGGAGCGTTGCGCGCGGCCTTGTAGCGCAGCGGCAAGTCGTATGCGATCGCGTTGATCACGGCTCCGCCGTGCGTGCGGGTGACCATCTGCTGGCGGGCCAGCTCGTCGAGGTCGCGCCTGATCGTCGCGGCGGAGACCTGCAACTCCTCGGCCGCTGCCTCGACTTCGATCCGCCCGTCGCGGGTGAGCATCTCGAGCAGTGCGCTCCACCGGGCCTGCGGTGCCGCCATGTCTCACAACTCTCTGTCGCTGTTGTGCGCAACGATGTGCGCATCTCCATGAAACCATGGTGTGTGATTGGGTATTTTATGGCTTCCAAACGAGCAAAATACTGCGCATTTGCCAAACTTTTCTCGCGACCGCGCGCCGTGATCCCGGGGCGGGAACCGCGGACCGCCCGGTCATCTGTCAGATCAGCGAGAACGCCGCACGGTTCCACGGCGGTCGGCTCGCCCCGATAGCCTGCGCCACGCCGCGCTCGCCGAGGCGACAGTCGTCCCCGTTGCGCTGCACCTCGACCACGTCACCGACGAAGCGCTGCTGCGCCGCGCCGCGGACTGTGGGTTCGGATCCGTCATGTTCGACGCGTCCGCGCTGCCGCACGCGGAGAACGTCGCCGCCACACGCGACGCGACGCGGTGGGCGCACTCCCGGGGCCTGCGGGTGCAGGCGGAACTCGGCGAGATCGGCAAGGACGGAGCGCACGCACCCGGGGTACGCACCGATCCCGAACAGGCACGCGCCTTCGTCTCCGCCACCGGGGTCGACACACTGGCCGTCGCGGTCGGCAGCTCCCACGCGATGACCACGCGCACCGCCCGGCTGGATCAGCACCTCATCACCCGCCCCGCGGAGGCCGTCCCCGTGCCGCTGGTCCAGCACGGCTCGACGGGAGTGCCCGACGCGGAGCTTCGACGGGCGGTGGCGGGCGGCATGGTCAAGATCAACATCGGCACGGTGCTGAACGTCGCTTTCACGGGCGCGGTACGCGAGGCACTCGCCGCCGCGCCCACCGCTGTCGACCCCGGCCGGCCCTCACCGCGGCGTGCCGGGCCATGGCCGACGCGTTCGCGTCGGGGGCGGACCCTGTCGAACGGCGGTTAGGACCGGCGGACCGTCAGTCCTGCTTCTCCGGCGTCCCGTTCTCCTGTGTGGAACCGGCCGCACGCAGGTGTTCTCGCAGCCAGTGCTCGGTGTTGCTGACGTGGAGCAGGGCCGCTGCCTGGCTCACCGCGGCGTCGCGGGTGAGGAGGGCCTTGTAGATCGCCTCGTGTTCGGCGAGGGTCCGTCCGGAGGACTGGTCGTCCAGCTGGCCCCGCCAGATGCGGGCGCGCAGGGTGCGACCCGAGATGCCTTCGAGCAAGGTCAGCAGGCTTTCGTTGCCGGTGGCGGCCACGACGGCGCGGTGGAAGGCCGCGTCGTGGGCGTTGAGCCGCTCGACGTCGTCGCTCGCCTCCCGCATCGCGTCCAAGTGGCCCTTGACCTCCGCCAGTTGCTCATCGGTGATCCTGGCGGCGGCCAGTCCGGTGGCGAGTGGTTCGAGCAGCCGGCGGACTTCCATGAGGTCCAGCAGGGCACCCGTGTCGCTCTGCAGCAGCTCCACCGCACCGCCGAGTCCTTCGAGCAGCAGGCTGGGCTGGAGGCTCGTCACGTACGTGCCGTCGCCTCGCCGTACCTCGAGGACCCGGGCCACGGCCAGTGCCTTGACCGCCTCGCGGGCGAGGTTGCGGGAGAGGCCGAGCTGCGCGGCGAGCTCCGGCTCCGGGGGAAGCTTCGCGCCCGGCGGGAGTGCGCCGGAGCGGATGAGCTCACGGATCTGCCCGATGGCCCTGTCCGTCAGGGACAACGTGAGCTCCTTCCGTGAGTGCGTCCAGCGGTCCGGTACGCCGGTTGCCGCGGCGGCGCGTCAGGTGTGGCGCTGATGATACCGGGGAGGTCGTGGCGCGGCCCCAGAGCCCGAAGACATTGTATGTTTGACGATGAGCATACCAGGTCGAAGGAGACTTTTCGGGAGAAAATCGCAGGTGAGAAGCTATTTTCATCCCTGCACGCCCGTTGACATGGCGAGGACACATGGCGGACCTTCTTCCGTAACAACCGGCGCAGCGGGTGGTGGGCGTGGTGCCGGTCGCACGTCTTCTGTCTGCTTCCGTCCGTCACAGGGATGCCCCATGCCCAGTTCGATCAACAGACGTCAGTTCCTCGCCGGTGCCACCTGTGTGGCGGCGGCAGCCGTCGCAGGGGGAGTGTTCGGCGCCGGCAGTGCGCAGGCCGCCCCCAGCACCTACACGGCCACGTGGAGTTCGGTCAACCAGCACCCGCCCGCTCCGGAGTGGTTCCAGGACGCCAAGTTCGGGATCTACTTCCACTGGGGCGTCTTCAGCGTCCCGGCCTACGACAGCGAGTGGTACCCGCGCAACATGTACATCGGCGGGAGCAACGCCAACACCCACCACATCGCGACCTACGGCGACCCCTCGGTGTGGCCGTACCACAACTTCATCAACGGAGCGAACGACAAGTCGGGCCAGTTCACCCAGTTCGCACCCAAGCTCAAGTCCGCCGGAGGGAACTTCGACCCCGACGAATGGGCCCAGCTCTTCGTCGACGCCGGGGCGAAGTTCGCGGGACCCGTCGCGGAGCACCACGACGGATTCTCCATGTGGGACTCGCAGGTCAACGAGTGGAACTCGGTCGCCAAGGGCCCCAAGCTCGACCTGCTGAAGCTGTTCACCACGGCGATCCGGGCCAAGAACCTGAAGCTGCTGGTGGCGATGCATCACGCGTACAACTTCAACGGGTACTACGACCACGTGCCCGCCCAGACCGACCCCAGCCTGAAGAAGCTCTACGGACAGCTGGGCTCCACCGCCGAGAACCAGCTCTGGTACGACAAGCTCAAGGAAGTCATCGACCGCGCCCAACCGGACATCCTCTGGGAGGACTTCGATCTGAACAAGGTCGACGAGACCCAGCGCCTGAACTTCCTGTCGTACTACTACAACCAGGCCAACTCCTGGGGCAAAGAGGTCGTCGCCACCTACAAGGACGGCTTCAACGGCCACGGCGAGGTCTTCGACTACGAGCGGGGCGGCCCGGCCGACCTGACCGCGCCCTACTGGCTCACCGACGACAGCATCTCCAGCTCCAGCTGGTGCTACACGCAGGGCATCGGCTACTACAGCACCCAGCAGATGCTGCATTCCCTGATCGACCGGGTCAGCAAGAACGGCAACATGCTGCTGAACATCGCGCCGATGGCCGACGGCACGATCCCCCAGGGGCAGAAGGACGTGCTGCTGGGTATCGGCGACTATCTGAAGCGCTTCGGGGAGTCGATGTACGCGACCCGGGCCTGGACGCAGTACGGCGAGGGCCCGACCCGGATGGGAGGGGGCGCGTTCACCGCCCCGCTCGTCGGCACCGCGCAGGACATCCGCTTCACCCGCAGCAAGGGCAACACGGTGCTGTACGCCACCGTCCTCGGCTGGCCCGGCAGTTCACTGAAGATCAAGACCCTGAGCTCGGACCGCATCAGCCTCTCCTCGCTCACCTCGGTGAAGCTGCTCGACTCGACGGCCGGCACCTACATCAACCTGGCCGCCCCGACGCAGGACTCCTCCGGGCTGACCGTGTCGCTGCCGTCCTCGGCGCCGTACTCCGCGGGCGCCTACGTCCTCAAGCTCAGCTTCTCCGGCCCGATCCCCCCGCTGAAGCCGGCGGTCGGTGCCCTGGTCTACCAGGACGTCAACTACTCCGCGAACTACGCGGTGCTCGACCCCGGCACCTACACGGCCGACCAGCTGCAGCTGGCCGGGCTGGATGCACAGAGCATCTCCTCCCTGAAGCTGGCGGCCGGGAACCAGATCATCGCCTACAGCGGCGACAACTTCACCGGCACGTCCTGGACCTTCACCGCCGACAACCCCGACCTCCGGGTCACCGGTCAGAACGACCAGATCACCTCCCTGAAGGTGCAGTTCAATCCGGCCACGTACTTCCGCATCACCAATGTCACCGACGGTCTGGCCCTGGACAGCGGCGGGAACGTCGCGTCGGGGTCAAACCTGAAGCAGTACACGTGGGACGGCAGCCCCAACCTCCAGTGGCAGCTCGTCGAGGTCGGCGGCGGCTACTACAAGCTGGTCAACCGGACCAACGGCATGGTCGCCGACGGCTGGGGCGCCACGTCCAACGGCTCCGCGGCACGGCAGGCGGCGTGGAGCGGCAGCAACAACCAGCAGTGGGCGGTCACCCACCGCGGTGAGGGCATGTGCACCATCGCCAACCGGGCCACCGGCCTCGTCCTGGACGGCGGCGGGAGCGTGGCCTCCGGTTCGGTCACCAAGCAGTGGGGCTACGGCAGCAGCACCAACCTGCTGTGGACCTTCACCGCCCAGTGACACGGGCGTGAAGGCGGCGAACCGAGGGGATGCCCGGACGGAGAACCGTCCGGGCATCCCCTCGCTCTCCGTCGCGGCGGCGCGGACGCCTTCGTCTCACTCATCTGATCCCGTCATCGACAAGGCCTCCGTGGACTCCAGGTGCTGCCGCAGCCACTGCTCGGTGTTGTTGACGTGCACCAGGGCCGCGGCATGGCACAGCACGGCGTCACGTGCGGCCAGGGCAGCGTAGATCGCCTCGTGCTCCGCGAGCGTACGGGCCGCCGCGCGGGAGTCCACCAGACCACGCCAGATCCGGGCGCGCAGGGTGCGGCCCGAGATGCCCTCCAGCAGGGTGATCAGCGTTTCGTTGCCGGTGACGTCCACGATGGCACGGTGGAACGCCACATCGTGCGCGTTGAGCCGCTCGACGTCGTCGCGCGCCTCGCGCATGGCGTCCAGATGCCGCTTCACCTCCGCCAGTCCGTCGTCCGTCAGCCGGGCGACGGCCAGGGCGGTGGCGGCGGGCTCGAGCAGCCGTCGCACCTCCATGAGGTCCAGTACCGCACCGGGATCGCCCTGGAGCAGTTCCACCGCTCCGCCGAGGCCCTCGAGCAGCAGGCTCGGCTGCAGGCTGGTGACGTACGTGCCGTCGCCCCGTCTGATCTCCAGCACGCGCGCCACGGACAGCGCCTTCACCGCCTCGCGTGCGAGATTGCGGGAGAGCCCGAGCTGGGCGGCCAGCTCGGGCTCCGGAGGCAGTTTCGCGCCCGGAGGCAGAACCCCGGAGGCGATGAGTTGGCGGATCTGGGTGATCGCCTTGTCGGTCAGGGACACGGTCAACTCCTCCCGCCGGGTGCGAAGGGGGTCTCGAGGCGGAGGAGCCCTCGGTCACGCAGGTCGTGCCAGAGTTCCTGGGGGATCCGCTGTTGGTGCAGCCGCGCGTTGCGCCGGACCTGTGCGGGGTCGCGCATGCCGAGCGTGACGTTGATGACGCTGGGATGCGTGAGGGGGAAGGCGATGGCGGCGGCGGGCAGGGTGGTGCCGTGGGCCTCGCAGACGTCGGCGATGGCGCGGGCGCGGTCGACGAGTTCGGGTGGGGCGGCCTGGTAGTCGTACTTCATGCCTTCGGTGGGGCGGTCGCGGGCGAGCAGGCCGGAGTTGAAGACGCCGACGGCGACGACGCTCTTGCCGTGTTCCTGGGCGGCGGGCAGGACGTCGTCGAGGGCGGACTGGTCGAGGAGGGTGTAGCGGCCGGCGAGCATCACCACGTCGGCGGCGGTCTCGCGCAGGAAGCGGGCGAGCAGGGCGGACTGGTTCATGCCGGCGCCGATGGCTCCGATGACGCCTTGATCGCGCAGTTCGGCCAGGGCGGGCATGGCTTCGTCGGCGGCCTGGGGCCAGTGGTCGTCGGGGTCGTGGAGGTAGACGATGTCGAGGCGGTCCAGGCCGGTGCGCTTCAGTGTGTCCTCGAGGGAGCGCAGGACACCGTCGCGGCTGAAGTCCCAGTGGCGGCGCAGGTCGTCGCGGACGACGAAGCCCTCGGTGTCGACGCCTGTGGGGTGGTCGTTGGGGACGAGGAGGCGGCCGGCCTTGGAGGAGATGACGTACTGCTGGCGGGGCCGGTCGCGCAGGGCGGCGCCGAGGCGGTGTTCGGAGAGGCCGAGGCCGTAGTGGGGGGCGGTGTCGTAGTAGCGGATGCCGGCGTCCCAGGCGGTGTCGAGGGCGGCGGCGGCGTCCTCGGCGGTGGTGGTGCGGTAGAGGTTGCCGATGACGGAGGCGCCGAAGCCGAGTTCGGTGACCTCGACGGTGGTGCTGGGGATCTTACGGTGGCGCAAGGGGTGCTCCTGACGGGGTCGTTCAGCGTCGGACGTGAGCCGTGACGCCGGCGAGAAGGGCCTCGACCTCGGCGAGGGTGGCCATCGAGACGTCACCGGGCGTGGTCATGGCCAGGGCGCCGTGGGCGGTGCCGTAGGCGAGGGCGCGTTCCAGGCCGGCACCGGTGAGCAGCCCGTAGATGAGGCCCGCGGCGAAGGCGTCACCGGAGCCGATCCGGTCCAGGACGTGCAGACCGGGCATGTTAGGGCCGCTGACCAGACCGGTCTCGGGTGACCAGGCGAGCGCGGACCAGTCGTTGACCCCGGCCGAGGGCACTTCGCGCAGAGTCGTCGCCAGCACTCTCGCCTGCGGCATCCGGGTCGCGACCGCGGCGAGCGCGTCGGGTACCTCGTCGCGGGTCAACCGCACGGCGCCCGGATGCGGGCCCGCTAGTCCGAGGGCACCCACGACGACGTCGGCGTGCCGGGCCAGGCGCAGGTCGGTCTCGCGGGCCCGTTCGGCGCCACCCCGGCCGTCCCACAGGCTGGGCCGGAAGTTGGGGTCGTAGGAGACGGTGACGCCGTGCCGACGGGCGGCCGCCATGGCCTCGTCGGCGACGTCGACGGTGGTGTCGGACAGTCCTGCGAAGATCCCGCCCGTGTGGAACCAGCGCACCCCGCCCGAGAACACCGCGTCCCAGTCGATGTCCCCCTTGCGCAGGTGGGAGACGGCGGTGTTCGCGCGGTCGCTGACGCCCAGCGCCCCACGGACGCCGAAGCCGCGCTCGACGAAGTTCAGGCCGTTGCGGGCTGTGCGCCCCATGCCGTCCGCCGTGACCCAGCGAAGGTGCGAGGTGTCGACTCCGCCCTGGAGGATCAGGTCCTCCACGAGCCGGCCGACCGCGTTGTCGACGAGGGCGGTGACCACGGCGGTGCGCAGTCCGAAACAGCGGCGCAGTCCGCGTACCACGTTGTACTCGCCGCCGCCCTCCCAGACCTGGAAGCTGCGGGCGGTACGGATCCGGCCCTCACCGGGGTCGAACCGCAGCATCACCTCACCCAGGGCGATCACATCGGTCACGGTGCCGTCCTCTCCACTGCCTCGGCGGTCAACCGGCGGATCTCGTCGTACGCGGCGCGATCGAGATGGCCGGGCGCGGCGATCCAGCTGCCGCCCACGGCGAGGACCGAGGGGTGGCCGAGGTAGGCGGACAGCTGGTCGGGCCCGATGCCGCCGGTCGGGACGAAGCGCGCCTGAGGAAAGGGGGCGGCCAAGGCGCGGAGCATCGCGGTGCCGCCGAGCGGTTCGGCGGGGAACAGCTTGACCGTGTCGAGGCCCGCCCGCAACGCGCGCATCAACTCGGTCGCCGTCGCCACGCCCGGCACGACCGGTACCTCCAACTCCCATGCCTTGGCGATGACTTCCTCGTCGAGACCGGGCGAGACGAGAAACTGGGCCCCGGCCGTCACGGCCCGTTCCGCCTGCTGCGCGCTGAGCACGGTCCCGGCGCCGACGGTCAGAGCGCCGTGGGCCGCCATCGCCTTGACGACCTGTTCGGCGTCGGGTGTGCGGAAGGTGACCTCCGCACAGCGGGCGCCGCCCGCCGCGAGCGCGTCGGCCAGGGGGCCGGCACTCGCGACGGACGGCACGGTGAGCACGGGCAGGAGACGCGACCCCGCCAGTACGGCGGCCAGGTCGGTGGTCATTGGGGCCCTCCTTCGTGGATACCCCCGGCTTCAGCCGGGGGAGGAAGCGAAGTCCCTGCGGAGTAGGGCAGGAAGAGCCGGTTCGCTGTCAGGGCGGACCGGCGTTCGCCGGCAGCCGGCCGACCACCATGGCTCACACAGGAGCTGATACGGTGTGAAGTATGGTGGAGCAGGTCAAGCGGGCGTTCAAGTACCGCTTCTACCCCACGGACGGGCAGGCGGCGGAGCTGTCGCGCACGTTCGGCTGCGTCCGCCTGGTGTACAACAAGGCGCTGGAGGAGCGCACCCGGGCCTGGTACGGCGAGCAGCGCCGCATCTCCTACGTGCAGTCCTCCGCCGCGCTGACCGAGTGGAAGAAGACCGAGGAACTCGCCTTCCTGGCCGAGGTGTCCTCCGTCCCGCTGCAGCAGGCGCTGCGTCATCTGCAGACGGCGTTCGCCCACTTCTTCGCCAAGCGCGCGCAGTACCCCCGGTACAAGAGCCGGAAGAAGTCCCGGTCGTCGGCCGAGTACACCCGCAGCGCCTTCACCTGGCGCGAGGGGAAGCTCACGCTGGCGAAGATGGCGGAGCCCCTGGACATCCGCTGGTCGCGTCCGCTGCCTGAGGGTGCGGTGCCGACCATGGTGACCGTGTCCCGGGATGCGGCGGGCCGCTGGTTCGTGTCCCTGCTCGTCGAGGACACCATCGCCCCGGCCCCGGCCACCACCGCGGCGGTCGGCCTGGACGCCGGGATCACCTCCCTGGTGACCCTGTCCACCGGGGAGAAGATCACCAACCCCCGGCACGAACGCCGTGACCGCGCCCGTCTCGCCCGCGCGCAGCGGGAGCTGGCGCGCAAGGCGAAGGGCTCGGCGAACCGGGCCAAGGCCCGGCGCAAGGTCGCCAAGGTGTACGCGCGGATCGCTGACCGGCGCCGCGACTTCCTGCACAAGCTGTCGACTCGACTCGTCCGCGAGAACCAAGTGGTCGTGATCGAGGACCTCACCGTCCGCAACCTGCTGAAGAACGGGCGCCTGGCGCGCGCCATTTCCGATGCCGCCTGGACGGACCTGCGCTCCATGCTGGAGTACAAGTGCGCCTGGTACGGGCGCGAACTCGTCGTGATCGACCGCTTCTTCCCCTCCAGCAAGCTGTGCGGGGGCTGCGGCACGGTCGCGGCGAAGCTGCCGCTGAACGTCCGCGCGTGGACGTGCGAGCAGTGCGGCGCGGTGCATGACCGTGACGTGAACGCGGCACGCAACATCCTGGCCGCCGGGCTGGCGGCTTCTGCCTGTGGAGACGGTGTAAGACCTCAACGGGAGTCCTCCCGGACGGGGCGGTCGTCGGTGAAGCAGGAAACCCAGCGGGCGACCGCTGGAATCCCCCACCTTTAGGGCGGGGGAGGAAGTCAACGTCCGAGCCATCCGCCGTCGACGGGCAGGATCGTGCCGTGGATGTAGTCGGCGGCGGGGGAGGCGAGGAAGACGGTGGCGCCGGCGAGGTCGTCGGCGCTGCCCCAGCGTCCGGCCGGGATGCGCTCCAGGATGGCCTTGCTGCGCGCCGGGTCGTCCTGCAGCGCCTGGGTGTTGTCGGTGGCGATGTAGCCGGGGGCGATGGCGTTGACGTTGACGCCGTGGGACGCCCACTCGTTGGCCAGTGCCTTGGTGAGACCGGCGATGCCGTGCTTGGCGGCGGTGTAGCCGGGGACGGTGATCCCGCCCTGGTAGCTGAGCAGGGAGGCGGTGAAGACGACCTTCCCGTGTCCACGCTCCACCATCGTGGCGCCCACGGCCCGGGTGAGCGCGAACTGCGCGCTGAGGTTGACCTGCAGGACCAACTCCCAGTCCTCATCGCTGTGTTGGGCGGCGGGGGTGCGGCGGATGGTGCCGGCGTTGTTGATGAGGATGTCCACCGGGCGTTCGCGTCCGGCGAGGTTCTCACCCAGGGCGCGTACGGCGGCTGGGTCGGCGAAGTCGGTGCGGATCGCCTCGAACGAGCGCCCGGCGGCGACGACGTCCTTCTCCACCTGGCTCCCGGACTGTTCCAGGTTGGCGCTGACGCCGATCACATCCGCGCCGGCCTCGGCGAGCGCGCGGGCCATCGCCCGGCCGATGCCGCGTCGGGCGCCGGTGACGACGGCGAGCTTCCCGGTGAGGTCGAAGATGCTCATACGGCGGCTCCCTGGGCCTCGTCGGTGCAGTCCACGAGGATCTTCATCACGTCTCCGCCGCTCTCCAACGCCTCGAAGGCGGCCGGTGCCTCGGTCATCGGCACGATCTTGGTGATGAGCCGCTGAGCGGGGATGGTGCCGTCGGCGACCAGCGCGACGGCCCGCTCGAAGTCGCCGCGGTCGTACAATCGCGCGCCCACGAGGGTGAGTTCGCGCCAGAAGAAGCGGTGCAGGTTGATCTCGCGGGGCCTTGGGTGGATGGCGACCAGGCACAACCGGCCCCGCACGCCGAGGGCGTCGACCGCGGTGTCCACACCGCCCGCCGCACCGGAGACCTCGAAGGCGACGTCCGCTCCCGCCTCGCCCGTCCACTGCTGGACGAGTTCGGTGATGTCGGTGGCGGCCGGGTCCCAGGTGCTCAGGCCCAACTCCTCGGCCAGCAGCCTGCGGTGGGCGTTGAGTTCGACCACGCGTACCTCGGCGCCGGCGGCACGGGCGACCAGGGCGATGAGGATGCCGACGGGTCCGCCGCCGACCACGACGACCTTCTCGCCGTTCTTCACCGCCGCCCGGCCCACGTCGTGCACCGCGACCGCGGTCGGTTCGACGAGCGCGGCGTGGTCCAGCGGGAGGGTGGCGGGCAGCCGTATGAGGGTGGAGGCGGGCACCGTCCAGCGCTGCTGCATGGCGCCGGGGGAGTCGATGCCGATGAAGTCCAGGTGCTGGCAGATGTGTTGGTGGCCGGCGCGGCAGGCCGGGCAGGTACCGTCCCAGCGCAGCGGCATCACGGTCACCGCGTCCCCGGGCCGCCAGCCCTCGACGCCGGGTCCGACGCGGACGATCCTGCCCGCCATCTCGTGTCCCAGTACGGCGGGCGTGGCCACCCGGGCGTCCATGTCTCCGTGGAAGATGTGCAGGTCGGTGCCGCAGATGCCGACGTAGGCGGGGGCGAGTTCCACCTCGCCCGGGCCGGGCTCGGAGCCGGCGGCGGGCGCGGTGTCCAGGGTGCGGGCGGAGGTGTAGCGGACGGCGAGAGTCATCGTGGGGTCAGGGTCCCTTCCGCGCGGACGCCGATGGTCAGCAGCAGGTTGGCGTAGGTACGGGTGTCGCCGGTGACGACGGCGAGGGCCAGGTCGGGGGAGCGGGCGCCGTCGTAGAACGCGAAGCGGTCGAGGGTGTCGACGGGGAGCGGTGCCAGTCGGGAGCGGTACTCGGCGATGGCCGGCGGCTCCGGCTCGCCGTCGGGCGGCACCATCACCTGCGCCGACTCCACGGGCAGGGCGCGCAACAGCACGTCCAGGACGGTGGTGACGTCGAGGGTGCCGGGTGCCAGGTTGAGGTGGACGGTTCTTGCTCGTTCGCCGACGGCGGTGCTGGCGGGGTAGTGGCCGTCGGCGAGCAGGACACGGGCGCCGTGCCCGGCTCCGGCCAGTGCTTCGAGGATGCCGGGGTGCAGCAGTTCGGTCAGCAGCACGGTGTCCTCTCCTTATGTGTCGTTCTCGTGGTCGGACAGGCGGTAGAAGGCGGTGGCCGTCTCGCAGAGCACCGCGTGTCTCTCGTGCGGCGAGCAGTCGTCCAGCAGGTGCTCGACGGTGGCCGCCCAGCGGGACCACCCTCCGGCGAGGACACAGACGGGCCAGTCGGAGCCGAACATCAGCCGCTCGGGGCCGAAGGCGGCCAGGAGGGTGTCCCGGACGGGGCGGATGTCATCGATCGTCCACGTGTGGTGGTTGGCCTCGGTGATCAGCCCCGAGACCTTGCACCGCACCTGCGGGTAGCGCGCCAGCGCGTGCACATCGCGCGCCCAGTCGGACAACGAGGGCTGTCCGATGGGTGGTTTGCCGGCGTGGTCCAGGACGAGCGGCAGGTCGGGGAAGCGCTGGGCGAGGCGGATGGCCTGGGGGAACTGGTGACTGCGGATGAGCACGTCGTAGCCGAGGTCCCGGTCCTGTACGGCGCGCAGGCCCTGTTCGACGGACGGCTGCTGCAGCCACTCCGGGTCCAACTCGCCCTGCACCAGGTGGCGCAGGGCCCGCAGGTACCCGCCCCCTGGCTGGGCGCGCAGTTCGTCGAGTACGTCGCCGATCGTGGGGGACGTCAAATCCGCCCAGCCGACCACGGCGCCGATCAGTGGGTCCCGGCCGGCGAGGTCGAGCAGGTCCGCCGTCTCCTCCACGGCCGTCACGCACTGCACGACCACCGTGCTGGTCAGCCGGTGCCCCGCGAGGGGCCGGTCGGCGGCCCGTCGCAGGTCCTCGATGCCGTGGCTGCGGCGGATCGGCTCGAGACCGGGCTCGTCCAGCCATGGCTGGGGTCGGCGGTCCAGGTCCCACACGTGGTGGTGGGCGTCGACCAGGGGGAGGGGTTCAGACACGGGTGGACCAGACGGGGCCGTCGGGGTAGCTGTACTCCTTGAGGGAGGCGGGGTGCATCTGGGCGCTCAGTCCGGGCAGCGTCGGCGCGAGGTAGTGGCCGTCGACGATGCGGACCGGGTCCACGAAGTGCTCGTGCAGGTGGTCGACGTACTCGATGACCCGGTCCTCGGTGGTGCCGGAGACGGCGATGTAGTCGAACATCGACAGGTGTTGCACCATCTCGCACAGGCCGACGCCGCCGGCGTGCGGGCAGACCGGCACGCCGAACTTCGCTGCCAGCAGCAGGATGGCGATGTTCTCGTTGACGCCGCCGACGCGGGCGGAGTCGATCTGCACGATGTCGACCGCGCCGGCCTGCAGCAGCTGCTTGAAGACCACCCGGTTGGCGATGTGCTCGCCGGTGGCGACCTTGATGGGGGTGAGCGCCTTGCGGACGGCGGCGTGGCCGAGGATGTCGTCGGGGGAGGTGGGCTCCTCGATCCAGTACGGGTCGTAGGGGGCCAGGGCGCGCATCCAGTCGATGGCGGGCTGGACGTCCCACCTCTGGTTGGCGTCCACCGCGATGCGGATGTCCGGGCCGACGGCCTCGCGGGCGACGCGCAGGCGCCGGATGTCGTCCTCCAGGGATGCGCCGACCTTCAGCTTGATCTGCGTGAAGCCGTCCGCGACGGCCTCGTGGGCGAGGCGGGCCAGCTTCTCGTCGGAGTAGCCGAGCCAGCCGGGGGTGGTCGTGTAGGCGGGGTAGCCCTGGTCGAGGAGGCGGGCGATGCGCTGCTCGCGGCCCGGTTCGGCCCGGCGCAGGATGTCGAGCGCTTCGTCGGGAGTGAGGGCATCGGACAGCCAGCGGAAGTCCACCTGGGCGACCAGCTCCTCCGGCGACATCTCGCCCAGGAAGCGCCACACGGGCTTGCCCGCGCGCTTGGCGGCCAGGTCCCAGGCGGCGTTGACGACCGCGCCGGTCGCCATGTGGATGGCGCCCTTCTCCGGTCCCAGCCAGCGCAGTTGCGGGTCGTGGACGAGGGAGCGGGAGAACGCGCCGAGGTCGGAGCAGACCTGCTCCACCGACAGGCCCACCACGTGTGGGGCGAGGGTGGCGATGGCGGCGGCCTGGGCGTCGTTGCCGCGTCCGGTGGTGAAGGCCAGGGCGTGGCCCTCCAGTCCGTCGCCCGCGTCGGTGCGCAGGATCACGTAGGCGGCGGAGTAGTCGGGCTCGGGGTTCATCGCGTCGGAGCCGTCGAGGTGCTCGGAGGTGGGGAACCGCACGTCCAGGACGTCCAGGGCGGTGATGCGGGCGGATGCGGGAACGGGGGAGGACATGGCGGCAACTCCTGTGAGGGGCAAGGGAGACGGGTCCCCTTGCGACGAGACGTGAACGTGGCGGAGGTCGGGCGGCCGACGGGCCGCCCGGGTCACTCCTGGACCTTGCCGCCGGTGATGCGGGAGATGGCGAGGGCGACCAGGATGATCAGGCCGTTGAGGGCGCCGATCCACTGGGCCGGGACACCGGCCAGCGTCAGCACGTTCTGGATCATGAAGAGCAGCAGGATGCCGCAGAACGCGCCGAACATGGTGCCCTTGCCGCCGTTGAGGCTGATGCCTCCGATGACGGCGGCGGCGAAGACGGTGAAGATGTAGCCGTTGCCCTGTGCGGAGGCGACCGAGGCGAGGCGTCCGGAGAGCATCAGCCCGGCGAGGGCGGCGAGCACGCTGCCGGTGACGATGACGATCCACAGCACCCGGTCGGTGCGGATGCCGGCCGCCTTCGCCGCGTCGACGTTGCCGCCGATGGCGTACAGCGAGCGGCCGAAGCTGGTCCAGCCGAGCACCACGATCGCGACGGCGAACAGGGCCAGGCAGATCCAGATGGAGGCGGGCATGCCGAACCATTCGGCGGTGCCGGCGTAGAGCATCGACTGCGGCAACTGGAAGAAGGTCTGGCCGCCGGAGATGCCGGTGAGGATGCCGCGCAGCACGATCAGCATGCCGAGCGTGACGATGAAGCCGTTGAGGCCGAAACGGATGATCAGCAGCGAGTTGATCACGCCGACGAGCGCGCCCACGGCGAGGGTGATGGGGACGGCCCAGGCGCCGGGGAGCAGACCGAGTCCGTGTCCGGCGCCGGCCGGGACGACCAGCCAGGCCGCGACGCCGGGGGCCAGGCCCATCGTGGACTCCAGGGAGAGGTCCATCTTCTTGACGATCAGGATCATCGTCTGGGCGAGGACCAGCAGGGCCATCTCGGACATGGTCTGCAGGACGTTGATGAGGTTGTCGGCCTGCAGGAAGACCGGGTTGACGATCTGGCCCACGATCGCGATGACGACGATCGCCGGGACGAGCGCCAGATCGCGCAGCCGGGCCAGCGGGATCCGGCCGCCGAGCAGCGCGGTGCGCTTGTGCCCGGGGTCGACGGACTGGGCGGCGGCGTCCGCGAGGACGGTTTCAGGCATTGAGGTCCACTCCTTCCATCGCGGCCACGAGGTCGTGGTCGTGCCAGCCGCGGGGTATCTCGGTCGTGACCCGGCCCTGGAACATCACCAGGATCCGGTCGCACATGCGCAGGTCGTCGAGTTCGTCGGAGGCGATGAGCACTCCGGTGCCGGACTCGGCGGTCTCCTCGACCTTGCCGAGGAGGAACTCCTTGGAGCGCACGTCCACGCCGGCGGTCGGGTTGATCAGGACCAGCAGTCGGGGGTCGTCGGCCAGGGCGCGCGCCATGACGACCTTCTGCTGGTTGCCGCCCGAGAGGGCGGAGACGGGCAGTTCCGGTCCGGGGGTCTTGATCGCCAGGTTCTCGATCATGCCCTCGGCGAGCCGGTCCCGGCGGCCGCGGCTGAGGAAGCCGTTCTTCCCGAGCCGCTTGGGCACGGACAAGGTCGCGTTGTCGGCGATCGACATGTCCGGCACGAATCCCTGGTGATGTCGGTCCTGCGGGACGAACCCGGCGCCTGCGGCGAGCGCGGCGGGCACGCTGCCCGGCCGGGGCCGGCGCCCGGCGATCTCCAGCTCCCCGGTCGCCGCGGCCCGCAGTCCTACGACGGTCTCGGCGACCTCCGTCCGTCCGCTGGCGGCGGCACCCGCGAGACCGACGATCTCACCGGCGCCCACCTGGAAGGTGACGTCGGTGTAGGTGTCGTCGCTGCCCAGGGCGTGTACGGACAGCGCGGGTGCGGCGTTCTCGTCCCGGCTGCCGGCGCGCTCCTGCCGCCGGTCGGCCGCGGCCTCACCGGTCATGGCGGCGACCAGCTCGGCCCGGGGCAGTTCGGCGACCGGCGCGGTCACGATGTGCCGGGCATCGCGGAACACCGTCACCATGTCGCAGATCTCGTAGACCTCCTGGAGGTGGTGACTGATGAACAGGAAGGTGACGCCCTGGCGTTGCAGGTCGCGGATGCGGTCGAAGAGCCGGTTGATGGCCGCCGCGTCGAGCTGTGCGGTGGGCTCGTCGAGGATGATGAACCGGGCCCCGAAGGACAGCGCCCGGGCGATCTCGACGAACTGCCGCTGTTCCACGCTGAGTTCGCCGGCCGGAGACTGCGGGTCGACGTCCACCGACCACGCCGACAGCAGCTCCTGCGCCCGGCCGCGGACGCCGGCCCAGCTGATCAGCCGGTTGCGGCCGTGGTGGTGGCGGTTCAGGAAGAGGTTCTCGGCGACGGTCAGCGTGGGGATGATCGTCGACTTCTGGTAGACACAGGCCACGCGCCGGCGCCAGGCGTCGCGGTCGCTGAGCCGTGGTGCGGGGTCGCCGCCGAAGGTGACCGTGCCCTCGTCGGGGGCCTGCAGGCCCGTCAGGACGGACACGAGGGTCGACTTGCCGGCCCCGTTGCGGCCGACGAGC
This sequence comes from Streptomyces sp. NPDC002144, assembly GCF_053593695.1. Lineage (NCBI taxonomy): Bacteria > Bacillati > Actinomycetota > Actinomycetes > Kitasatosporales > Streptomycetaceae > Streptomyces > Streptomyces sp. NPDC002144. Next base: position 51,924 of record NZ_JBSFDB010000038.1, read on the forward strand.
GCGTGCGTCTCGCCGGGCCTGATGGTGATCCGGGCTCCGTCGAGGGCGACCGTCGGACCGAATCGTTTGACTATGCCCGCCGCCTCGACGACGGGCGGGGCCGCGGAGGCCCGCCCGTCGTCCGCCGGGGCGGGCGCGGGGGTGACAGTACGCTCCCCGTCGCTCATCTCAACCGCCTTGTACTGGATAGCCGTTGGGTCCCTGGAAGGCAGGTCAGCCGAGGTTGTTGCCCCACAGCGACGTGTCGTCGCTCTTGACGCTGGCCACGCCGCCGTAGGTGCCTCCGTCGGCGGTGACCAGGGGAGCGGAGAGCTGGTCCTCCAGCAGGCCGTCACGGACCTTGATGATCGTGCTGTCGTGATCGGTCTTGCCCGGCTTGAACGTCTTCCCGTCGATCGCCGCCTTCAGGTAGTACAGGGCGTACTTGGCGTACAGGTCGGCGGGCTGGGAGACGGTGGCGTCGATCTTGCCCGCGGCGATGTCCTTGAGCTCCTCGGGGATCCCGTCGTTGGACACGATGAAGACGTGCTTCTTGTCCTTCGGACCCACCAGCAGGTTCTTCTGCTTGAGCACCTGCAGCGTGCCGGACAGACCGAAGCTGGACTCCATGTAGACGCCCTTGATGTCCGGGTTGGCGGTGAGGTCCGTCTGCAGCTTCTGCGCGGCGACCGCGCCGTCCCAGTTGGTGGCCTCGCCGAACACCTTGATGCCGGGGTAGTTCTTCTTCATGCAGTCGTTGAACGCCTCGGTGCGGTCACGGCCGTTGATCGAGTCGAGGCCGCCCTCCAGCATGACGACCTTGCCCTTGCCGCCGAGCTTCGTGCCGAGGAACTGGCAGGCCTTCTCGCCGTAGGCGCGGTTGTCGGCCCGCACCACCATGAACACCTTGCCGCTGTCGGGACGGGTGTCGACGGTGACGACGGGGATCTTCTTGGCCTCCAGCTGGGCCAGGGTCGGCGCGATCGCCGCGGTGTCCTGCGGCGCCATCGCGATGCCCTTGACGCCCTGGCTGATGAACGTCTGCGCGTTGGCGGTGAGCTTGGCTACGTCGTTCTGGGAGTTCGTGGTCTTGAGGGACAGGCCGAGCTGCTTGCCGAAGTCGGGCGTGTACTTGATGTACGAGTTCCAGAAGTCGGTGTCGGACCGCGGGTAGTCGACGCCCACGAGCGGCTTGTCGCTCGACGAGGCGGAGGTGCCGGAGCCGCCGCTGCACGCGCTGAGCAGCGTCAGCGCGCAGACGACGGACGCGGTGGAGCTGAGTGCGGTTCTGAGTCTCATGGGTACTTCCTCGCGCTTGTCCCGGAGGCGGGGTTGTTACGCCGGTGCGACGATTGGGTGTCGCTGGTGGAGAGATGGGATGTTTATAGAGTGGGGCCCACGGGGTTGTCTAGGGGTGGGACGGAAACGGGAGGGGATTTGCGGGAGGGGTGAGGTGAGGAGGGCGCGACATGGGATGTCGTAGCCATATCCATCCCATCAATGTTCTCCATCTGTGATGGGATGTCTCTTGCGTCGAGATCGCGACCGATGAGTTTCGCTGCGAACCCGGGTCATCACCAGGAGACGACGCCGGCTCGCCGGCGACCACGGCTGACCATGACTGACAGGGGCCACACCATGCTGACCAGCGAACCGGATGTCTTCCTGGGACCCTTCTCGTCCCCAAGTGCGCGAGCGACACCGTGGGCGTCGGCGTTGGCGGTCATCACTGAGGCGGAGTTGTTCTGGCTGTCCACGGTGCGGCCCGAGGGGCGACCGCATGTGACGCCGCTGTTGGCTGCCTGGAGTCTGGGCGGACTGTGCTTCACGACCGGCGGCCAGGAGCGCAAGGCGCGAAATCTCGAACGCAATCCCCGCTGTGTGCTGACGACCGGCACGAATGCCCTGACCGGTGTGGACGTCGTCATCGAGGGCGCCGCATACACAGTGGACGGGCGCTCCGAGCGTGAGCAGGCCGCTGCGGATTTCGAGCGCAAGTACGGCGCGCATCTGACCAGCCCTGAGGGCACCTGGTACGGGTTGGGCGAGGCCGTCGTCGCCGGCGAGGTCAGGCTGTATCGCGTCGAGCCCGCTGTGGGATTCGCTTTCGGCAAGCTACCGACGTTCAGCGAGACCCGCTACACATGGCCGCGGCGGTGACGATCACGCCCTCGCTGATACGCGAAACGGGCGAGGCATCGTCACCGCGCGTGGAGCCGCTGCCATGAACGCATCGTCAGGCCAGGCCGAACCGCTCCGCGTGCACCTGCCGTCGGGAGACCCCCAGCGTGCGCAGGGCACTGAGGACGGCCGACGTCATCGCCGGCGGCCCGCAGACGTACACGTCGCGTTCGGCCACGTCCGGGACCAGGGCCCGCAGACCGTCCGGCTCGAAGGGCGACGCCCCCTCGCCCCGCCGGCCGGTGAGCAGGTGCAGCCGGCCGCCGCTGCGGGCCACCAGCGAACGCACCTCGTCGACCAGGACCGCGTCACTCTCACTGCGCACGCGGTACAGCACGACGACATCACCGGCCGATTCCTCCTCCAGCAGCGCGCGGATGGGCGTGATACCGACGCCTCCTGCGATCAGCAACGCACCGGACCGCGTTCGGTGCAGTGACGTGAACGCCCCGTACGGGCCCTCGACGACTGCGCGGCTGCCGACCTCGAGGTGCCGCAGTCCGGCGCTGGTGCTGCCGAGCGCCTTGGCGGTCAGGCGCAGCGTCCTGCCGTCGGGCGCTGCCGACAGGGAGAACGGATTGGCCAGCCACCAGGGGTTGTGCCCGGGAAACCGCCAGATGCAGAACTGCCCGGCCCGGACCGGCAGTCTGTCGAGACGGCGGCCGGTGACATGCACCGAAACCACGTTGTCGGATTCCACCACCACCGCGGCGACCTCGAAGCGGTGATAGACGTTGCGCCACAGAGGCATGACGACCCGCCCCGCGATCAGGGCACCGAAGGCGAACAGCCACAGGGCCCACCAGTAGATCTCCGCGAACGCGGAGGACCTGAACGTCGTGGTCTCCCGCAACTGGTGCACGAACGCCAGCCCCAATGCCACGTACAGCAGCAGGTGCAGGCCGTGCCAGACCTCGTAGGGCAGCCGCCGTCTCACATAGCGGGCGGATACCACGGCGATCACCACGACGATCGCCGCCGCACACATCCCCAGCAAGGAGGCCGGCACATCGGCCAGCGAGGAGAACGTCTTCGGTACCGACGAGCTACTCAGTTTCGCGTAGCCCAGCACCACCAGGACGGCATGGGCGAGGATGGTCCACAGCAGGGTGAAGCCGACCCATCGGTGCCACAGCGTCAACCGGTCCATGCCGATGCGGCGGTCGAGCCACGGCAGCCGTGCCACCAGCAGCAGCTGGAACAGCATCAGTACGGCGGCGTGCAGGCCGAAGAACTTGGCGGCCGTGAGCACTGCGTTCTGACCGGTCCCTGCCGTGAGGAAGAGCACCTCGACGATCACCAAGTTGGCGACGACGAAGGTCCACAGCGCCCGACGCGCCGCAACGACCGGAGATGTGGTGCTTCGCCGCACCTGTGTATGTGTCGCTTCCACCGAGTCCTCTTCATGTCCTGGTGACGTGTCAACGCTTCAGCCCCGTCCACCGGCAGCAGGGGCCGTCGCCGGGCACGCTGACTGATTAAGCTCTTAACCACAAGGCGTCACAGGGCAGTTGGGAACGTGGGGTCCGTATGACGAGTTCGCGTGTCTGGCGACGTCCCACGCTGGACGCCGTGGCCGCCAGGGCCGGCGTCTCCACGGCCACGGTGTCCAACGCGCTCAACGGCACCGGTCGGCTCTCCGAGGCGACCAGGCAACGCGTCATGGCCGCAGCGGGCGAACTCGGCTACGCCCCCGCCAGCACCGCCCGCGCCCGGGCCCGCGGCGCCACCGGGGTGCTCGGCCTGACCATGACCACGTACGGCGACCTGCCCGTCCCCTACACCGAGATCCCGTTCTACGCACACCTGGTGCTGGCTGCCATGGCGGCGGCACACCAGCGCGGTTACCTGCTGCAGGTGATGCCGAACTCGATGTCGCCGTGGATGTGGCTGAACACTCCGATGGACGGCGTCATCCACGTCGGCCCACGCGCGGACGACCACGTACGTTCCCTGCTGAACGAGCGCGGCATCCCCCTGGTCTGCGAAGGCCGGCCGCCCGAAGCGCACTGGTGCGACGCGTGGGTCGACGCCGACCACGACACTGGTCTGCGGCTCCTGCTCGACCACCTCGTGGACTCCGGTGCCCGGAGGATCGGGCTCACCCTGCCCGTGCACGACGACGCGTACCCGCGCCTGATCGCCGACGCCTACCGGCTCTGGTGCGCCGAAAAGGACATGCCCGTCCTGGTGGAGGAGTACGCGTCGATGCCCGACTACTTCACGGCGGAACAGGAGGCGGTCGCCCGGCTGCTCGACCACGATCCGAGACCGGACGCCGTCATCGGCGTCTACTCCGACTCCGGTCACAACATCCTGGCCGCCGCGCGCCACCACGGTCTTCGGGTACCGCGGGATCTCCTGGTGGCCTGCGTCAGCGAGGACCCCGACTACGCCACGACCACCCCACCCGTCACCACGCTCAGCCTCCGTCCGGACCGCACCGGCGACGCGGCGGTCGACCTGCTGATCGCCGTCATCAACGGCCGCCCCGGTGTGGACCGGCGCCGGCTCGTACAGCCGGTACTGATCCCTCGCCGGTCCACACGGCGCCCGGCGAGGGATGCACGACGGCCGTAGCGGTGGCCTGTGTGCTCAGTGCCGGGCGAACTGCACCTGGGTGTGCTGCACGACGTTCGGCTTCACGGCGAGGCCGCCGATGGTCAGTTGCTGGCCGTAGATGTCCGTGATCCTGATGGAGCTGCCGCACCCGGCGCCGTCGGCGGAAAGGAAGTAGTTGTAGCTGGTCCGCGGCAGCCGCCGCCAGCCGCTCCCGGTCCGTACCTCCAGTCCCGTCACGGGGTTTCGGTGGTCGATGACCTGGATGCCGCACCAGTAGACGCTGGACCCCGTCTTGTACCGGATGGAGATGGTGCCGATCGAGCTGGGGCTCACCAGGCTCCAGGTGATCGCGAGCCGGCCGACGCTGAGATCGGCGAGTTTGGCGAAGGCCTGCTGGCTGAGGTCGAGTTGTCCGGGAGCGCAGGGCAGCGGGCATTCATTGGTGATCCGTACCGTGATGGACCTGCCGTTGGCCGCGCGCACGAGCACGTACGCGCCGCACGCCCTGGACGTCTCGTAGTCGGTGGTGTTCATCGCCGCGATCATGAGGTCGGGGCTCGGGCCGAACAGACAGGCACCGTCTCCGTCCTTGGCCTCGTAGGCGGTGGCGACTCCCTTGTAGGAGGTCCCGGGCTGGATCCGCCCTGCCGACGACGTGGTGGCGGCCGTCCTGCGCGGTGCCGGCGAGGTGACCTTGGCCGACTTCCGCGCGGCGGGCGTGGCCGCGGAAGCTGTCGGCTTGGGCGTGCCGGTCGGGGAAGCGGCACTGGCCGACGCGTCCGGAGTGCCGGTCTCGGCCGTGGGGGTGGATCTGACCGCAGTGGTCGCGACCGGCGTGGCCGCGGCGGTGACCGCATCGGCCCTTCTGTCCGGGACCAGCCCCATGACGAAGTAGGCGAGAACGCCGGTGACGCCCAACCCCACCGTGGCGCCCAGCACGAGCCTTCGTCTCTGCCTGCGCCGCCGCGCGGCCTGCCTCGCTGTCTGCATTGTCTGTCTGTCCGTTCGGGAGAGCGAGCTGATGGTGCACCCTTCAGTGACCGCCCGAGGCGAAAAGGTTGCCGGACTCTTTTGCACGCCCCGCCTGCACGGATTCAGAATCGACGCTGCTGAATCCGATGCGCGGGAAGGGTTGGACTTCCCGATCACGGCGGAGGAAGGTGGGCACGGTTCCCGCCCCCCGGGGCATCCCGCATCGCACCACCCGGAGACCATCCGATGAACCACGTGGCGAACCCCGAGCGCTACGACGGCCCCATGCGTTACCGGCGCACCGGACGCTCGGGACTCGACCTGCCCGTCCTGTCCCTCGGCTACTGGCACAACTTCGGTGACGACCGCCCCTTCGAAGTGCAGCGCGAGATCGCCCTGCGCGCCTTCGACCTCGGGGTCACCCACCACGACCTGGCCAACAACTACGGGCCGCCCTACGGCTCCGCCGAGCGCAACTTCGGGCGTCTGCTCAAGCAGGACCTCGCGCCGTACCGCGACGAGCTCGTGATCTCCACCAAGGCTGGCTGGGACATGTGGCCCGGACCCTACGGCCAGGGCGGTGGCTCGCGGAAGTACGTGCTGGCCTCGCTGGACCAATCCCTGCAGCGCATGGGTCTGGACTACGTCGACATCTTCTACTCCCACCGGCTGGACGCGAGCACGCCCCTGGAGGAGACGATGGGCGCGCTCGACACCGCGGTCCGTCAGGGCAAGGCCCTCTACGTCGGGATCTCCTCCTACGACGCCGACCGCACTCGGCAGGCGGCCGCGATCCTCCGGGACCTGGGCACTCCCCTTCTCATCCACCAGCCGTCGTACAGCATGCTCAACCGGTGGATCGAGACGGACGGGCTGCTCGACGCGGCTCAGGAGGAGGGCTTCGGCGTCATCGGCTTCACCGCTCTCGCGCAGGGCCTGCTGACCGGCCGCTACCTCGACGGGATCCCCGAGGGCTCGCGCGCGTCGCGCGGCACGTCCTTGGACGCCGCCTGGCTGACCGATGACATGCGCGAGCGTCTGAACGCCCTCAATGACATCGCCGGACGCCGCGGCCAGACCCTGGCCCAGATGGCCCTGGCCTGGGCCCTGCGCGACCCGCGTGTCACCTCCCTCGTCATCGGTGCTTCCAGCACCGAGCAGTTGGAGCAGAACGTGGCCGCCCTCGACCACCTCGATTTCACCGCCGAGGAACTGGCCGAGATCGACAGGTACGCCACCGACGGCGGGGTGGATCTCTGGCGCGACGCCCGACTGGGAAACCTGGGCTGACGCTACCGGCTCCCGTACCAGGGCCCGGGCGGCCTGATGGTCGTCGCGTCAGGATTCCTGACGGGTCCGTGGACCGACCAGGCCCTGGTACAGGAGCCGCCGTTGCTCGGAGCCGTCGTCGGTCGCCGCCAGCGCGGCATCCCACTCCTTCTTGATCTCGTCGAGGAAGGCGCGCCAGTCTCCGCCGGCACGGGCGTTGCCCATCTCCGCGAGTTCGACCAGGCGCTCGTTCTTGCCCAGCCCGCCCGAGCCGACCTTGTCGCCCTTGTGGCCGTGCAGGACCGACTCAGGGTTCGCGGTGGCCTCGGTGGAGCGGAAGTCGTGCTGGTAGCCCACCGGACTGGAGGCATGCGGGGCGAGGGTCTCGATGCCGATCTGCAGCGAACCGTCCTTCCTCGTCGTCGGACGGTGGTAGACCAGCAGCATGTGGCCGTGCGACCCGTTCGGCAGCACGACATCGCCGTTCCAGTCCTTGGAGCCGAGACCCCCGCCGGAGATGTTCTGTCCCCACAGGTCCGGACGGTCGGCTCCGACGGACACCATGTTGGTGAGTGACGCCAGCGGGCCGCCCTTCTCCTTGAACGTACCGGGCTTGCCGTCCTTGTTGGCCGTGATGGCGGTGCGGTGCGTGGCGAAGCCGCGGTCGATCACGTCACCGGCGCGGGTGTTCGTGCGGTCGTCCTGGGTCACCCCCAGGAAGTGCGGGAGCGAGTAGGCCGGTTCGTCCGCGGAGCCGAGGGCGGGAATGCGAATGTTCACGCGCCCGCCGTGGGCGAGGGCGCGAATGACGTCCTTTTCGTAGTCGGCCACGTGCGCGCCGGCCTTCGGGTCGTACAGCTTCAGTCCGTTCTGCAGGATGAGCAGCACCTTGGTGAGCATCTCGCGGGCCCGGGCGTCCTGCGCCACGACGTTCGGCGCCGTGCTTCTGCCCTTGCCCTTGCTGGTCGTAGGGCCCGTCTCGGGGATGCCGTCCGGGTGCAGGCGCTCGGGTGCGATCCCTGCCGGGTGCAGGGTGTCGACGGCCGTGTCCCGGATCTGCTGGTCCCGTTCCCGTTCCAGGGCCTGCTTCTCCTGCGGCGAGGTGCTGGGCGCCTGGGTGAGCATGAACCTGCCGAGCGTGTAGTCGGGGGAGATCGGCGTGTCCTTGCCCGCGTCGCGCACGGCGGGGTGGTTGGCGCGGACGGCCAAGGTGGCCGTGAGCACGCGCTTGCCCGCGGGCAGGGTCAGCCAGTCGTCGAAGCGGCCCTTGGTGTAGTTCTCGGCCTGCTCGTAGGTGCCGATGCCCACGGCGTCGAGCCACTGCGGATTGACCTGGGAGAGGTGCCTGATGTCGTCCAGGTCCTGGTCGCTGAACGCCTCGCCACGCATCACACGCCGGTCCAGGGTCTTCCTGAGCCGAGACGTCCCTTGGAGCATCCATTGCTCGGGCCACCAGGTCCCCGGCGCGAAAACGTTCTTCTTCATCTTGGCCTGGACCGTGTGCTGCTCGATCGACTGGCTCAGGCGGGCGATGGCCTCCGCTCCGTTGGCCTGCTGCTCGGCCTCCTGGGCGGCAGGGTCCTCGACCGCGGTGCTCCCGTGCGTCCGCTGGACGGACGCCGGACCGGTGTGCGGCTGCGTGTGGACGTGTCCCGCGTGGCCGTACTCGGCCGGCACCCGCTGGACGGGCGCGGGGGCTCCCATGACCTGGTCGGCCACGCCGACCGCCCGGCGCTCACCCGCGTCGCCCTCCGCCGAGATACGCAGACCCCCGCCGTTGTCGATGCCCGGCACAGGTCCCGCCGCCTGGTCGAGTGTGTGCGCCAACTCGTGCGCCCAGTCCTTCTTCGACATCCCGCCGCCGTCGACGATGTGGGCGCCGCTGGTGAACGCCTTCGCCTCGACGGCGGCGGCAGCGCGCTGCGCCACCGGCCCGTCGTGCACTCGTACGCCACTGAAGTCGGCACCGCCGAACCGTGCCTCCATCTCACCGCGCAGCGTGGGGTCGAGCGGGTGCGCCGACGACCGCAGGCTTTCGTCGACCGCGGTTCGCTGTACCTGCGCCCGGTCGGGGGTCGCGGCCTCCGGGCCGACTCCGCTGGACGACGGGGTGATCCCGTCCGCGGCCGCACGCTGCAGATGCCTCACCCATGCGCTGCTCATGGTCGTCGGCGGCTGTGACCGGCGCGCCGTGCCCGGTGTCCGCTCGCCGGCCTTCTGGTGCTCCCGATCGACAGAGCGCACAGGAGATCCTCCTTGGCAACTAGGGTGCCGTGTCTAGTTGTTGTACGTGAAACCTGCCGTTAAGGGGGAGGGCTCAAGGGGCAGTGTTCGTTGCCCCCGAGGTCTCGCCGTCGTCCTCCCCCTGCTTTCCCAGTACGCGGACGACGGCGGCGTTCCCCGCCGTCTGCTGGAGGTGGGCCAGGCGAGCTGCCACGGATGTCTCCGGAGTGGAGCGCGCGGGCCTGCTGCGGTCACCGGACGACCTCGCGGGCTTCGCTCCGGAGTCGGCCATTGAACGGTCCATGGCCACAGTCTTCAGCGCTCCGCGGCTCTACGTTCACCCGGTGGTCGCCTTTTCGCCTTGTTCTGCGAAGTGCTTGTCCGTCGCATCAGCCCGATCCGGGCTGGGGGAGGGACTGCGCGCACCAGATGGTCTTGCCGTGAGGGGTGTGCCGGGTGCCCCATCCCTGGGTGAGCTGGGCGACGAGCAGCAGGCCGCGCCCGCCCTCGTCGAAGGCGCGGGCCCGGCGCAGATGCGGGGCGGTGTTGCTGCAGTCCGAGACCTCGCAGATCAGGGCGGTGTCACGGATCAGTCGAAGCCTGATCGGGGGCTCGCCGTATCTGATGGCGTTGGTGACCAACTCGCTGACGACCAGCTCGGTGATGAAGGCCGCCTCCTCCAGGCCCCAGGCGTCCACCTGGTCGATGGCGATCTTCCTGACGCGCGGCACCTGTGCGAAGTCCGGCTCGACATCCCAGTCGGCGACGTGCTGGGGATCCAGGGCGCGGGTGCGAGCGAGCAGCACGGCGGCGTCGTCGGTGCGGCGGTCGGGAAGGGTGGTGTGCAGCACCGTGTCGCACAGGGCCTCGAGGGAGTTCGCCGTGGGGTCCAGGACCCGCAGCAGCTCGTCGATCCCCTGGTCGACGTCGCGTACCCGGCTTTCGACCAGCCCGTCGGTGTAGAGGGCGAGCAGGCTCCCCTCGGGGAGTTCGATCTCGGTCGCCTCGAACGGCAGCCCGCCGATGCCCAGGGGAGGCCCCGGTTGTGCGGAGACGGTGATCCTGGTTCCGTCCGGGGAGAGGATCAGCGGAAGCGGATGTCCGGCGCTGGCCAGCGTCAGTCGGCGGGTGACCGGATCGTAGACGGTGTACAGACAGGTGGCGCCCGTCTCTCCGGTCGTCTGGAAGTGGCTGGTCGGCTGGAGGTCGCTGGCCAGGTGGAGGACCAGGTCGTCGAGGTGTGTCAGCAGTTCGTCGGGCGGCAGGTCGACGTCGGCCAGGGTGCGGACCGCCGTGCGGAGTCTGCCCATGCTGGCCGAGGCGTGCAGGCCGTGGCCGACGACGTCGCCGACGATCAGCGCGACCCTGGCTCCGGACAGGGGGATGACGTCGAACCAGTCACCGCCGACTTCCGCGCCGGTGCCTGCGGGTAGGTAGCGCGATGCGACCTCGACCGCCTCCTGGTTGGGCAACCCCTGCGGCAGCAGGCTGCGTTGCAGCGTCAGTGCGGTGGTGCGCTCGCGTGAGTACCGGCGGGCGTTGTCGATGGCGACGGCTGCCTTGGCCGTCAGCTCTTCGGCCAGGATCAGGTCGTCCGCGGTGAACGCCTCCGGCCGGTCGGTGCGGGAGAACGTGACGACTCCGAGCAGTGCCCCGCGCGCACGCAGCGGCACCGTGATCCGGCCGGTCAGTCCCTCCACGGCGAGGGAGGCGTCGATCAGCGGATTGCCGGGCGGCCAGTGGGCGGGGTCGGCGGCGAGACCGGGCCCGAAGGCCCATTCACCGCCCGGACCGAGCTCGCCGGCGAGTTCGACCTGGGAGGTGCCGGTGGTCATGCAGCGGACGGCGACGGAGTCGAGGGCGAGGGTGACGGGTGTGGGAGATCCGATGTGCCCGTCGCTGCCCTCCCCGGCACTGTGCCGGGCGGCGCGGCTGAGCGTGAGGGCCTCTCCGCTGGTGATCAGGGATGCGGAGGGCGGTTCCTCTCCGCGCAGCACCTCGTCGAAGAGGTCCACGGTCACGAGGTCGGTGAAGCCTGGCACGGAGCTCTGTGTCAGCTCCTGGGCCGTTCCGATCACGTCGAGCGTCCGGCCGATGTCCCGGCCGGCTTCATTGAGCATGAGCAGCCGCTGCCGGGCCCAGTACTCGGCGCTCATGTCGAATCCCCAGTTGGCGACCGCGCGGACCGTGCCCTCGGCATCCCGGACGGGCCAGATGCTGGTGGCCCAGGCATTGGCGTAGTTGCTGCCCAGCGGACGGAATACGGTGATCAGGCGTGCGGGCCGACCCGTCCTGGCCACCTCGGCGAGCTGGTCGGTGTAGGGCTTGTCGTCCCGTTCGGGAAACAGTGAACGGTCGAATTCGGGAAGCACTTCGCGGTACTTCTTGCCGAGCACCTGTTCCTCGGAGTGCGCGATGACCCGGCCCGAGGAGGCGTTGATCCACAGGAACCGCAGTTCGGGGTCGTAGACGCCCAGTGCGAAGGGACACTGCTCGAAGGCCCGGTCGGCGATGACCGGCCGCCGGTCCCACCGCTGCACGGTCATCACCCGGTCCTGCGCCTGCCCGCGGGAGCCGAGCAGCGGCTGGACCGTCACCACGGCGTCCACTGCCGAGCCGTCCCGGTGACGCAGCGTGATGGGACCGGAGGGGGTGGCATCGGTGCCGTGACTCTCGGGGAACCCAGGTGGCGGAGGGCCGACCAGCAGGTCCGTCACGGGCCGTCCGACGGTGTCCTCGGCCGTCCAGCCCAACAGGTGAAGCGCTCCTTCGCTCCAGCCGCTCACCTGGCCGTCCGGGTCGACCATGACCACGGCAGTGGGAGCGTCCTGTGGGTCGGCCATGTCCACGCGCCACACCTCCGTCCGGACCGTGGTGCCCATGAGGGCTCGTCTCCAGAGGCCGTTTTCCAGCCTAGAGGCACTCTTGCCGCACGGCGTTCCGACCGGTCCGAACGGGCCGCGCAAGCCGGTCGGGGTGCCTCGGCCGGACCACGCGACAGGGGCTCCCGCCGTACGATCCGACGGCCGGTGCCGGACATCCGACCGAACCACGCCATGCGGACGACCCGGGCCGCGTTTCCGACGACAAGGACCCCGTCAGGCCCCTTGTCGTCGGTGTCGGGCTGTACGCGCGCGGCCGCGGTGTGTGACGTGATCGAGGCGAGGCGCCGTGTTGACGTACCGCCGCCGACGGGACAGCGTTCCTCATCTCGACCGGCCTGGCTTGCGCGGCGCTGACCGTCAGGTCCGATCAGCACCCCGACCCGGATCGCCCCCGGGGGTTGTGAAGCAGGGGAGGTGGCGACCTCCGGTTCCAACGGGTCGTGTCGCAGGACCAGGCAAACTGACGCCTCGGGAGCCGGTCTGCGCACACAGGTTGTCGGGGGACGCGGCGGACGCGACCCGCCGGCCCGGTCCTCCCGAAAGACCGCCCGGCGGGCCGCGTCAGGTGGCTATGACAGCGGCGGGTAGGCGTTCTGCATCAGTTGCCGGAACTGGGCGGAGAACCAGTGTCCGGCCAGGGGCGCGTTCGCCAGGGCGCCGGTCGGGTTGTTGCCGTTGAGGACGTTGCCGCCGTACGTGGGGTCGCACATGCGGTCGAAGCCCTTGCCCTCGTCGTTGGAGACGGCGGTGCTGGAGCCGTCGGACTCGCCCGGAGGCTTGACCCACACGTAGGCGTCGATACCGGCGGCCGGCGCTGCTGTGGGTCGTTCACCGAGTCCGGCGCCGCTCTGGTTGCACCAGTTGCCGGCGTGGATGCGCCGATCGATGCGGCTGCCGTTGACGTAGTCGTCGACGGAGGTCGTCGGGCCGGGGCCGGTGGGCCGTGCGGAGCCGCCCCAGCCGTTGCGGGAGGTGTCGATCAGCATGCCGAGGCCGGAGTTGAACCCGGCCGCGACCAGCTTGTCCCGCAGGGCGAGCGCGTACGACTGCTCGTCCACGTACTGGTTCCAGTCGACCCACTTCGACTGGCGCACGGTCTGGCCGTTCACCGTGTCGGTGACCTTGAAGTTGGGCTCCTTGACCGGGCTGTAGTTGGCGGTGTTGGTGATGAACCCGGCCACGTCGTTCACGCTCGCGCCGTTGGTCGTGGCGACCTTGGCGAACTCCTGCACGGCCGGGCCGAGGTTGCTGTCCCAGCCGAGCCAGCCGTGGTGGCCGGCGTCGATGTAGTTGTAGACGTTCGCGATGGCGCCGAGCCTGTCCAGGGCGTAGGAGACGCCCTTCTCGTAGTTGCCGTTGTTCTTCATGGTGACGCAGGCCGCGGTTGTGCTGTTGGTACCACCGGCGTTGGTGACCAGGTTGGGCAGCGAGTCGGGCTCGATGACGGTGGCGATCCGCAGAGCCGCGTACTTCGGGTCGGAGAGGATCGAGGCGATGGGGTCGATGTACTGGCTCTTGTACTTGTCGATGTCGTCCGGACCGAGTTCGCCGTTGGAGGCGAGGGCGGCGCAGTCACGGCCGGGCAGGTCATAGATCACCAGCTGGATGACCAGGTCACCGGAGCCCTTCTGCCTCAGTGCCTCGTCGAGGTGCGCGCGCAGGCCCATGCCGCCGTTCACGCCGTTGATCGCGGCGATGCGGTCGAGCCAGACGGCGGTGGACTGCTGGGCGACACGGCTGCCGCCCGGCTCGGCTGCGGCCTCGGCCGACCACTCGGGGTTCACATACCCCTTGGCTCCGGCGTAGGGATTGTCGACCCGGCTGCCTGTGCCGCCACCGGTACCACCGCCCGTCCCGCCACCGGTACCACCGCCTGTTCCGCCACCGCCCGATCCGCTGCCGTCGTCGACATTGCAGGTGACACCGTCGAGGGTGAAGACGGCGGGCACGGCGTTGGTGCCGCTGTAGGAGCCGTTGAAGCCGAAGCTCACCGAACCGCCGTTGGCGAGAGCGCCGTTGTAGCTCTCGTTGGCGGCGGTGACGCCGGCACCGCTCTGGGTGATCTTCGCGTTCCAGCCGCTGGTGACCTTCTGATCACCGGCGTACGACCACTTCAGGGTCCAACTCGATTTGGCCGCCGCGTTGTTGGTGATCGTGACGGCGGTGGTGAAGCCGGTGTCCCACTGGTTCTGCACCTTGTAGTCCACCGTGCAGGGGACCGAGGCGGTGGCGGCACCGGCGGGAGACGTGAGGAGCGCCGTCCCCGAGGTGCCGGCGGCCAGCGCCAGCGCGGCGACGAGCGACATTCTGGTACGACTCATGAGTGCGGGTTCCTTCTGCTTCGGGGGTTGTTCACTGCCTGAGCACAGGTACGTGATCACTCAGGCCCCTGACGATCGCGGCGAACTCAGGGGCGCCCCGGGGCGAAAGCGCGTGGCAGCTGCCTAAAACTGCTGAACGCGGGGGTGTCGCATGAGCGACTCCGTGCGCCTCGGGGGCGTCCGGTACGGACGCGTCGAGTGATGGAATCGCTCCCACTGGTGCAACGGACCGTAGCGCCAACGCGACGGATTGCACAGGGCCGGTGCTTCATTTTTCTCAACGGGTTCAGTTCGCGTCATTCAACTTCTTGACGTCTTGACCTATCCGACGTCCGTCCCCACTATTGGGAGCGCTCCCACTGGTTCATGCCTTGACCCCCTCGAGCCGCACTCCGGCAAGGAGGAACCAGCACCATGGATCCCGAACGCAGGCGCAGAGCCATCCGCCGACTCTGGGCGGCCCCTGCCGTGCTCCCGGACCGGGCGGACATCGCTCCGGCCGTGGACTCGTACGCGGAGCTTCTCGAATGACCCCCCGCTGAGGCTTCGTGTGCGCGACCCCGTCGCCGGGTGACGGGGTCACCCGGCCGGGCGGCCCTCGGCCCCCCAGGGGCCGCCCGGCTGCATTGTCAGGAGCATGATGATCACATCAGCCCTGCGAGTCGTACTGGGAGCGCTCCCAAAGAGAGGCGCTCTCGCTACGCCCCTCACCTTCTCGCGGAGGATCCGCATGCAACTCTTGAACCCCCACAGCAGGGCACGGGCCCTGCTCGGCGCGCTGCTCACCCCACTCCTCGCGCTGACGGCCCTTCTCGCCACCGCTCCGCCGTCGCACGCCGACACGACCATCTGCGATCAGTTCGGATCCACCACGATCCAGGGCCGTTACGTCGTCCAGAACAACCGCTGGGGTACCAGCGCCACACAGTGCATCAGCGTCAACGACTCCGGCTTCAGGATCGTCCAGGCCGACGGCTCGGTCCCGACCAACGGCGGTCCGAAGTCCTACCCGTCGGTGTTCAACGGCTGTCACTACACCAACTGCTCACCGGGCACCAACCTCCCCGCCCGGCTGAGTTCCATCTCGAGCGCGCCCACCAGCATCTCCTACGGCTACGTGAGCAACGCGGTCTACGACGCCGCCTACGACATCTGGCTGGACCCCACGCCCCGAACCGACGGCGTCAACCGCACCGAGATCATGGTGTGGCTCAACCATGTCGGGTCGGTGCAGCCGGTCGGCTCACAGGTCGGCACCGCCACCGTCGCAGGGCGTTCGTGGCAGGTGTGGTCGGGCAACAACGGCTCCAACGACGTGCTGTCGTTCGTCGCGCCGTCCGCGATCGGCAGCTGGAGCTTCGACGTGATGGACTTCCTGCGGCAGGCAGTCTTGCGTGGACTGGCGCAGGACAACTGGTATCTGACGAGCGTTCAGGCAGGCTTCGAGCCATGGCAGAACGGCGTGGGCCTGGCGATGACGTCGTTCTCCTCGAGCGTGAACACCGGCGGCGGCACGCCTGGCGGTCCGGGCGGCTCCTCTGCCTGCAAGGTGGCCTACGGCACGAATGTGTGGCAGGGCGGTTTCACCGCCGACGTCACCGTGACCAACGCGGGTACGTCCCCCGTCGACAACTGGAAACTCGGGTTCACGCTGCCCGCCGGACAGCGCATCACGAGTGCCTGGAGCGCTGACCTCTCCGCGTCGTCGGGGTCGATGACGGCCGGCGGCATGGCCTACAACGCGACCATCGCACCGGGCGGCCAGGTCTCCTTCGGATTCCAGGGCACCTACGACGGCACCTTCTCCAAACCGGCCGGCTTCACTCTGAACGGCACGTCCTGCACCACTGCGTGAAAGCCTCGGCACAGGGGTCGGACTCCTCTGCGCCCGTCCGTCAGGGCCACCCGGCGTCCAGCCGAATTCCGGCTCGGCAGCTTCCTGTTCGTGGAAAGGAGGCACGGGAGGCGCGGTCCTCGAGCCGCGCCTGGCCGATCGTCTGCCGTAGTCGTATGCCCCGTCCCCCGGGGTCCGTAAGATCGGTGATCTCGTGGGGGAGGTGGTCATGGCCAAGCGACGCCCTGGGGTGCCGACGCTGGAGGAGGTGGCCGCCCATGCAGGGGTGGGGCGGGGCACGGTCTCCCGAGTCGTCAACAACGCGGCCGGCGTGAAGGAGTCGACGCGCCGGGCCGTGCAGCGCGCGATCGAGGAGTTGGGATACGTGCCCAATCTCGCGGCCCGGTCGCTGGCCGGGCGGCGCGCCGACGCCGTGGCCCTCGTCCTGACGGAGCCGGACTGGAGGATGTTCGCGGAGCCGTTCTTCTCGGAGATCGTCAGCTCACTCGGAGACGCGTTGGCGGACACCGGTATGCAACTGCTGCTGACGCTGGTCCGCTCGGAGGAGGAGCGACGGCGCTTCCTGGAGTACGCGCGTGGCGGCCGTGTCGACGGAGTCCTGTTGATGTCCGTGCACGCCGGCGATCAGTTGCCGGACATGCTCGCCGAGGCGCGGTTGCCGACCGTGCTGCTGGGACGCCGCTCGGGCGACGAGCACGTCAGTTACGTGGACGCGGACAATGTCGGCGGCGCTCGCGGCGCCGTCTCCCATCTGCTCAAGGAGGGGCGCAGGGCGATCGCCACCATCACGGGACCGCTGGACATGTACGTCGCGCAGTGCCGGTTGCGCGGCTATCAGGAGGCCCTGGCGTCGGCCGATCTGGCCAACGGGCCGTCGTGGGTGGCCGAAAGCGACTTCACCGAGGACAGCGGTCGCCGTGCCATGGCGGAACTCCTGGAACGCCATCCGGAGATCGACGGCGTCCTCGCGGCGTCGGACACCACGGCGGCAGGAGCCCTGCAGGCGTTGCGTGCCGCGGGACGACGGGTGCCCGACGATGTGGCGGTGATCGGGTTCGACGACTTTCCGCTGGCTCAGTGCACCGAGCCACGCCTGACCACGGTGCGTCAGCCCCTGGGAGAGATGGGGCGGGCCATGATCAGGCTGCTCCTGGAGGAGATGGAGGAGCCGTTCGTGGCATGGCGCCACGTCATCCTCCGTACGGACCTCGTCGTCCGCGAATCGGCCTGACGGCGTCCGGTCCCCGCAGGCCGAAGGCTCTGACGTCCGGCGCATGCAGGGCGAACCGATTCGACGCAAGCGCTTCGATGAACCACCACGACGGCGTTGCCCCGGGCAGTCCTTGCCGCGAAGCGCAAACGGTTCCAACTCCCGTTCCGGGGCGCCCGCTTGGCCGAGCACCGTACGCTCCCGGTGCTCCGCGATCCGAGGCCGTGCGACATCGTCCCTGTTCGTCGGTGTGATGGAGGGTCATTCCAGAGGTCGTGGCTCGGCCGCCGACTGCGCTCACGCGGCCCGGGGCATTCGCGCGTCGGCCGGCCGGGTCGCGTCCGGTGCCGTCACTTCGCAACTTTTCGTGCCTGCCAAGAGCTTGCGAACCGCGGCAATCAGCAGTCGAATCGATTCGCAGCACGGTTCGCAGGAAGCGTCCCCCCGCTCTGGACAGCCCTGCGAGACCGGGAGCATCGTCTCCCCCCGGTACCACTCTGCAATCCCCCTGCATCACGACACGTTCCAGCGCTTCGGCGGGTGCCGGCGCACCGCGGCCCGACCGGGTTGCGCCGGCACAGTAGGGAGTCCAGATGGGAACCACACGTACGAGACGCCGCCTGCTGCCCGGGCGCGACGGCGTCGAGCGGTTGCTCGCGGCGGTACGCCACCGGGCGAGGCCCGGGGACACGCCGTCTCGGTCGCCCCTGCCCCCATCGGCCGGGCCGGTTCGCTCCCCGTGGACGACGTTCGCCCGGGCGGCGGCGGGAGCCGCGCTCGTCGCGGGCGCTCTGGCAGGCGCCACCGTCACGGCCGGCACAGCCGGGGCCGCCACATCCGGGCCCTGTGACATCTACGCGGCGGGCGGCACACCCTGTGTGGCGGCGCACAGCACCACAAGAGCGCTGTACGCCGCGTACAACGGGCCGCTCTACCAGGTCCGGCGCGCCTCGGACAACTCCACCCGCGACATCGGAGTCCTGAGTGCGGGCGGAGTCGCCGACGCGGCCGCCCAGGACGCGTTCTGCTCGGGGACGACCTGCCTGATCACGGTCATCTACGACCAGTCCGGCCGCAACAACAACCTCACCCAGGCACCCGGAGGCGGCGCCGCGGGCGGCCCCGACAACCTCGCGAACGCGACCGCCGCGCCCACCACGGTGGGCGGACACAAGGCCTACGGCGTCTTCGTGGCGCCCGGCACGGGCTACCGGAACAACCACACCAACGGCATCGCCACCGGGGACAACGCCGAGGGCATGTACGCGATCTTCGACGGCACGCACTACAACGGCGGCTGCTGCTTCGACTACGGCAACGCCGAGACGGACAGCAACGACGACGGCAACGGCACGATGGAGGCCATCTACTTCGGCAACATCAAGGTCTGGGGCTACGGTTCGGGCAACGGTCCCTGGATCATGGCCGACCTGGAGAACGGCCTCTTCTCCGGAGTGAACCAGCACTACAACGCCAACGACCCCACCATCAACTACCGTTACACTACCGCCATCATCAAGGGCGGACCGAACCACTGGGCGATCCGTGGCGGCAACGCACAGTCCGGCGGCCTGTCCACCTTCTACGACGGAGTACGCCCCAACGTCCCGGGATACAACCCGATGCGCAAGCAGGGCGCCATCATCCTGGGCACCGGCGGCGACAACAGCAAGGGCGCCCAAGGCACCTTCTACGAGGGCGTGATGACCTCCGGCTACCCGTCGGACGCCACGGAGAACGCCGTCCAGGCCAACATCACCGCGGCCGGATACAGCAACTCCGCGGGCGGCGGGACGAGTACCGGAGCGCTGCACGCGGTGGGCGCGGGCAAGTGCCTGGACGTCCCGAACTCCTCCACCACGGCCGGCACACAACTGCAGATCTGGGACTGCAGCGGCGGTGCCAACCAGACATGGACCCGCACGTCCTCGGGACAGCTGACCGTCTACAGCGGCAGCAGTCAGATGTGCCTGGACGCGTACAACAACCAGACCTCGGCCGGCACCAAGGTGGTGACCTGGCCGTGCAACGGCGGTGCCAACCAGCAGTGGCAGGTGAACTCGGACGGCACCGTCAAGGGCGTCCAGTCAGGACTGTGCCTCGACGTCACCGGCGCCTCCACGGCCAACGGAGCCCTGGCGGAACTGTGGCCGTGCAACGGCGGAGCCAACCAGCAATGGAGCCTGAACTGACCTGAACGGCTCCGGTCCGCGGCCGGCCCATCGCCGGCCGCGGGTACGCCCGACATCGTGCAGCAGGCGCCGGACGGAGCTGCCGGTGGTCTGTGGTTGCCGATGCGGCAGTCCCACGGTTCGTACGCCCTCCAGAACAGCGGTCTGTGTCTCGACGTCAACCAGGATTCGCCCCCCGCTGGCCGATCGATTCGTGTGCTCGTTCTCCCCACCCACTGTCCCGCACCAGTGAGGAACGCTCATGGAGAAGTTCTCGTTATGCCTGGCTGCCGCGCTGACGGCCGCTCTCGCCATCGGCGCCGTACCACCCGCGGCGTCCGCCACCGCCACCAGGACGCTGTCCTCGGCCGAAGGCGCCGCCGCGCCCACCCCCCTGCGGCTGATGCCGTTGGGCGACTCGATCACCTGGGGCGTCGGCAGCCCCTCCGGGAACAGTTACCGCGGTTTCCTGTGGAACCAGCTGTCGGCCGAGGGCCATGCCCTGGACTTCGTCGGCTCGGGCCGCAACGGCACCATGTCCGACCCGGACAACGAGGGCCACTCCGGCTGGCGGATCGACCAGATCGCCGGCATCGCCGACTCCGTGCTGGCCCGGTACCGCCCCAACGTGGTCACCCTGGAGATCGGCACCAATGATCTCAACGGCAACTACCAGGTCCCGACCGCTCCGGACCGGCTGCACGCGCTCATCGACCAGATCACCCGCGACCTTCCCGACGTGACCGTTCTGCTGGGCACCGTGATCGTCTCCACCAGCGGCACCGAGGAGGCCGTCCGGCCCGCGTTCAACGCCAAGCTCCCCGGCATCGTGCAGGCCGAGCAGGCTGCCGGCAAGCACGTGCGGCTGGTGGACATGAGCGCTCTGACCAGCGCGGATCTCTCCGATGCCCTGCACCCCAACGACAACGGCTTCCGCAAGATGGCGGATGCCTTCAACACCGCGGTCCAGGCCGTCGACGCGGCCGGCTGGATCAAGCCGCCCGGTTCGGCGGGCGCCGAGGTGCGCTCCGGAGTCGCGGGGAAGTGCCTCGACGTCGGCAACGGCAGCAGTGCCAACGGGACCCCCGCGGACATCGCGCCATGCAACGGCTCGAACGGACAGCAGTGGTCGTCGCTCTCCGACGGCACCCTGCGAGCCCTCGGCAAGTGCCTCGACGCGACGGGCCGTGGTACGGCCAACGGCACGAAGATCGAGGTCTGGGACTGCAACGGCGGCGGCAACCAGCAATGGCAGGCGTACAACGGCGGCTACCGCAACCCGGCCTCCGGGCGCTGCCTCGACGACCCCGGCTCGTCCACCACCGACGGAACCCAACTGGTCCTGTGGGACTGCCACGGCGGCGCCAACCAGCAGTGGACCGCGCTGCCGGTCACCTCCCTCCAGTGACGTGACCCCACCCCGACCGGGGCACCGACGTCTGGTCGATGCCCCATCCCCCCACGCAAGGAGACTGATCTTCATGTCCTGGCTCAACGAAGAGCCCCGTCTGCGCAAGGTGCTGGCCCTGGCCGCCGGACTGACGGCCGGGACGGCGCTGGCTCTTGCCGGCCCGGCAAACCCCGCGGCCCACGCCGCCTCCGGCACGTTGGGCGCGGCGGCGGCCGAAAGCGGGCGCTATTTCGGTACGGCTGTGCCCGCCGGGAAGCTCGGTGACTCGACGTACTCCGCGATTCTCGACCGGGAGTTCAACATGATCACCCCGGAGAACGAGATGAAGTGGGACACCACCGAGCCCTCGCGCGGCTCGTTCAACTTCGGCCCGGCCGACCAGATCGTGGGCCACGCCACCGCCCACGGCCAGCGCATGCGCGGTCACACCCTCGTCTGGCACTCCCAACTGCCCGGCTGGGTCAGCTCCATCCGGGACGCCAACACCCTGCGCAGCGTGATGAACAACCACATCACCACCGAGATGAACCACTTCAAGGGCAAGATCTACGCCTGGGACGTGGTCAACGAGGCGTTCGCCGACGGCGGCAGCGGTCAGCACCGCAGCTCGGTCTTCCAGGACGTACTGGGCAACGGCTTCATCGAGGAGGCCTTCCGCACCGCACGGACCGCCGACCCCTCCGCCAAGCTCTGCTACAACGACTACAACATCGAGAACTGGAC
>NZ_JBSFDB010000039.1:0-73307 GCF_053593695.1 Streptomyces sp. NPDC002144
CTAGAGACACGCCCTCCAGGCGGACACACGCACGTCCGCCCAGGTCAGACCCCGGATTCGCCTCTCCAGGCCACGGAATTATGTCGAACCCGGGCTGGTTGTCGCAGACCTTTGCGGCGGGACTCAGGTAGCAGACGCTTCCGGCCGCCGAGGCCGCGGAGGCCGGCGTGGCGGTGGTGAGGCCGCCGAAGACTCCGAGGGCGGCGGCTGTTACCGCGGCCGAGGCCACGGAAAGGGTCAGTCCGTGTGAACGCATGGGCATATGAGCTCCCTGTTTCTCGGATTGATGAGGCGCTGTCAGCGTGATGACGAGTGCTCCGCCTCGACAAGGAGCGACCGACGGGTCTGAACAAAGGCAAACCAATCAATCAACGGGGCCCACGGCCGCCCTTTCCCGCCCCGGTGTTGCCTCAAGCCGGGCAAGGGCACAATCGGGACGGGGGTTGTGGAGTCGGCGAATACCGTGCCGGTGGACGTCATCGATCAAAGCCAACGAGTGGCACCTCACCTCACCGACGTGGCGCTCTCCTCAGCGACTTGACGCCGCTCCTCCCGGTCAGGCGTTGTGCGGGCGCGGGGAGCCCCCTTCCGGGCCGCGTGCGCTGTGTCCATGTGCCGGCCGCCGGCGCGAACGGCGTAAAGGCGTCTGGACAGTGCGCATGTCATACGCGGTGAGATAGAGCCCGGCAGTGAGTCGACCATTCACGGTCGGATGAGGGGGCGCTGTGAGCCGACGTGAGACCGCGATCGATCCGACGGCCGGACCGGTCGAACGCTTCGCCTGGGAGTTGCGGCAGCTGCGCGCAGCCGTCGGTGAGCCGGGATACCGTCAACTGGCGGCGAGGGCTCACTACTCGGCTTCGGCGCTGTCCACGGCGGCGAGCGGAAAGACACTGCCCACGCGCGAGGTCACGCTGGCTTTCGTAGCCGCGTGCGGCGGGGACGTGGAGGAGTGGGCAGGGAAGTGGGCCGCTACGGCCGCGGAGTTGGCGGCGCTCAGGGGCCGCGCCGGGGCGGGCGCGGGTCGTTCCGTCCCCCCGCAGGCGGCAGAGCCCGGGCGGTTCGACGCCGGACAGCAGCACGCACGTCCTTCGTCCGACCGGTCGCCGACCAAGGGGGCCGCCGGTTTGGACGCCGCCCCGGAGTCGAGCCGGTCCGGTTTACCGGATGCGCCACCGCGGACCGGCCCCGCCGGTGCCAGCGCGCCGGTCTCACCGGCTACGTCCGAACAAACCACCCCGCCAAGATCACGAAGACCATTCGTGCTCACTGGGCGCAGGTTCCGCTACCGCCTGGTGACCGGCGTCATGGCGGCGGGTGTCTTGATCGCGGCGGTGCTGCTGGCGGCGGCACCCGCTCCGGCGCCGGCAGTGTGGACGGCGACCGCCGGAGACGACTGCCCGCACGACGGCACCAGAGGGGTGACCATGAACCAGGGCGGCGCGGACGGCGGAAGCGGGTGGACGCTGGCCGTCGGCGGCGACTGGACGGGGGACGGCTGCCGGGGCGACTACCGCTACACCGCGGCCAGTGGCGACGACCTGCCGGGCCACGATGGTTTTGTCTGGTGGTTCAGGCCCTCGCGCCTGCGGACCGGCAGTTGTTCGGTGCGGCTGCACATACCGCAGGCCGGCACCTGGTACGTCGGCGGCCATCCCGCGTACTACACCGTCCGGTCCGGCGCCGGCGGTACGGTGGTCGGCGCGTTCACCGTCGACCAGGTGCGCCATCACGGCCAGTGGGTCGATGCGGGCCGGTTCCCGCTGACCGGTGGGCAGTTGTCGGTGCGACTGTCGGACCGGGGGCCAACCCGGGACAACGTCGCTGCGGGTGCCCTGTCGGTACGCTGCACCGGCGGCAGGCCGCCGGCTGCCTCGGTGCCCGTCTCGCGTGGGGCGGACAGCCGGGCGCCTGCCGTCACTGTCACCGCCCCGCCAAAGGACAGCTTCGAGGCAGGGGGCGGCAGTGACGACGGATGGAGCCCGCTGTGGGGTGACATCAAGGTCGATGTAACCGCTGTGCGTTCCTTCGACGGACGGCACGCCCTGGCTTTGACCGCGACAGGCCGCAAGCAGTACAGCGCCGTGGGCACGCCGGACGGGGCCCGCAGCCTGCACACCGGGAGTACCGTCGTCTTCCACCTGTGGACCGACGGTCGGTGTGACGCGGGAGCGGTACAGCCACTGGTCCAGGACGCCGGCTCCGACTACGCCGCCCATCCAGCGGCCGAACGCCCGCTGCCCTGCCACCGCGGGTGGACGACGCTTGAGTGGACCGTGCCACCTGTCCCTTCCGTTCACGCCGTCGGCCTTCAGATCACCACCCGCGGTACGCCGGTACACGTCCTTCTGGACGGCGTCCACTGGTGATCGCGGTGCCCTCGTGCAGAGGGCTCCTTCAACCGGCGGTTGGTCCGACCGGGCCGGGCGGTGTCGCAAGTCGTCCGCCGCATCGCCCCCATACCGGCGCCGCGAACTGGAAGAAGGGCCGTAGGGACAGCGCGTTCAGCCACGGCGCTTCTGCCCGTCCGAATGGCGATGAATTGCCATCGTCGAGTGTTCCACGGCAGTTCCGGCGGGACGGCGCACAGTGGTTCGCGCGCCGGGGCTGCAAGCACGTTTCCTGCACGGACAGTGAACAGAGCCGCCCGGGTGGCGTGCCCCGCAGTCGGCCGACGCGGCCGCCCGGCGTTCACGGGCAAGGCACATCGTCATGTCCGGTGTCGTGATGACCACTACGCCCTCGATCCCCGGACGCGTCCCAGGCATTGATGCGTAGTTGATTGATTGTTCGGGATTTCCCAGGTCGGCCTTGCCGCATCGACGTTGCCCCGCCCAGCCTCGATGTCACTTCCATCGCCTCACCGATCCGGGAGGTCCCCTCATGTCCCAGACCCTGACCCGTCATGGGCCCGCGCTGTTGCGGCGGGCCGTCGTCGGCGTCACCGCGGCCGCCGGGTTGGCCGCCACCGCCCTGCTCCCGTTAGCTGTGCCCTATCCCGCTCGCGCCGTCGATGCCGCCGATCAGGCCGCCCCAGTCTTCGGCGTCAACATGTCCTTCTTCGACAGCGGTGACCACCTGGCCACCGACTCCGCCACACAGGCGCTGTTCGCGGGATGGGGGACGCCGACCGTCCGCGTGCCGCTGCGCGCGACGTACCCGACCACCAAAGCGGCACTGCAGGACGCGGACTGGCTGACCGCCATGAAGGCCGTCCAGAAGGTCGGCGCCACCCCCGTCGTTATCCTCCGCGGTCCTGGTGGGGGCCGCACCACAGCCGACATCAAGGCCACCGACTCCCACTTGATGGACCTCGTCCACCAGGTGTTCCACGACAGCACCGTCTATCTGGAGTTCGGCAACGAGCCGGACTACGCGGGGGTGGGCGTCGCCGACTACACCGCCGCCTGGAACGCGGTGATCCCCACGTTGAAGGCTCAATACCCAAACGTCGACTACAGATTCGTCGGGCCGGTCCTTTCCCGCTCCGACGGAACCTCCGCCGACTACATCGCCACCTTCGCGGCGAGCGCGGACCCCGAGCCCGACGCGCTGTCCTGGCACGAGTACGTCTGTGACACCACCGTCAAGCCGGACGGCAGCGGCGGCTGGAACAATCCCGGCTCCTCCGGGGACACCTGCACGACCCATCTGCTCAACTGGCAGAAGCATGTGACGACCATCGAGAACAAGGTCACCTCGGAGCTCGGTCACGCGTTGGACTACTTCATCTCGGAGTGGAACATAGACGCCAGCGACCAGGGGGCGGCCTACACCAGTACCCATGCCCGCGACCTCGCGACATGGACGAAGGCCGCCGTCAACGAGTTGCGTTCTCTCAGCCCGGCACCGGCAAGCGCCATGATCTACACGGCCACCGATCACGGTAACTTCGGCCTGGTCACGGGCAGCACCACGCTCACCGCGCAGGGCACCGCGTTCCATGACGCCATGGGGGGTGGCTCCGGTGGTGGTTCTGGTGGCGGGCCGGGCGGTGGCTCTGTGACGGTCGGGTTTGAGGACGGTACGAGCGACAACTGGTCGGGCTTCTACGGCGGCGCCAACCCGGTGGTGACCGCGGACGTCGCCTACGAAGGCAGCCACGCCCTGCGTTTCAGCCTCAGCAGCAGTGGTCACAGTGCGGTGGGCACCTCCAGCAACCTCGGTGCTGTCAGGGCCGGATCGACCGTCACCTATCACGTGTATGCCGCCCAGTCCGCGACCACCGTCACCCCATTCGTCCGGGACAAGAACTACACCGCCACCATGGCCGGTTCGGTCGCCTTGACCCAGGGACAGTGGACGACCATCACCTGGACCGTGCCGTCCGTGAGCAGCGTCGGCGCCATCGGCCTCGACGCCTCCTCCGGCACCGGCACGGTCACCATTGACGCACTCACTTGGCCGACCCCGTAGAAAGGCGTCGACCCTGCAGCGGCCCCGTTGCCGGACTCGACGAGGGACGAGCCCGGCAACGGGGCCTCACAGCTGACACGGCCGAAGGCCCCGACATGACCGTAAACGCGACGCGTGCCCGGCACATCATCAAAGTTGGTTAACCAGCCGAGGAAGCACCACAGCCGCCCGCATCGAGGAGGACGCTGCTTCAGCAACACGGCGCTGCAGCAGCCCCGTCCCAGGTGGTCTGGCAGGACATTGCCAGGGGTAGCCAGGTCCTGTAGCCGTGACCCGGTCCCTGTCTGGTCAAGCGCGGACGGCCAGTAGGCGCCCGTTTTGGAGGCCGAAGTACAGGACGCCGTCGGCCACCGCCGGGGTGGAGAAGATGGGGCTGCCGGTCTGCGCCGTCCACTGTTCGTCGCCCGAGAGCGCGTCAAGCGCCCAGATGCGGCCGTCGTTGGTTCCGATGTACAGCGTGCCGTTGGCCACCAGCGGAGCCCATCGCACCCAGACCCCCACCCTGCGTCTCCACCGGCTCTCGCCGGAGGCCGCGTCGACCGCCCACAGATACCCGTCGGTGGTGCCGAAGTAGACGATGCCGTCGGCCACGGCCGGGGTGGACTTCACCCATCTGCCGGCCGGGCGCTTCCAACGGACCTGACCCGTCGCCGCGTCCACTGCCCACAGGTGCCGGTCGGCGCTGCCGACGTAGAGGGTTGCATCGGCCGCCACCGGCGAGGACCACAGCCCGCTCAGCGTCTTCAGCCGCCACCGTACCTGGCCGGACGCGGTGTCCAGCGCCCACAGAAAGCCGTCGTTGCTGCCGACGTACACCGAGTTCCCCGCCATGGCCGGCGAGGAGCGCACGCCTTTGCCGACGCCGACCTGCCACCGGCCCTGGCCGGTAGCGGCGTCGACCGCCCGGAAGTAACCGTCGTTGCTGCCGAAGAGGACCATGCCGTCTGCCACCACCGGTGTGGACCGCACCAGGCCGGCCGTCGGGAACCTCCACCGCTCCTGACCCGAGGCGGCGTCCACCGCCCACAGGTTCTTGTCCCAACTGCCGATGTACACCGTGCCGTTGCCGACGGCCGGGGAGGCTGCCACCACGCCGCCGGTCCTGCAGCGCCAGCGTTCCTTGCCGGACTTGGCGTCGACGGCCCACAGCAGGTGGTTCCAGGAGCCGACGTAGACAGTCCCGTCGACCACGACTGGTGATGATTCCTTCACGGCTCCGCCGGTATCCAGCTGCCAGAGCAAGGCGCCGCGTCGCTGGCCTTCTTCCCGCCCCTTCCGGTCACCGTCGGTGGCTCGGGCGGGACCCAGGACGTACGGTTTTACGACAACCGGCAGGTAGGCGAAGTAGCCGATGACCTCGATCGCGTTGAACAGCCCCAGGGGCACGACGACCAGCACCCACCACGGGGTCAACTGACCCATGACGACGGCTATCAGTGCAGCGATACAGCCCAGTCCTGAGCAACTGGCCGCAAAAAGCTCAAGAGTTCCCTTGGCGCGAAGGCCTCGAAGCAGCATGACCGACAACATATGATCATCTGGCGTCTGAATTGGCCAACTTTACGGAAAAGATCAGCGGCGGAAACCTGCTCGGATGCCCTTGTCCACAGAGCACGCTGATACCCCTCCGGCAAGGGCGACGACTCGAACAGCGAGCAGCGCTCGGCGCTCGTCTCCTTCATGCGCGAGTACGCGGGAACCCTGCCGGTCGCCGCTCCTCGGCGACGACCGCGACAACCGCGCCCCGTCAGCGCCGCCCCTGGACGACACGCACGTAGCCGCCACCTCGGAACAGCACACGCTGTCCCCGTCTGAGTGGCCCGGCAGAATTTCCGTGAAGCAGGCGCGTGCCACCGTGCTCCGGTGACGCTCCGTCACGAAGAGCGGTCGCGTCGACGAGTGTGATGACCTGGTACGGATCTTGTCTCGGCATCTGGATGCGGTGCGGCTGGAGCGAGTGTGGGTGGCGGGCGGCGTGGTCCGCATCGCGGCCTGCACCCGCGAGTTGGCGGGGAGTGCCCGGACTGCGGTCGCGGTTCTGCGCGGCTGCACAGTCGGTATGACCGCACGCTGGCCGATGTCGCTGCTGGCGGGCGCCCGGTGCTGGACGAGTGGCTGTGACCAGCACTTTCACAACAGGCCTTAGTCCTCACATCAGGGGATCCCCGAACTGTTCGAGGAGCGCGTCGACCGACGTATCGTCCGCGGGGTCGGACGCGCCGTCGTGCAGGATCTGCTCCGCCCAGATGACCTTGCCGCGGGACGTGTACCGCGTCCCCCACCGCTGTGCGAACTGCGCCACGAGGAACAGCCCACGTCCGCCCTCGTCCGTGGTCGCCGCCCGACGCAGTCGCGGAGAGGTGCTGGAGCCGTCCGACACCTCACAGATCAGACTGCGTCCGCGCAGCAGGCGCACCTTCACAGGTGGTGATCCGTAGCGGATCGCGTTCGTGACCAGCTCGCTGAGGATCAGCTCCGTGGTGAACGCGGTCTCCTCCAGCCCCCAGCCGCTCAGAACCGTCCTGCACTGGGCCCGCACCGAGGGCACCGCCGCCGTGTCCGGGGGCACATCCCATTCGGCCACGGAAGAGGACGGGATCCGCCGGGTCCGCGCCGCCAGCAGTGCGATGTCGTCCGAGAGCCGGGTCGGCTTCAACGCCCCGATCACGGCTCGGCAGGTCTCCTCGGGAGTGCGTTCCCCGGTCCCGGCTCCGCCCAGCGCCCGGCGCAGCTCTTCGAGGCCGGCGTCGATGTCGCGGGCCGTGTTCTTGACCAGCCCGTCGGTGTACAGGATCAGCTGGGAGCCCTCCGCCAGGTGCACGTCGGCGGTTTCGAAGGGGTAGCCTCCGAGGCCGAACGGGGGTGAGGCCGGCACGTCGGGACAGACGACCGTCCCGTCCGGGTTCACCACCACCGGGCCGGGATGCCCCGCACGGCCCATCGTGCAGATCCCTGTCACCGGGTCGTAGATGGCATACAGGCACGTCGCTCCGGTCAACCCCGTCCCCTCCTGGTCGTGGGGGGCAGCGCTGGAGTCGTCCTCGTCGTCCAGGCGGGCGACCAGATCGTCCAGCTTCCCGAGGACCTCGTCGACGGGGAGGTCCAGCGTGGCGAAGTTGTGCACGGCGACGCGCAGCCGCCCCATCGTCGCCGAGGCGTGCAGCCCATGGCCGACGACATCCCCTATCACCAGCGCGACGCGTCCGCCCGGCAGCGGAATGACGTCGAACCAGTCCCCACCCACTCCCGCCTCCGACGGCAGGTACCGCCAGGCCACTTCCAGGGCGTCCTGCTCCGGCCGGCCCCGCGGTAGCAGACTGCGCTGCAGCGTCACCGTCATCGCGTGCTCGCGGGTGAATCTCCGGGCGTTGTCGATGGCCACCGCCGCCCGCGCGCCGAGCTCTTCCGCGAAGGCCACGTCCTCCGGTCCGAACGCGGGCGAGCCCTCCGTCCGGTAGAAGTGCGCGAGGCCCAGGGGCACCCCGCGCGCCCGCAGCGGCATGGTCACCAGGGAGTGCAATCCGAGTTCCAGAGCCCTTCGAGCGCGTTCCGGATCCTGTTCCTGCCAGCCGTGGGCCTGGCGCAGGTCCGCCTCCAGGACGCCCCGGCTCTGTTCGAGCGCCAGCATCTGCGGAGTCTCGGGTGAGAATGTGATCACTTCACCCAGCCGGTACACCGGCAGCATCGGCTGTTCTCCGCTGATCGCGGACCGCAGCAGGTGGCGCCAGCCCTTCGTCGTCGGCTCAGAGCCGCGCACCACCGATTCCAGCAGATCCACCGCGACGACGTCGGCGAAGCGGGGCACCGCCACGTCGGCCAGCTCCTGGGCCGTGCGCTCCACATCCAGCGTCGTCCCGATCCGCATCCCCGCCTCGTACAGCAGCTTCAGCTGCCCCAGCGCCACCTCGGCTCGCCCCGACACCGCCGCCAGCTCCGTGGTGTCCCGCAACGTCACCACGCTGCCCGCGTCGTCGGCCTCCGGGAACGTGGGCCGCTTGTTCACAGCCAGCAACCGGTCGTTGGCGAGGTACACCTCGTCGGTGACCTTGTCCGGGGATGCGAGCACGCGCGCCATCTGCTCGGGAAGCCCCAGCTCCCGCACGTGCCGCCCTTGTGCGTCGGCCGGCAGACCCAGTAGCCGCTTCGCCTCTTCGTTGGCCAGCAGCAGCTGTCGGTCCTCGTCGGTGATCAGCACCCCCTCCCGTACCGCGTGCAGCACGGCTTGGTGGTGCTCGTACAGCCGCGCCAGCTCCGTCGGGGCCAGGCCATGTGTCTGACGCAGCAGTCGCCGGGACACCGCGGTCGTCGCTGCCGCGGCCAGCAGCAGCATGATCGCGCCGACGCCCAGGACGATCGGCAGCTGCGGCATCCACAGTCGTGCCACGTTCGTGACGGTGATCCCCGCAGATACCAGGCCGACGATCCGGCCGCGCGCATCGGTCACCGGGACGACCGCCTGGATGGCCGTCCCCTTGCCCGCCGGCAGAGGGGGACCGCCCGCCTGTTCGACGACGGTACGGCCTTCGAGTGCCGGCTCGATGGTGCCGACGAACTTCTTGCCGATCTCCGAGGGGTAGGGATACGTGTACCGGATTCCGTCCGTGCTCATGACGACGATGAAGTCCATGCCTGCCCGCTTGCGCGCCTCCTCGGCTCGCGGTTGCAGCACGGCGGTCGGGTCCGGGCTGCGCAGTGCCAGGCTCACACCGGGGGCGCTGGCGAACGACTGGGCGGCCACCACCGACTCCCGACGTCCCTGCCGCACAGCGTCGTACGCCGCCTGCAGCATGATGCACGCCACCGCGGCCACCACCAGCAGCAGCACGATCATGCTCTGAACGAGGAACACCTGCCCCGCCGCGGTGCGCGGGTTCAGCAGGGACAGGCGCCGAGTCCGCCGGCCACCGTCGGGCGGAGGACGTGAGGTCCGCAATCGGCTGGGATATCCCTCCATACACCCTTGATAACACCGCTGCGCAGACCTGGGATGACTGACGACGCCTGTCCGGAGAGGGTGAACCCGCGGCGGGACGAGTAACCGGAGGGCGGTGACGGGGGACAGCCCGAGCCGCGCGCCGGGTGAGGGTCTCAGCTGCGGCGGGCCCAGGCCCGGCGCGCGCCTTCCGTCGGCCGGATGGAGACGATCCACCGCACGTATCTGATCATCAGGACTGAGCCGCGTCGTCCATCCGAGCTCGATGCCTGGTTCCTATCGTTATGATGCATTTTGTGATCGGGTTTGGGCGGCCGTGGCGTCGGCATCCTCTCCGCGGCGGCCGATGGGAAGCGGCCACGCTGTCACCGGTGATCCTCACCGCCCTCATCGCCGTTCTGGCGTTCTCCACCCCACGGCAGATCGCCTTCAGCCGCCTCCTTCCCACCGCTCCCGCTCTCGCCGCCGCCATGTGGCCCGTGCTTCCCACGCTCCTGCTCGGACTGTTCTGCCTCCTGGTCATGATCGGTCTCGGCTTCGTCTACACCGACCTGGGAACGCCGTACACGTCGGCAGCCATCATCGCGGTCACCCTGGCGGCCGCCTACGCCAGCCATGTCCGGCTGCAGCGCGAGGAGACGCTGTTCCACGTCCGGCTTGTCGCCGAGGCCGCCCAGGAGGTGCTGCTGCGCCCTCTGCCGCGCTCCATGAACAACATTGAGATCGAGGCCCTGTACCTGGCGGCCCAGGAGGAGGCCCGCATCGGTGGCGACTTCTATGAGGCGGCCGACACGCCGTACGGGATCCGGATCCTCATCGGCGACGTGCGCGGCAAGGGCCTGTCCGCGGTCGGAGCGGCCTCCGCGCTGATCAGCTGCTTCAGGGAGGCCGCATACGACGAGCCCGATCTCAGCGGCATCATTCATCGCCTGGAGGTCACCATCACTCGTCACAGTGCCGCGTTCCCCCTCCTGGACCGGCCGGAGCACTTCGCCACCGCCCTCATCACCGAGATCCCCCAGGACGGAGGCCAGGTCAGAATCCTCAGCTGCGGGCACCCCCCACCCCTGCTCGTCCACCAGGGCAAAACCCGGCTACTGGAAGCCACCGCCCCCTCGCCGCCGCTCAACCTGACGACGCTCGTCGGCGAGCACCACCACGTGGACGCCTTCGACTTCACCCCCGGCGACCAGCTGCTCCTCTACACCGACGGGGTGACGGAGGCCCGGGACCGCACCGGCACGTTCTTCCCTCTGCCGGACTGGACGCAGCAGCAGGGCCAAACGCCGCCCCGCGAGCTGCTCGACCGCCTTCATACGGCCCTGCTCCACTACAGCGGAGGAAAGCTCGACGACGACGTCGCCGCCCTTGTCGTGCGCTGCCCGGACACCTGGACCAGCGATTACCGCCCGTAGGCCTCCCCGAGGCGGCGAACCGACATGCGAGGCCGGTGGCTGACGCCTTCCTGCGAGGGACGACGGCTGCCGGGCTCTGTGAAGCGTGAGCCCGGCAGCGGGGTTGATCCCCGGTCAACCGACGGTCAGGGAGCGAGAGGGGTCTTTCGCGTGGCCAGGCCGGGTCTCGGCGAGTGAAGTGCACCCGCCAACCCGTGATCGACATGACGGGGGACGATAGCGCGTGGACAACTCAACAGCGGATAACCGAAAGACGACGGGATCGGGTAGTGGGTGGTGCTGCCGTTGACCGTCAGGTCGATGGGGTTTTCACCGGAGACGGCGATCGTGTACGTCCGGGTCTTGCAGGGACTGATACCGCGTACGGCGGTCTGCCGTTCCCCCACCGAGCGGTGTCGCGGCGTTGCCCGCCGGTTGCTTCTGAGAGGCGGAGCAGGAAGGGGACGGGGGCGGGAATGTGCTCGTACGGGGTAAGCGTGCGGGACGACGCGGGGCGGTCCGGCACGCGCTGCTTGAGGAAGGGGCAACGGGATGCAATTCGACGACGATGCTGCTCTGGACACATCCGAGGTCGAGGACGGTCGGGGGGGTGTGCTGGGCGGGATCCCGGGCGGCGGGAAGACCGTCGGCGGGGGACTGGTCGGGCTCGTGGTGCTGGTCGTGTCCGTGCTGTTGGGTGTCGACCCCGGCATGTTCGGCTCCGGCAGCAGCGACACGTCCTCGTCCGGCGAGTCGGCGGCGGACCTTGCGGCGGACTGCCGGACCGGTGCCGACGCCAACCGCAAGGAGGAGTGCCGGATCGTCGCCGTGGTCGACAGTGTGCAGGCGTTCTGGAAGCAGACGGAGACGGCCGCCGGCAAGCCCTACCAGCAGGCCCCGACGTTCCTGTTCACCGGCAGTGTGAACACCGGTTGTGGGAAGGCGACGTCCGAGGTCGGCCCCTTCTACTGCTCAGCGGATGACAAGGTCTATCTCGACCTCGGCTTCTTCGACGACCTGAGCAGCAAGTTCGGCGCCAGGGGCGGCCCGTTCGCCGAGGCCTACGTCATCGCGCATGAATACGGCCACCACTTGCAGGATCTCAGCGGAACGATCTCCCGCGGCAGCGGACAGGGCCAGAACAGCGGCTCGGTGAAACTCGAGTTGCAGGCGGACTGCTACGCCGGAGTGTGGGCTCACCACGCCACCACCACCCCCGATCCCAAGAGCGGCAAGCCGCTGATCACCGACTTGACGAGGGACGACATCGACCGCGGGCTGGATGCGGCCGCTGCCGTTGGAGACGACCGTATCCAGCAGCGCTACCAGGGCAGGGTCACACCCGACACCTGGACGCACGGCTCCGCGAGCCAGCGCCAGCAATGGTTCTCCACCGGCTACCGCTCCGGCCGTGTCACCGGCTGCAACACGTTCGGCTGACCGCGGCGTTTGGTGGTAGGGAGGGGCGAAAGGATGCGCTGGCGGGCGTTGTTGCGCAGGTTCGATGCTGCATCGGGTCTCCGCGGCACCGCAGGACGTGGCCGAGGGGGGAGCAGTTCGTGTGCCACGGGCTCTGTCCACAACGGCTGGCGACAGCGGCACGGTCACCGTGCTCTGCACCGGGCGGCTGTAGTCCTCGGCCCCGACGGTGAACCGCACGGTGCCGGAGAGGACGTAGAAGCCCTCATCGTGTTGGGCGTGGCGGTGCTGCGGCGGTCCCTGGGTGCGCGGGGCGAGGACGGACTCGGCGATCGCGAGGCGGTGCCCGGTGTGGCTGCCGTCCTCCAGAACGCGCATGCGCGTGGTACCCAGAACAATCGTCTCACCGGCGCCGGGACCCACCACCGATACGGCGGGATCGGCCTGCGGCTGCTCTGCCAAGCGATTGGCCTCAGCCGTGAAGCCATGACGCAACGACATGGGAGTTCCCTTACTCCGGGTGATCAGCCACCGACTGCTTGTAGGCGACGGTAATCAGGGCCCCGAGGGCTTCCGCAGCAGCCTCAGACGTGAGGTTGCGGTCACCTCGCAGGTGCGTGGCCACCTTTGTCAACGTGTCCTGACTGCGTGGTTCGTCGGCCCGGCGCACAAAGTCATCCGCACTGGACCACGTGGCAAGGGCGGCGAGTCCGTTCACGTCAGGCCTGCGGCTCTGGGCCAGCCGCGTCAACGTAGAAGCACTGACACCGGCCTCCCGAGCTATGTCCTTTCAAAGAAGACCCGGCTCCTGACGCGTGGTGGGCTGGAGGTCGAGTCGGCTGTGCTCGAGGGCGGGGGAGTCGGTGGGGTAGCGGCTGAGGAGGAGGGCTTCGACGGCCCGGGTTCGGCCAGGTGCAGGCGTCGGCCGGGACCCCGCAGAGCGGTTCCACCGTCGTGGAACCGCTCCGGACGAGGCGTGTTCAGAGGTCAGAACGCTCCGGGCGTACGGCCGAGGGTTCCGTCGGGGTCGCCGGGGTCTGCGCCCTTGACCTGACCGAAGTAGAGCTCGACCTGGGAGCGGAAGCGCTCGACGGCGCCGCGGTTCGACATGAACCTCGCGAAGGCATCGGGGTTGGTGTTCTTGTACGAGTCCAGAGCCTTGAGGCCCGTCGGCGGGGCGACGTCCTTGCGGACGGACCAGGTCCAGGTGGCGATGGCGTTCTTCTGCACCGCCTGGGAGTCGAGCCAGCTCAGGAAGAGCCTGGCGCCGGCCTTGTGCGGTGCGTGCTTGAAGATGGCGCCGCGCTGGGCCCAGGAGTTGAAGCGCTCGGAGTTGGAGAAGACCTGGGTGCCGTTGGGCCGGGCGTCGCCGCCGACGGCGATGGAGGCGAGGTAGTCGCCGCTCGTCACCCCAGCGGCCGAGCCAGGGACGCCACGGATCAACTTGGGGTTCTGCCTGACCAGTTGGGCCAGGTAGTTCCACCCGTACTTGTCGACGATCTCCCGGTAGCCGAAGAGCACGGCGTCGTCGTCGTTGGGATAGGTCAGGATCAACTTGTTCTTGAACACAGGCTTGAGCAGGTCCGTGGCCTTGAAGTCGCCCTGTTTCGGCGGGAGTTGCTTGTTGTTGACGATGTAGGAGAAGGCACCGTAGAAGACGCCGGTGTAGTAGCCGTCCTTGTCCTTGGCGTTGGCGAAGACCTTGTCCCAGCCGACCGGCTTGTACTTGAGCAGGTCCCCCTGCTTCTTCCAGCGGTCGAAGTCCTGGGTGGTCTGGAGGATCGCGGCGTCGGCGACGAGCCGGCCGCTGGCGATCTGGTTGTCGATGCGGGCGTCGTGGTACTTGCTCAGGTCGGTGACCAGGTGCAGTTGGACGTCCGGGAACTGCTGGTGGAACGCGGCGGCCAGGTTGTCCCACTGGCCGGGGGCGTCGCCGCCCATGTAGACCGTGACCTTGCCCCCCTCGGCCACGGCCGCCCTGTGGAGGGCCTGGAGCTGGTTCTGCTCGCTCACGGTGGAGTGCCGGTGCGCGGTGGTGTCGGCCATGGCGGTCGTGGTGACGGCGGTGAGGGCCAGGGCGGTGGCGATGGCCGCGCCGATCAGCTTGTTCCTGTGCTGCATGGCGTTGTGCTGCCTTCTTGAGAGCAATCGTTTGAGTTTTCAAACGTTTCGGTGCCGAGCACGCTACGCCGTTTAGTTTGATGGTTCAAACAAGGATTGTTAGAGTGTGACCATGCCCACTACGCCACGCTGGCTGGACAGCGAGGAGCGGCGCGCCTGGCTCGCCTATGTCGAGTTCTCCACGCATCTGTCCGACCACCTGAACCGGCAGCTGCGGCGCGACGCGGGGCTGACGCATGCCGACTACACCCTGCTCGCCCACCTCTCCTCGGTCCCGGATCAGACCCTGACCATGTCGGAGCTGGCCGAGCGCCTGAAGATCACCCGCAGTCGGCTCACTCATGCGGTGACGCGCCTTCAGCAGGCGGGCTACGTGGACCGCCGCGACGATCCCGCGAACCGGCGCAACCAGCTCGCCGCGCTCACCGAGGAAGGGCGTCGACTGTTGGAGCGGGTGGCCCCCGGCCATGTCGAGACCGTACGACAAGCGGTCTTCGACGCGTTGACGCCTGATCAGGTGCGCCAGTTCGCGGAGATCGGCGAGGCGATCAACGCCGCACTTCAGCACGTGGATGCAGGTCAGGACGATCAAGAGACGCTGCCCTGGCGTCGGCGGTAGGAACGGATCGCCGCGGCTGATACGCCCGTGGCGGCGACGCCCGCCGGGCTGTCCTGAAGGGCTCACCACTCATGTGGGTCGGCCGGGCCGGCTGGTGGTTGCCGCGCGGTCCGCAGAAGATCCTGCCGAACGATGGACATCGAGGGGCGCGATCTGCCCAAGGGCTTGCCGGGAATCAACACGCTGGTTTGATCTTGGTGTTGTCCGGGGCTAGGAATTTGGCGATGTCAGCTGGCGTGCGGAATCGGGGCAGTTGAGGTGGAAATCCGGACGCCGTGGGCGTCCAGGAGTGGACGGACGTCTTTGACTGCGCGGCTGATGGTCATGGCGGTGGTGTTGAAGAGCTGCCCGAGAAGTTCCTGTACGCGGCGACCAGCAGCACGCGGCCCCTCGAGCGGCAGGCTCCACGGCTGGCCCTTGCGCACCGGATCCGCACCCTCGCGCCGCAACGCGGTGATCGGCCTGCCGAACTGACGCAGGCTCAGCCCGATGAACGGGGCAGGTTCGCGGAGTCAGCGGCGATGCCACGGCAGCGCCGCGGGGTAGGCGTCCTCCTCGCCGGCCTGCTTGAGGGAGGCGACCACGGTGGCGGTGATGGTGGCGAGTTGCTCCACCTGTTCGGGGCTGAGGGCGTCGAACACCACGCGGCGCACGGCGGCAACATGGCCGGGGGCGGCCTTGGTCATCAACTCCATGCCGGCGTCGGTGAGTTCGGCCAGTTGTCCGCGTCCGTCGGCGGGATCCTCCCGGCGGCGCACGTAGCTCGACTCCTCCAGGCGGATCACCGCGCGCGTGAGGCGGCTGCGGGTGAACTTCAACTGCTCGGCGAGCAAGGACATCCCCAGGGCGCGGTCGGGTGCCACGGACAGGCGGGCCAGGAGGCTGTAGTCCGCGTGCGTCATGGCCGCGTCGCGCCGCAACTGCTGATCGAGGTAGTCGTTCAGCAGCGTCGAGCAGTCGAGGTAGTTGATCCAGGCTCGCAGCTCTTCGGGAGCGAGCCACCGGGGGGATGTCATGGTGGTCATCCTAATCGAGATGTTTGCCTGATCAAACACTTGGGAGTAGCGTCCCCGCATGTTTGAGGAATCAAACGTCCGCCTATGCGGCGCTGCACCCGTGTCGTTCTTGAGTTCTCCACAGGAGGTTCCCATGCCCGGTCCCGTCCCTGAAGCCGTATCGTCCGCCCCGCCCGCGCCGCGCTCCCGCGGCCTGACCGTGGTCGCGGGGCTTCTCGCCGCGGTTGTCGTGTCCGTCCTCGGAAACGTGCTGGTCGCGTTGCTCGCCCGCGCGGCGGGGGCCTCGGGCGCTTTCGCTCCGCTGCACGTCTCCGCGTACGGGCCGCTGACGGTGTTCGGCGTCGTCCTCGGCGCGGCAGGCTGGGCGGTCGTTCGTCGTGTCGCCAAGAACCCGGCGGGGCTGCTGCGGTGGCTGGTGCCCGTGCTCGTGGTCGTGTCGTTCGGGCCCGACCTGTCCCTGCTCGGTGGCGGTACGCCCGGCAGTGGGCCGCTGGCCGTCGCCGCGCTGATGGTGATGCATGTGGTGGTCGCGGTCGTCGCTGTCGCCGCCTACCGGCGCGTCCTGCCGCTGCCGGTCCGCTGACGCTGCCCGGCGTACGCGACGGGTCGGCTGCCGGTGGCCGGCAGTCGGCGGTGTCCCGGAGGTCGGGACGACCGAGCTCCGGGACACCGGTGTTCGCGCGCAGGAACGGTCGTGCACGTCTTCCGTCTGCGTGACGGTTGCCCATCCCATCCACAGCGTGGATAACCCGGATACGGGATTCGGATCGCGCAGGGGATGGCACCGGCGCTTTGGCGCCCCCATAGTCGTCGCTACCGCACGCCGCTGTCCGGATGCCGTCGGCGTGCGAGCTTCCCCAGCATGCCGTGCGCCGCGGCGCACGTGAGGCATGCCTACTCCCTTACACCGCCCCTGGAGTCGCCATGCCCGGTTCCGTGCTCCCGCCGCCTCACGCGACGGTCGATGCCACCACTCCGTCAGCCGTCGCCGTCTCGGGCCCGGCCCATCTGCTGCGGGTGACCCTTCTGATGGCGGGCAGCTGTCTGCCGATCCTGGGGGCGGTGCTGATCGCCCCGGTACTGCCGAAGATGCAGGACCACTTCGCGTCGGTCCCGGGGGCCAAGGCGCTGGTGCCCCTCGCGCTGACCGTCCCGGCGCTGGCGCTGGCGCTGCTGGCCCCGTTCGCCGGGGTGATCGTGGACCGGGTGGGCCGTAAGCGCCTGCTGGTCGTGGCGACCGTCCTGTACGCGCTGTTCGGCACGGCACCGCTGTGGCTGGACTCGCTGGGCGGCATCATCGCCAGCCGCGCCCTGGTCGGAGTCGCCGAGGCCGCGATCATGACCTGCTGCACGACTCTGATCGGCGACTACTACAGCGGTCACCGGCGGGTGAAGTACCTCGCCCTGCAGACCATGTGCGCCTCCGCGTCGGCCACCGTCTTCTTCGTGCTCGGCG
This sequence comes from Streptomyces sp. NPDC002144, assembly GCF_053593695.1. NCBI lineage: Bacteria > Bacillati > Actinomycetota > Actinomycetes > Kitasatosporales > Streptomycetaceae > Streptomyces > Streptomyces sp. NPDC002144. Next base: position 17,375 of record NZ_JBSFDB010000039.1, read on the forward strand.
GCGCCGCCGGATCGGCGGGCTGGCGCGTGCCCTTCTGGGTCTACGCCGTGAGCCTGGCGCTCGCCCCGCTGATGGCAACCGCCCTGCCCAACCCGGCGGCCCGTGCGGACGGCGAGGAGACTCCGGCCCTGACGGAGACCCGCCGCTCCTTCCCCTGGCGGCAGTTGGGGGGCATCTGTGCGCTCACCTTCTTCGGGGCGGTGGTCTTCTACACCGTCCCGGTGGAGATGTCGTACCTGCTCGACGACCTCGGGGTGGAGAACACCGGCGTGATCGGACTGGCCACCGCGATCGCCAGTGCCGCGACCGTGGGCGGAGCGGTCACCTTCGCCCGGCTCAAGCGTTTTCCCGACCCGATGCTGCCCGCCGTCTTCGCGGTCTGCGCTGTCGGCTTCGGGGTGATGTTCCTCGCGGGCAATGCCCCGCTGCTGGTCATCGGGGCGGTCGTCAACTGTGTGGGCACCGGCATGCTGCTGCCCGCCCTTCTCACCAGTGCCATGTCCCGCCTGGCGTTCGAGGACCGCGGCCGCGGGACGGGGTTGTGGATGACGGCCTTCTTCGGCGGTGAGTTCATCTGCCCGCTGGTGCTGCTCGCCGGGGAGTCCGCGGTCGGCAGTCTCGCCGGTGCGGTGGGCGTGCTGGGCCTGGCCGCCGCCCTCGTCGCGGCGGGGCTGTGGGCGGCCCGCCGCCGGGTGGGCGCCGTCGATCCCCGGCCGTTGCCGGAGCAGTTGGCCTGAGGGCGTGCGGGAAGACCGCCAAGAGCGCGTCGATCACGGGTTGCCGCCGGGCCCGGTCAGAGCCGGCCCGGCGGCAATCCCGCGCTCTGGGCGACGGTCCCGGCCTTCCCTGGGCCCCTGCCGTAGCTGTAGCCGTTGCCCGCCAGCGTCGCGCCCACTTCCGCGGCCTTCTGCCGCAGCCAGATGTGGCCCGCGTCCTGAGCGTGCACCGGGTGCCACCACATCGCCTCCCGCACCGGTACCGCCTCGAAGGGGCAGGGCATGACGCGCACCGCGGCCGATCGGACCGCCTTGCGGGCCAGGCGCTCCTGGATCATCGCGATCCGGCGGGTGCCCTCGACCATGAGGGGCAGCAGCTGAAAGGTCTGCACGGACACCTCCACCTGGGGACTGATCCCTATCATGCTGAGCTGGCGGGCGGCCGGGGCGTCGTAGGGACGCTGGTAGACGGCCCAGGGCAGACGCCCCAGCTGGTCCAGGGAGAGTTCGTCACCGATCTCGGGGTGATCGTCGGCGACCAGGAACAGCCAGCGGTCCTGGTGGAGGTCGACGGCGGGCAATCCGTCGATGACGCCGTGCGGCATCAGCAGTCCGTCGACGGTGCTCAGCACCGCGGCGGTGTTGTCCACGACGGACGGTGCCGGGTGCTGGAAGGTGAGCCGGATGCCGGGCGCCTCCTCGTGCAGGGTACGGGCGAGTGCGGCACCGAACACGGCCGCCCCGTAGTCGGAGGCGAGCAGGGTGAACTCACGTGACTCCGCCGCCGGGTCGAAGTCGGCCTGGCTGGAGAAGACCCGCTCCAGCAGGTCGCACGCGGTGGCGCTGCGGTCGCGCAGGGCGGTGCCGAGCGGAGTCAGCTCGTAGGCGTTGCCGGTGCGGGCGAGCAATTCGTCGTCGAAATGGCGGCGCAACCGGGACAGCGCGGCGCTCATGGCCGGCTGGCTGAGACCGATGCGCTCGCCGGCCCGGGTGACATTGCGCTCCTCCAGCAGCGCGCGAAGGGCGAGGACCAGATTGAGATCGAGTCGGGACAGGTTCACCGGCAACCACCTAGCAGCGAGAGTCATCCATGGCATGGATTTGGCACATCCACAGGATTAATTTCCGTGATTGGCCGATCGGGGTCAGAGTAGACCCCAACCCCGCAGGAGGAAATCTGATGGCAATGCTCGCGCAATCAGCCGGCCCGTTCGCGCTCGGCACGTTCTCCGCTCAGGACGGGGAGTCGTTTCCCGGCCTCCTGGCCAACGACCGGGTACTCGATCTGCGCAGCGCCCTGGACTGGGCACCGTCGGATCTGCGCGCAGTCCTGGAGCGGTGGGAGGAGACCCTCCCCGTCCTGCGCACCCTGGCGGACGACGACGCCCACGGCTGGCTGCCACTGGAGGGCCTGCGCGTGCACGCCCCCATCGAGCCGCGGCAGATCTTCCAGTCCGGCGCCAACTACCGGCAACACGTGATCGATCTGGAGGTCGCCCACCGTTCCCCCGACGACCCCCGCACCGTCGAGGAGGCACGAGCGGAGATCGCCGCGGTCATGGACCGCCGGGCCGCCGAGGACCTGCCCTACGTGTTCATCGGCCTGCCCAGCGCGATCACGGGCCCCTACGACGACGTGGTCCTGCCAGCCTGGGCCGAGCAGCCGGACTGGGAGCTGGAGTTGGCGGCCGTCGTCGCCAAGCCCGCCTACCGGGTGACGGTCGAGGAGGCCCTGGAGTACGTCGCCGGGTACACCATCGCCAACGACCTCACCGACCGCGCCACCGTGTTCCGCCGGGACATGAAAGCCATCGGCACCGACTGGCTGCGCTGCAAGAACGCTCCCGGTTTCACGCCGCTCGGCCCGTGGCTCGTACCGGCCGAGTCGATCGCGGACACCGGTGACCTGCGGGTCACGCTCAAGCTGAACGGCGAGACCATGCAGGACGAGTCCACCAAGGACATGCTCTTCGGAGTCGCCCGGTTGGTGTCGTACGCCTCGCAGACGGCTCAACTCCTGCCCGGTGACCTGGTGTTGACCGGCAGCCCGGCCGGCAACGGCATCCACTGGGGACGCCTGCTGCGCGACGGCGACGTCATGGAGGGTTCCATCACCGGTCTGGGCGTGCAGCGCACCCGCTGTGTCGCGGAGGGATCGGCATGAGCCTGGACCGCCGCGACCCGGAGGGCGCGATAGCCGAGGCCGCCAAGGCGTACTCCAACTGGGGGCGTTGGGGTGGGGACGACGTGCTCGGCACGCTGAACTTCCTCGACGAGGCCAAGCGGCGCGAGGGCGCGGCGCTCGTGCGCCGCGGCGTGAGCTTCTCGCTGTCGCAGCGGTTCGACATGAACGGCCCGCAGAAGGGCTGGCGCCGGCGGACCAACCCGGTGCACACCATGCTCGACACGGGGACCGACGCGGCACTGGGCAACCAGGGCTTCCCGCACGGCATCGGCGGCGCGGACGACGTGATCGCCATGCCGCTGCAGTGCTCGACCCAGTGGGACGGACTCGGCCACATCTTCGACCACGGATTCGCCTGGAACGGGCGGCGCGCCCACAAGGTGGTGACCTCCGAGGGCGACCTCGTCACCGGCATCGAGCACATGGCGCCGTACGTCGCCGGACGCGGCGTGCTCCTCGACGTCGGCCAGGTCGTCGGCACGGGTGGGGGCACCTCCCGCTCGAGCGGAGCCGAGAGTGGGGGAGAGCTGCCCGACGGGTTCGCCATCACCGAGGAACACCTCACCCGGGCCGCCGAGACCCACGGGGTGACCGTCGGCCGCGGCGACATCGTCCTCGTCCGCACCGGACACCTCACCCGCGCCCGCCGCGACGGCTGGGGCGACTACGCGGGCGGCCCCGCGCCCGGCCTGTCGTTCACCACCGCCGGCTGGCTGCACCGCACCGAGATCGCCGCCATCGCCACCGACACCTGGGGTTTCGAGGTCCGTCCCAACGAGTTCGAGGGCGCCTTCCAGCCGCTGCACCAGGTTGTCATCCCCAACATGGGCCTGCTGATCGGCGAGATGTGGGACCTCGACGCACTCGCCGCCGACTGCGCCGACGACGGCGTGTACGAGTTCTGGCTCACCGCGGCTCCCCTCCCCATCACCGGAGCCGTCGGCTCCCCGGTCAACCCGATCGCCGTCAAGTAACCCGCACCACTGCCGGATGCGCCGTTCTCCGGACAGCGGCGGCGCATCCGGCCCCCACCGCTCCACCCGCTTCGCCGGGTGACCCGTCCCCGCCTCTGGCCCGCACTCGCAGCGGGCGAGCCACAGCCCCCGCCGCCCGAAGCCGCGCGGCCCAATCCCGGGAGGAATCCCCGACATGGCTGACAGCCGCACTCTCTCCCAGCCTCCGGCCGGTGGCACACCCACCGTCCTGGTCATCGGCGGGGGCGCCTCAGGCAACGCCGTCACCATCCTGCTGCGCCGCGCCGGCATCGCCGTCGACCTGATCGAGGCCAAGCCGGACTGGAACGCCACCACCGGCTCCGGCATCACCCTCCAGGGCAACGCCCTGCGGGTCCTGCGCGAACTGGGCGTGTGGGAACAGGTGAAAGCCTCTGGATACGCCTTCGGCTCGCTGGGCGTGACCACCCCCGACGGCACCGTCCTGTTCGTCGCCGAAGACATCCAGACCGGCGGCGAGGACCTGCCCGCCACCCTCGGCATGCAGCGCCCCCAGCTGCAGCAGATCCTTATCGACACGGTCCGCGCCTCCGGCGCCGGCGTTCGTCTCGGCATCACCGCCGAAGCGCTGGAGCAGGACGCCGACGGCGTGTCGGTGCGCTTCAGTGACGGCAGCGAGGGCCGCTACGACCTGGTGATCGGCGCCGACGGAGTCAACTCCGCCACCCGCGCCGCGATCGGCATCACGGACAAACCCGAGCCGACCGGCATGGCCATCTGGCGCATCGCCGCCCCGCGGCCCGAGAGCGTGACGCGCACCGACCTCGCCTACGGCGGCCCCGCCTACATCGCCGGCTACTGCCCCACCAGCGAGAACACCATCTACGCGTACGTCGTCGAAGGGTGCCGCGACCGCGCCTCCATCGACCCGGCCACCTACGCCGACGAGATGCGCCGCCTGGCGCAGAGCTACGGCGGGGTCTGGCCGGAGATCACCGAGCACATCACCGACTCGAAGAAGGTCAACTACACCTGGTTCGACCGCCTGCTGGTCGAGGACTCCTGGCACCGGGGCCGGGTCGTGCTCATCGGCGACGCCGCCCACTGCTGCCCGCCCACCCTGGCCCAGGGCGCGGCCATGTCCCTGGAGGACGCCCTCGTCCTCGCCGAGCTGCTCGGGGCCGTGGCCGACGGCCGGGACTGGGACGACGAGCTGCTCCAGGCCTACCACGACCGCCGCATTCCCCGGGTGCGCACCGTCGTCGAGGCGTCCCTGCAGATCGGCCAGTGGCAGCTGGACGGTGTGCGCGACGCCGACATGGCCGGGCTGGTCGCCCGCACCATGAACCTCCTCAAGGAGCGGCCGTGACCCCCACCGCATCCTCCGTGCCGACCATCGACGTCCACGCCCACGTTCTGCTCCCGGAGGTCGAGGAGGCCGTCGCCGGTCATCCCGGTCTCGCCGAGGCCCGCGCCCTCGACGCGCGCCGCAACGGCCCGGCGGCCCTGGCAGTGAACGGTCCGATGGTCGGCGCGCGCGTGCCGCAGCTGACGGACGTCGCGGTGCGCCTGACGGCCATGGACGCTCAGGGCGTGGACATCCAGCTGGTCAGCCCCTCGCCGTCCCACTACCACTACTGGGCCGAGCCCCACCTGGCCGAGAAGGTCTGCCGACTGGCCAACGAGGGCACCGCCGCACACTGTGCGAAGGCTCCCGACCGCCTGCACGGCCTGGGTCTGGTCCCGCTCCAGCATCCCGACCTCGCGCTCGGTCTGCTCGACCACGCCCTGGACCAGGGGCTGAGGGGCGTGGAGATCTCCTCGCACGCGCCCGGCCACGAACTGTCGGACCCGGCGTACGAAGCCTTCTGGTCCCGTGCGGAGGAGACAGGCGCCCTGGTCTTCCTGCACCCTTTCGGCTGCTCCCTCGACGAGCGGCTGGACCGGTGGTACCTGTCCAACACCGTCGGCCAGCCCACCGAGAACGCGGTCGCCCTCTCCCACCTGATCTTCTCCGGCGTCCTGGACCGTCATCCGGGCCTGAAGCTGATCGCGGCGCACGGCGGCGGCTACCTGCCCACCCACATCGGCCGCTCCGACCACGCCTGGCGGGCCCGTCCCGACGCCCGCGGCTGTGAGCGGGAACCGAGCAGCTATCTGAAGCAGCTGTACTTCGACTCCCTCGTCCACGACCCTCAGGTGCTGCGGGAGTTGCTGCGAGCGGTCGGCCCCGAACGGGTCCTGCTCGGCTCCGACTTCCCCTTCGACATGGGCACCGACGACCCGCTCGGCGCGCTGCGCGCCGCGGACCTGCCCGACGCCGACTTCCACTCCGTCCGCGGCGGAAACGCCGCCGCTCTGCTCAACCTCGTCTGAGGAGTTCCCCCCATGAACAACCGCCTGCTCACCCACCTCCGCCACGTCGACCTCGCCGTACCGGACTACGACAAGCAACTCGACTTCTACGCCGGCGTCTGGGGCCTGACCAAGGTCGCCGAGGACTCCGGCATCTCCTTCCTCGCCGCCGAGGGCAGCCCGGAGCAGTACGTCGTCCGGCTGCGCAAGGCCGAGGAGAAGCGCCTCGACCTCGTGTCCTACGGTGCCGCGAGCCCGGCCGACGTGGACACGCTCGCCGAGCAACTCCTCGCCGGGGGCGTCCAGCTGATCCACCAGCCGGGCAAGGTGGAAACACCCGGCGGCGGTTACGGCTTCCGCTTCTTCGACGTCGACGGGCGCACCATCGAGGTCTCGGCCGACGTCGAGGTGCGGCAGCACCGCAAGATCGAGGAGAAGGAGTCGATCCCGGTCAAGCTGTCGCACGTCGTCCTCAACTCGCCGGATCTGGACAAGACCAAGGCGTGGTACGAGGAGCACCTCGGCTTCCGGCTGTCCGACACGCTCGGCCATCCGCACATCGGCGACGTCATGCACTTCATGCGGATCAGCAACCAGCACCACTCCATGGCCATCGCCAAGGGCCCGCACACCTCGCTGCACCACATCTCCTTCGAGATGCGCGGAATCGACGAGTACATGCGCGGCTCCGGCCGTGTCATCCGTTCCGGCGCCCGCAAGATCTGGGGGCCGGGCCGGCACATGGCGGGGGACAACACCTTCACCTACTTCCTCGACCCGCACGGCAACACGGTGGAGTACACGACGGAGTTGGAGCTGCTGGACGAGGACACCTGGCACCCGCACGTCTACGACTTCTCGAAGCCCGAGGTCACCGACCAGTGGGGCACCGCCAACCCCATGAACGAACTGGTGACCAAGGAGTCGTTCAACGACGTCGACCGCGGCGTCTTCGTCGCTCCGCCGGTCTGATCGGCGCAGCCTTCAGTCCCCGGGGGTGCGGTTGCCCTGTCAACTGCCCTGACTCCCATGCCGCACCCCCGGCCTTCGTGCACCCTTCACGCCGACAGCCGACAGGAAACCGTTATGCGTTTCGCCGCGTACGAGTACCGCAACCGACGCCACGTGGCCGTCGTTTCAGAGGACGGCACGCTCCACCCCCTGCCCGGTGTCAGCTCACTGACCGGCCTGCTCGCCGAGGGCGGCGGCCTGCCCGAACTGCTCGACGCGGGCTCCGCGACCCTCGACGTCCCGGCCGGCCCCCACATCTCCGATGTACGACTGCTGGCGCCGCTCCAGCCGCCCACCGTGCGGGACTTCGTCACCTTCGAGGAACACGTCGAGGGCGTACGGCGGTCCGTGGACGGGGCTGCCGGGGTACCGGAGCGGTGGTACGCGGCCCCGACGTTCTACTTCGGCAACCCCTACGCGATGTACGGGCCGCACGACGACATCCCGATGCCGCCGGGGTCGAGCGTCCTCGACTTCGAGCTGGAGGTCGCCGCGGTGATCGGAAAGGAGGGCCGCGACCTCACGCCCGAGCAGGCCCGTGACCACATCGTCGGCTACACCGTCTTCAACGACTGGTCGGCACGGGACCTGCAGTCAGCCGAGATGAAGGTCGGCCTCGGCCCCTGCAAGGGCAAGGACACCGCCACCACGCTGGGTCCTTACCTGGTCACCGCCGACGAGCTGGCCAAGTACCGCGACGCGGACGGCTTCCTGCGCCTGGCGCTCACCGCCGAGATCAACGGCGAGGTCGTCGGCAAGGATCTGCTGTCCAACATGAGCTGGACCTTCGAGGAGATGGTCGCCTACGCCTCGCGCGGCACGGTCGTCCGCCCCGGTGACGTCCTCGGTTCCGGGACCTGCGGAAACGGCGGCTGCCTCGCCGAGCTGTGGGGTGTACGGGGTGAACAGTCCCCGCCTCCCCTGAAGCCCGGCGACACGGTCACCCTCACCGTCGAGGGCATCGGCTCCGTCTCCAACACCGTGGTGGCCGGCCCGGACCCCATGACCGTTCCCGTCGCCCGACGCCGCACGAGGGAGCGGCCGTGACCGATCTCCATCCCAAAAGGCTCCTCGGCCGGGTCGTCGTGGTCACGGGCGCGGCAGGTGGCCAGGGCGCCGCGGAGGCCGAGGCGCTGGCCCGCGAGGGCGCCCGGGTGATCGCCACCGACGTCTCGGAGTCACCCGGCTGCCGCCGTCTCGACGTCACGAACGAGAAGGACTGGGCGGAACTCGCCGCCGACCTGCGTGAGGCGTACGGGCAGGTGCACGGCCTGGTCAACAACGCGGGCGTCACCTGGCGGGCCCGGATCAGCGACGTACGCCCCGAGGACATGGCCCGGGTCCACGCGGTCAACGTCACAGGACCGCTGCTGGGCATCCAGTACCTTGCCCCACTGATGCCACCCGGCTCCTCGATCGTGAACGTCGGCTCGTCCGCGGCGCTCACCGGCCACTACCCGGTCGCCTACACGGCCAGCAAGTGGGCGCTGCGCGGCCTGTCGCGGACCGCCGCCATGGAACTGGGGCCCGTCGGCATCCGCGTGAACATCGTCCACCCCGGCTTCATCGAAACGGACATGACCGCCTCCGCGGCGCCCGGCTTCCGAGAGGCGAACGTCCGCGAGACACCGCTCGGCCGCACCGGAACCGTCGACGAGATCACCCCGCTCGTCGTCTTCCTTCTCTCCGACGAGGCGTCCTTCATCACGGGGGCGGAGATACCGGTCGACGGCGGACTCACCGCGCACGGCGGCGCCAAGTCGATCTCTGACGCCCTGCGCACGGACGCCTGAACCGGCGACCACGCAGGAAAGCCACGACAGAAAGGCCCTCTCTCTCATGGACAAGGTCCGCGCGAGCGCCGCCGAGGCGGTCGGCGACATCCCCGACGGCGCGTCGCTGGCCGTCGGCGGCTTCGGCCTCAGCGGCATCCCCGCCGTGCTCATCCAGGCACTCCACGCCCAGGGCACCACCGGCCTGGAGGTCGTGTCGAACAACTGCGGTGTGGACGGGCGCGGACTGGGAGTCCTGCTGGCCGACGGCCGGATCGCCCGTGTCACGGGCAGTTACGTGGGCGAGAACAAGGAGTTCGCCCGTCAGTACCTGTCGGGCGAGCTGGAGGTGGAGCTGGTGCCGCAGGGCACGCTGGCCGAACGGCTGCGCGCCGGGGGAGCGGGCATCCCCGCCTTCTACACCCCGGCAGGGGTGGGCACCCAGGTGGCCGTGGGAGGGCTGCCCTGGCGTTACCGGCCAGACGGCACGGTCGCGGTGGCCTCCCCGCCCAAGGAGACCCGCGACTTCAACGACCGTACCTACATCCTGGAGCACGGCATCACCACCGACTTCGCCCTCGTACGGGCCTGGCGCGGCGACCGCCACGGGAACCTGGTCTTCCGTAAGTCCGCCGCCAACTTCAACCCGCTGGCCGCGATGGCGGGCAGCATCACCATCGCCGAGGTGGAGGAACTCGTCGAGCCGGGCGCGCTGAGCCCGGACGACATCCACCTGCCGGGCATCTTCGTCCAGCGGATCGTGGTCCTCACCCCGACCGAGGCCGCCGACAAGCAGATCGAGCACCTTTCCCTTTCCGCGTCTTCGACACGAGGGGCCGTACGCGCATGAGCACCACCCTGGAAACGCGGCTGGGCTGGACCCGGGACCAGATGGCCGCCCGCGCCGCCGCCGAACTCACCGACGGCTCCTACGTCAACCTCGGCATCGGCCTGCCCACCCTCATCCCCGGCCACCTGCCCCCGGACGTCCATGTGGTCCTGCACTCCGAGAACGGCATCCTGGGCACAGGCCCGTACCCGACCGAGGCCGAGGTCGACCCCGACCTGATCAACGCGGGCAAGGAGACCGTCACGGTGCTGCCCGGGGCCTCCTTCTTCGACTCGGCCCTGTCCTTCGGCATGATCCGGGGCGGCCACATCGACACTGCCGTGCTCGGCGCGATGCAGGTCTCCGCCGCAGGCGACCTGGCCAACTGGATGATCCCGGGCAAGATGGTCAAGGGCATGGGCGGCGCGATGGACCTCGTCCACGGCGCCCGCCGCGTCATCGTCCTGATGGAACACACCGCCAAGGACGGCAGCCCGAAGATCCTCACCGAATGCACCCTGCCGCTCACCGGCGAACAGTGCGTCCACCGCATCATCACCGACCTCGGCGTCCTCGACGTCACACCCGAGGGCCTCGCCCTCGTGGAATGCGCACCGGATGTCACCGCCGAGGACATCGCCGCCCGCACCGATGCACCTCTGATCGCTCGAATCTGAACGTCGTCGACGACATCGGCCTGCTGCCGGTCCCGCCAGACGCCGCTGAGGGCTTCTACCGCCTCGTCGACGCCGCCTACGAACGACGCTCGGTCGCCGTCAGCAGCAACCTCTATGTGCTCTCGCCGAACTCGCTTCACGGTTCGGAGCCCAGGGCGGCCCCTCCTGGGCAAGCCGTCGACGCACCTCCCGGATCCGTACCTGACGTTCATCGGATCTCCTGGTGCTGGCCCCCCTCTCCGCCGCGAGCGCACGGGCGGCACTGCGAGGTAGGCGGAGTCGCTCTGCACGGCACGATGCACTCCTAGGCCTGAACGACGGGCGGCCCGAGGCAAGCGCGTCGGGCCGTCCCCGGCACGGTCTCCACCCTGGGCCGAGTGGCTTGCCGAGGCGGCGGTGAAGTCTGCGATCTTTCCAACCGACAGGCGGCGGCCGTCCGTCGTCCGAGCCTCGCGGGTACCGTCCCGGCACCGACGGCAGGCGGGGTGCCGCTGTGCGGTCGATGAATGCAGGGATTGTTACCGCGTATGGCGGTCTGCCGTTCCCCCACCGAGCGGTGTCGCGGCGTCGCCCGCCGGTTGCTTCGAGAGGCGGAGGAGGAAGGGGACGGGGGCGGGAATGTGCTCGTACGGGGTAAGCGTGCGGGACGACGCGGGGCGGTCCGGCGCGCTGCTTGAGGAAGGGGCAACGGGATGCAATTCGACGACGATGCTGCTCTGGACACATCCGAGGTCGAGGACGGTCGGGGGGGTGCGCTGGGCGGGATCCCGGGCGGCGGGAAGACCGTCGGTGGGGGACTGGTCGGGCTCGTGGTGCTGGTCGTGTCCGTGCTGTTGGGTGTCGACCCCGGTCAGTCGTCCCAGAGGGCCGGACGCGAAGGGCGCCAGTGCCACGGCCTCGCCGGTCGGAAGAAAGGTGGCTGGGCCGTTCCGTACCGTCGGCTTCAGTCGAAGTCGGTGGCGGGCTCGGTCGCGTAGCGGCTCATCGCATCGATGTTGGACTGTCGCGTCAGCGGCCGGCCGTCGGCGAACACCTCCTGGAGGTCTCGGAAGTATTGCACGTACAGATCGGGGGTGAATGTGCTGAGCATGACGGCGGGCTGGTCGGTCACGTTGGCGAAGGTATGCGGGGTGCCTGGCGGAACCATCACGAGCGTGCCCGCGGTGGCGTCGTAGTCCTCGGCCCCGACGGTGAACCGCACGGTGCCGGAGAGGACGTAGAAGCCCTCATCGTGTTGGGCGTGGCGGTGCTGCGGCGGTCCCTGGGTGCGCGGGGCGAGGACGGACTCGGCGATCGCGAGGCGGTGCCCGGTGTGGCTGCCGTCCTCCAGAACGCGCATGCGCGTGGTACCCAGAACAATCGTCTCACCGGCGCCGGGACCCACCACCCATACGGCGGGGTCGGCCTGCGGCTCGCTGGGCTTTGCCTTTTCGGTCATGCTCACGAGTGCACCGCCGTGACCCCGCCAGTGTCCAAGACCCATCCCGCAGCGCCGATACTTCGTGGGTATCGTTGCAGCGTGGAGCTACGGACCTTGCGCTACTTCGTGGCGGTCGCCGAGGAACTCCACTTCGGCCGGGCCGCCACCCGACTGCACATGAGCCAGCCGCCGCTGAGCCGGGCGATCAAGCAGTTGGAGGCCGACATCGGGGCCCTGCTCTTCGCCCGCTCGCCCACCGGCGTCACGCTCACGCCGGTGGGCATGGTGCTGCTCGACGAGGCGCGAGCCCTGCTCGACCACGCCGACCGCGTCCGTATACGCGTCAGCGACGCGGCTGTCGGCGCCGCGACGATCACCGTCGGCATCCTGGGCGACGGCACCGACCCGGGAGCAGCCAGGCTGGCCGCCGCCTACCGCCGAAACCACCCCGGCATCGACATCCGCATTCGCGACACCGACCTGACCGACCCGACGTGCGGGCTGCGCGCCGGACTGGTCGACGTCGCCCTCACCCGGGCGCCGTTCGACGAGACCGCCCTGACGGTGCGTGCGCTGCGAAGCGATCGGGTCGGCGTGGTCCTGCGCGCCGACGATCCGCTGGCCCGCCGCGACCAGCTGCGGCTGGCCGAGCTGAGCGACCGCCGCTGGTTCCAGTTCCCCCAGGGCACCGACCCCATCTGGCAGTCGTACTGGAACGGCGGCAGGCCGCGCGAGGGACCAATGGTGCGCGCCGTCCAGGAATGCCTACAGGCCGTGTTGTGGAACGGCACGGTCGGCCTGGCCCCTTTCGGACACGACCTGCCCGCGGAGTTCGCCGTGGTACCGCTGATCGACATGGTGCCGAGCCGAGTGGTGGCAGTATGGAACGAAGGTGACACCAACCCGTTGATCCGATCCTTCGTCGAGATCGCGACAGCCGCGTACCGCCACTGAACGCTGCAACCGGTGCTGCCGTATCCCTTGACTTCCTCCGCCGCCTAAAGGCGGGGGATTCCAGCCGGTTCGCCGAGCCCTTCGCCTTGCGCGACAGCTCCCGCTGCGCGCGGGCGAGACGGGCGCGATCCCGGCGCTCGTGCCGGGGGTTCTCCGCCGTCGCGCAGATGCTCCACCGGCACGGCTTCAGCCATCAGGTCCCCGTCCGCCGCGCGATGGAGCGTGACGAGGACGCCGTCACCGGCTGGGTGAAGGAGACCTGGCCGCTGGTGGAAACACCGTGGCGGCGCTCGGAGCCTGGCTCTGCTGTCGCCGGTCAGGGCAGCGTCCAGAACCGGACCGTGACGAGGTAGAAGACGACGACCCAGAAGACCATCGCCACCGCGACGATACCGAGACCACGGAGGGTGGCCCTGGCCGGTTCGTCCGGTGCCGGCCGCAGCCATCGCCCGAGCATCGGGTTCACGTAGTAGGGCATGGTCAGGAAGCTCATGAGGAAACTCGACAGCAGGTTGCCCACGAGCAGGCCGATCCAGAGCGGCATGTGCAGCGGGGACAGAGCAAGCGTCAGCAGCACGACAGTCGGGTACAGGCCGACCCAGACCGCGATGGAGGTCCTGGTCTCGGAGGGTGGCGACGGTGCCTCTTTGCCGTTGCCCTCGAAGGCGAACCAACTACCGAACGAGTTGTCGATCGTATGCAGTTGGAAGTCGCTGAATTTCTCGCCCTCGGCCAGGATCCGCTGCCGTTGGGACGACGTCAGCCACGCGTCGAGGTGTTCCGCGCTGTCGTAGCGGTACAGCGTGGTCCATTCCTCCTGAAGCCCCTCGATGGGGCGGAAGAGCTCGGTCCCGCGAAACCCCTCGAACTTGCTCTCCTCCTGGACCATGTGGTGCTGCCAGGCGAGGAAGTCGTCGACCTGGTTCGGGGAGACGCGGTGAGTGACCACCACGGTGACCAGCGGATCGAGTGACTGGGTGCCGCTGCTGACCACCTGCTGGGTCGCTGGACCGTCGAAGTACTTGGCGCCGACGTCGAGATACGTCTGCCTGGTCGCGCTGTTGATCCACGCCTGAAGATGCGCCACCGAGTCGAACCGGTACACGACGACCCAATCGGACTGCAGCGCCGTCGGCGGGGAGATTTCGGCGCCGAGGAACCCGGGGTAGTAGGCGGCCGCGGCGTTGAGATTCTCCTGCCATGACTCGAATTCCCGCTCCATCCCGGACAGGACCTTCTGGCCGATGATCGCCGTCGCCGCGGCGGCTACGTTCTTTTCGGTGTTCATCGGGATTCCTCCGTGGATACCCCCGCCTTCAGGCGGGGGAGGAAACGGACTCCTGCGGAGCAGGGCAGGAAAAGCCGATGCGCCGCCAGGGCGGATCGGCGTTCACCCCCAACCACCCGCAGGTAAGGGGTATTTTGTATGCCGTCCGGCGGGCGATAACCAAGCCGGCCGGGCCTACCGCCGGGCTGGCGGGATGTCAGGTCTGTGGAGCTGGCGTAAGACTGCTGGGCGTACGCACGTCCCTTGCCGTTAATTCGGGGCAGCTGCTGTCTGAGAAGCAGAAAGCTCAACCCGCGGGGGAAGAATCTCCCGACTTCAGCTGGGGGAGAAGTCAAGGTGGCTCAACCTGTCGACACCGGCTGCTCCGCAGGGAGTCGGCCGTAGATGCGTTCCGGGGTCAGCGGCAGCGCACGGTAGCGGACACCCGTGGCGTCATGCACTGCGTTCGCGAGCGCGGGGGCTACTGGGTTGATGCAGCATTCCGCCATCCCCTTTGCCCGCAGGGGCCCGACCGAATCCGCCGAGCCCACCAGGAGGACCTCGGTACGGGGGATGTCGGCATAGGTGGGGATGCGGTAGTTTCGGAGGTTCGGGTTGACCATGGCGCCGTTGCCGTCGACCTGATGGTTCTCGGTCAGCGCGAAGCCGATTCCCTGGGCGACACCGCCCTCCACCTGTCCCCGAACCTGCGCCGGGTTGATGATCACCCCGGCGTCGGTCGCCTGCACGCTGTACAGGATCTGTATCTCACCCGTCACGCGGTGTACGGCGACCCGGAACCCCTGCGTGTTGGAGGTGACGCTCCGGGGTGAGCCGTATGCCTTGCGGGCGGCGGTGAAGCGGATTCCACGTCTCCGGGCCAGCGCGACGAGTTCGGCCAGCGACACCCGCCGGTCCCCGCAGACGACACCGTCGTCGTCCATCGTGCACATCACGACATGGACGCCTGTGTGCGCGGCGGCGAATTGCAGAATGCGGTCGCGCACGCCATTGGCCGCCCGCAGGACCGCATTGCCCGCCACGAAGAGGCCCGCGCTGGCGAAGGCACCGGTGTCGAATCCCGTGCGGTCGGTGTCGGACTGCACCAGACGGATCCGTGACGGCGTCGTGCCCAGCTGGTTGGCCGCGATCTGGACATGGGCCGTGGAGGTTCCCTCCCCGAACTCGGTGGTGCCGACGGCCAGTTCGTAGATGAGATCATCGCCCAGCGTGACCCATGCCTCGGAGAGGTGGTCCGTCGGGGGCGCGGTCTCGTGCAGGGAACTCGCCACGCCGGCTCCGACGAGCCACTCGGGGCCGGGGGGCAGCTGGTCGGCCGTACGCGCCAGGGCGTCGCCCACCAGGTCGATGCACCGGGCGAGGCCGTCCTCGGTGAAGATCACGTCGTCGGGGCCCTCGTGCATCGCGAGCAGAGGCTCACCCGGCCGCACAATGTTTCGCCGGCGCAGTTCGAGCGGGTCGATGTGCAGGGCGTGGGCCAGTTCATCCATCGCCGACTCCACGGCGAACGCCGGCTGCGTCATGCCGTAACCGCGCAGCGCCCCGCTCGGCACGGTGTTCGTGTAGACGGAGTATGCGTCGTACTTCTTGTTGGGGCAGCGGTAGATCATGACGGCGGCTCCGCCCGCGTACAGTGTTTCGCCGCCGTGGTTCCCGTAGGCGCCGGTGTTCGACACGTTGCGTACCTGGAAGGCGGTGAGCGTTCCGTCAGCCTTTGCGCCGAGCTTGACCGTCAGGCACATCGGATGCCGCGGCGAGGCCGTGGTGAACTCCTCCTCACGGGTGTACTCGAAACAGGTGGGCCTTCCGGTGTCCAGGGTGGCGAGCGCGACCAGGTCCTCCGCGATCACCTCCTGCTTGCCGCCGAATCCGCCGCCGACGCGCTTGCAGAACACCCTCACCTGGTCGGGACGCAGCGCGAACAGGAACTCCAGCTTGACTTTCGCGATCGAGGGCGACTGGGAACTGGTGCGGACGTTCAGCCGACCGTCCTCCATCCAGGCGATGGAACCGTGGGTCTCCAGATGTGCGTGCTGCACCCGCGGTGAGAAGTACGTGCCTTCGTGGATCACGTCGGCCGCGGCGAACCCCGCGTCGACGTCACCGATGTGCGAGTGGAGTTCGACCAGGATGTTGTGGCCGGGGTCGCGGACGAACGGATCGTGGGAGCCGTGCAGCTGGGGTGCGCCGTCGGCCATCGCCGCCTCCGGGTCGAACACCGCCGGCAGCACCTCGTACTCGACCGCGAGACGCCGGCAGCCCTCCTCGGCCGCCCCGATCGTGTCGGCCAGGACCGCGGCGACGCGCTGACCGGCGAAGCGGACCGTGTCGTCGAGGATGTAGGTGTCGTCCGGGTCGACCAGGTGGTCGGTGTGGATCGCCGTGGTGAAGCGTCTGCGGGGTACGTCTTCCCAGGTGTAGACCCGATGCACGCCGGGCACCGCGAGGGCGGCGCTCTTGTCGATCGAGAGGATCCGGGCGTGGGCGTGGGGCGAGTGCAGCACCTTGAGGTGCAGCATGCCGTCGATGCGCGTGTCCATGGTGAACTCGGCGTGACCGGTCACCACGTCATGGCCCGCGGGTGCGCCGACGCTCGTCCCGACGGCCTTGCCCGGTGCTGCCGTCTCCACCGCACTGACGCCCTTCACGGCGTCCTCGATCGCCCGGTATCCGGTACAGCGGCAGAGGTTACCCTTCAACGCCCGTGGCAGATCTGACTTCTGGTCCTCGGTGAAGGTCGCCGACGTCATGATCATCCCTGCGGTGCAGAAACCGCACTGGAACCCCGGGGCGTCCTTGAACTGCCGCTGCATGGTATGCAGGGCGCCTGGTCGCCCAAGGCCCTCGATCGTGGTCACCTCGCAGCCGCCCGCGCGGAAGGCGGGGGTGATGCAGCTGTGTACCGGTACGCCGTCCAGCCACACCGTGCAGGCGCCGCAGTCGCCCGCGTCACACCCCTTCTTGACGCCGAAGTGGCCGAGTGCGCGCAGGAACGTGCGCAGACACTGGCCCGGGGCCGGTTCCCGGTCGAATCTCCGGCCGTTCACGATGTAGGTCATGGCAGGTCCCCAGCTGTGAGTTCGCGGCGGATCTCTTCGGCGAAGTGCCGTGACAGGTGCAGACGGTGGTCGGGGGTCCCGTTGGGATCGGCGAACCAGACGTCGGCAGGCACGGCGTCGATGCTCTGCCGCAGGGTTTGGGCATCGGGCAGGGACACGAAAGCGATGCGGACCGGCCGTGTGGTGCCAGCGGTGACGGTGAGCAGCAGGTCATTCGCTCCCGGACGTTGCGTGCCGACGAGGAACACCGTGGAGCGGCCGAGCCGGGTCAGCGTAAAGCGACGGTGCGCGGCGCGTTTGCGCAGCGCGTACTCCGGAACGGTGATGCGCCGGAGGATCTCCCCGGGGGCGAGAATGTTGCGGTGGTCGCCCGTGACGAAATCGAGGGCGTCGACGAAGCGTACGGAGCCGTCGGGCGCCCACAGCTCGTACCGCGCCTCGAGCGCGACCGTCAACGTGATCATTGGGCCTGCGGGCAAGGACATGCAGATGTTTCCGCCGACGGTCGCCGCGTTCCAGACCTTGAACGAGGACAGGAACGCCTCGCAGCTCTTCCGGAAGAGAATTCCGGCGGTCCAGGTCTCCGGCCATGGAAAGGCGTACAGCTCGCGAATGGTGCAGGTGGCGCTGATCTCCAGACCCTCCTCCGTCGGAACAAGAGGCTCCCAACGCAACGCCGTCAGGTCGATCAGCCGTCGCAGGTCCGGCTGCTCCGTTGAATAGAGCCATGTTCCGCCTGCGAGCCAGGCGTCGCCCTCGCGCCAGTCCATGCCTGGCTGCTCGGACGGCTGCCGGATTACTTCGGTGATGGTGTTGAGGTCCATGAAAACCGACCTACGGGAGAACGGACCTACGGGAAGGCAACGTCCCCTGGGGCTGTTGGCGTGGATTTCCCGCTGACCGAGCGGGTACCACCGTGCCGCACAGTCGGGCGGCCGAGCCGCGAGGGAACGGCGGGCTCACACAGTTTTGCCTCAGTTTATCGCAGCATGCGGATGACGGCCCGCCCGAAGACAGCTGAGAGTGGCCGACGCGCTCCGGACAGTCACACCGGTGTACTTGCGCCGCTGACCTGGGCCTCCCGCCCCGCCCAGACCGGGCGCGTAGTGTGCTGCGCCAGAAATCGCGGGCTTAAGAACTCCTGACAGAATGCTGCAACTAACCTTGCAATGGTGGTGCCTGATGGGGCGTTAGCCAACACTTGACTTCCTCCCCCGCCTCACCACATAGGACACCGTCTTAGGCGGGGGAGGAAGTCAATCCGGGCTGCGATCGGGCGCGCCGGTACGCAAACCGTCCATGACGAGGTCGAGGAGGCGGGCGGCGCGTGGTGGCCAGTCTTCGGTCGGAGTCATCTGCCACAAGCCCGCGATGGCGAGAAGGAAGTCGTCGGCATGGACCCCGGGACGGATGGTGCCCGCTTCCTCGTTGGTACGCAGCAGGAGCTCGGCTGCCTCGGCAATGGGAGTGGGCGAGGGCTTCGAGGGGCCTCCGGGCGCACTCGTGGCGAGGCGGATCGCATCGGCCAGGCCCGCCTTGGTCATGGCGAACTCGGCCAGCCGGTCCATCCAAGTGCGGAGAGCCCGCTGAGGCGGCAGCTCCAGGAGCAGTTGGTTCGCACTGTCGGCGACCTGCCGCATCTCATGACGGTAGATCTCCAGGATCAGGGTCTCGCGGTTGGGGAAGTTGCGGTAGAACGTGCCCTGGCCCACTCCCGCCTTCTTGGCGATGGAGCTGAGTGGCGCGTTCGGAGACTGCGTCAGTTCACTCAGAGCGACACGCAGAATGCGTTCACGATTGCGCTGCGCATCGGAGCGTAGAGGAGTGCCCTTTTTGTCTTGCACTTGTCACTCCTTAAGGCGCGTGGCCGAAGCGCACCCTTGCTAAGTGGACAATCGTCCGCTACGTTTCCCAGTACCGGACAATCGTCCGGTTGGAGTCCATTCTAGCTGCTGCCATGGCCTGACCGTCCGTCCGCTGCTGCCGTCAGCGCTGTCCGTCCACCGTCCTGCCCAGTAGTTCGTCCCGCCCTACGAGAGCCCGACCGGCATTTCCCACTCGCCAGCCTTTTCACCAGCGATCAGCCCACCCCTGGCAGGCAGCCACCACCACTGCGGCGCCCCCTCCGAGGGGCCGCTGAACCCGGCACTCCCGGGGCCCACTTACGTCAACAACAGAACGTCGCAAGGAAATCGCTCATGACCTTACTGACGTCCAGCGTCATCACCCTGCACATCAACGGCGAGAAACACACCCTGCCCGTCGACCACCGCACCACCCTGCTCGACGCTCTACGCGAGCGCCTTGACCTGACCGGCACCAAGAAGGGCTGCGACCAAGGCCAGTGCGGTGCCTGCACCGTCCTGATCGACGGCCGCAGGTCGGTCTCCTGCCTGCAGCTCGCGGTTGCCGCCGAAGGACGTGAGATCACGACCATCGAGGGCGTCGCGGACGGCGACCGACTGCACCCGGTGCAGCAGGCGTTCCTCGATCTCGACGGCTACCAGTGCGGCTACTGCACACCCGGACAGATCTGTTCGGCGATCGGCATGCTCGCGGAACACGCTGCCGGTTGGCCCAGCGCCGCTTCCGGCGACATCCGTCCGACGGCCGGACCGACACCGCTGACCACGGATGAGATCCGTGAGCGAATGAGCGGCAACTTGTGCCGCTGCAGCGCCTACACGTCGATCGTCGAGGCCGTCGCACGAGCGACCGAGACCGCCGACCCAGCAAAGGCGGCCGCACCAGTGCAGTCCGGGGCGAGCGCATGAAAGGGTTCGACTACCGCAGGGCGCCCGACGTGGCGGGCGCCGTCGCCCTCCTCGACAACACCCCAGACGCGCGCTACCTTGCCGGCGGCACCAACCTGGTCGATCTGATGAAGAGCGGCGTAGAGCGTCCGGCCCGCCTCGTCGACGTACGGGAACTTCCCCTGGACCGCATTGAGCCGTCCCCGGACGGCGGACTCCACATCGGCGCGACGGTCTCCAATAGCGACCTTGCCGCCCATCCCGAAGTACGCAGCCGTTACCCGATGCTGGCCCAGGCGGTGCTCGCCGGTGCATCCGGTCAGCTGCGCAACATGGCCACGGTCGGCGGCAATCTCCTCCAGCGCACCCGCTGCGCCTACTTCACGGATACCACCAAGCCGTGCAACAAACGCGCCCCCGGCAGCGGCTGCCCCGCCCTCAGCGGCGAGCACCACAACCACGCCATCCTCGGCGCGTCCGAGAGATGTGTGGCCGTGCACCCCTCGGACATGGCCGTCGCTCTGACCGCCCTTGACGCAGTCGTGCACTACGAAACCGCCCAAGGGCAGGGCGAATTGCGGCTCGATCAGCTCTATCTGCCCGTCGCCGACACCCCGCACCGAGAGACGGCCCTGCCGGCAGGTGCTCTGATCACTGGTATCTCACTGCCACCTGTGTCGGTCGCGGCTCACTCCCAGTACCGCAAGGTCCGCGAGCGCGCCTCCTACGCCTTCGCGATCGGTTCCGTCGCCGCCGCCCTTGACGTCCGCGACGGAGTCATACTCAACGCACGCCTCGCGTTCGGCGCGGTGGCGTCCCGGCCCTGGCGCGCCCGTATTGCCGAGCGGGCCCTGATCGGGGCACCGGCGACTGCCGAGACGTACGCGGCCTCCGCGGAGGCGGAACTGGCCGCGGCACGGCCGCTGCCGCACAACGGATACAAGGTGACCTTGATGCGCAACTTGACCGTG
Source organism: Streptomyces sp. NPDC002144 (assembly GCF_053593695.1). Lineage (NCBI taxonomy): Bacteria > Bacillati > Actinomycetota > Actinomycetes > Kitasatosporales > Streptomycetaceae > Streptomyces > Streptomyces sp. NPDC002144. The sequence continues at coordinate 38,318 of NZ_JBSFDB010000039.1, forward strand.
GCCGTGCTGAGCGAGCTCACCGAGGCGGTCGCCCGATGACCACCACTGCACAGACGGCAGCCGTGCGCGCGGTGGGCAGCGGTCACGTGAGAGTGGAGGGCCGGGACAAAGTCATTGGCGCGGCACGCTACGCGGGCGATATTCCTTTCACCGAACTTGCCTACGGATGGCTGGTGTTGTCCACCGTCGCGCGCGGCCGCATCCGTGACATAGCCAGCGCCCCCGCGCTTGAGATGCCCGGTGTCCTGGCTGTTCTGGACCACCGCAATGCGCCACGCCTGGAAACCGACTTCGTCGGCATGCTGGGCACCAGGCCCGACCCCACCTGCGCAGTCTTTCAGGACAACACCGTGCCTCACGTCGGCTGGCCCGTGGCCCTGGTCGTCGCGGAGACGCCCGAGCAGGCGCGGGAAGCGGCCGAGGCTCTGGCCGTCGAATACGAAACGCTGCCGCACGACATCGAGTTCACAGGAGACCACCCGGACTCCCACCCAGTGGACGGTCACATGCCCGCCGTGACCGACAAGGGCGACCTGGAGGCGGAACTGACCGCCTCGGCAGTCGTCGTGGACGAGGAATACACGACGCCGGAGGAGCACCATCATCCCATGGAGCCCCATGCAGCAACCGCCCGTTGGGAGGACGGCCGGCTGGAGGTGGTCGACTCCAATCAGGGCTCCTCCTGGGTGGTCAGCGAGCTGGCGAACCTGTTCTCGCTGGATCCCGCGTCGGTGCGGGTGCGTTCGGAGCATGTCGGCGGGGGCTTCGGCAGCAAGGGCGTACGCGCTCACCAGGTGGCGGCTGTGATGGCGGCCACGGTCCTCCAGCGTCCGGTGCGTGTCGCTCTGACTCGGTCTCAGATGTTCGCGCTGGCCGGGCACCGCAGTCCCACCGTTCAGCGGATCAGGCTCGGGGCCTACGCCGATGGACGGCTGCGTGCCCTTGACCACCGCTCGGTGAGTCGTACCGCCACGGTGTACGAATTCGTCGAGGCGAGTGCCGGCGTGGCGCGGGTGATGTACGACGCCGACGCCCACCACACCGAGAACCGCGTCGTACGCCTCGACGTGCCCAGCCCCACCTTCATGCGCGCGCCGGGCGAGGCTCCGGGGGCTTTCGCCCTGGAGTCCGCCCTCGACGAACTCGCCGAGAAGTGCGGGATCGACCCGATCGAACTGCGCCTGCGCAACGAACCGGACAAGGGCCCTGTCTCCGGCCTGCCCTTCGCCAACCGCAACCTGCGCGCCTGCTTCGAGGAGGGCGCCCGCCGCTTCGGCTGGGCCGAGCGCGATCCCAGGCCGGGGGTGCGGCGCGAGGGCCGATGGCTGCTGGGTACCGGGACCGCCGCCGCGTCCTTCCCCGCGGGCGCCGCCCCCTCCACTGCCGCCATCACCGCCGAGCCCGACGGCCGCTTCACCGTGCGGATCTCGGCGGCCGACATCGGCACCGGCGCACGGACCGCGCTCACCCTCGTCGCAGCCGATGCCCTCGACGTCCCACCCGAGCAGGTGACGGTGCTGATCGGTGACAGCGAGTTCGGCTTCGCGATGATCGCGGGCGGTTCGATGGGCACACGTTCTTGGTCCATGGCCGTCATCGCGGCCGCCCGCGATCTGCGCGAGCGACTCGTCCCCGGTACGGCGATGCCGCCCGAGGGAATCACTGTCCGCTCGGACACCACGGCCCAGATCGCCGCGCTCGCGAGCAGGGAACGACATTCTTACGGAGCCCAGTTCGCCGAAGTCGCGGTGGACCCGGCTACAGGTGAGGTACGGGTACGACGCATGCTCGGCATGTTCGCCGCCGGCCGCATCGTCAACCCGCTCACCGCGCGTAGCCAGTTCACCGGCGGCATGATCTGGGGCATCTCCATGGCGCTGCACGAAGAAGCTGTGCGCGACCCGGCCTTCGGCGGCCCGGTCGGTGCTGACCTCGCCACCTGTCACGTGGCTACGCACGCCGACGTCCCGCGGATCGAAGCGGACTGGGTGGAAGACACCGATCCCGACGACCCCGTCGGCATCAAAGGCATCGGCGAGGTGGGCGTCGTCGGCGCCGCGGCCGCCATCGCCAACGCGGTCTGGCACGCCACCGGCATACGGCATCGCCGCCTGCCCATGCGCCCGGACCGCGTCCTCACGGCGGCAGGCAACGATGCTTGACCTGCTTGCGGAACTGAAGGACTGGCTCCACGAGGGCCGTGACTTCGCCGTCGCCACCGTGGTCTCCGTCGGCGACAGCGCTCCACGCGGCCCCGGTGCCGCCCTCGCCGTCGACCGTGCGGGCACCGTCATCGGATCGGTGTCCGGCGGCTGCGTGGAGGGCGCGGTCTACGACCTATGCGCTCAGGTGCTGGAGACGGGCCAGAGTGTCGTGGAGCGTTTCGGCTACAGCGACGAGGATGCCTTCGCCGTGGGCCTTACCTGCGGTGGCGTCCTCGACGTGATGGTCACACCTCTGCCCGCGAAGGCGCCGGCCAGGGCACTGTTGCAGTCCGCCCTGGACGCCATGGAGCGGGATGAGCCGATGGCCCTCGTACGAGTGGTCGAAGGGCCGCCCGAGCACCTCGGCACCACTTTCCTCGTCCACGGCAATGGCTCCACAGAAGGCAGCCTCGGGATCCACGAGGACCTTGACCGCACGGCCGCGGAGCACGCCCAGGCCGCCCTCGATGCCGGCCGCACGGGCACGGTCGAGCTGTCGCCGGACGGCTCCTCCTGCCCCGCGGGGCTCACCTTGCTCGTCGAGGCCGGTACACCGCCGCCGCGGATGATCGTCTTCGGTGCGGTCGACTTCGCCGCGGCGCTGGTTCGGGCCGGGAAGTTCCTGGGCTACCACGTCACGGTGTGCGACGCCCGGCCGGTGTTCACCACACAGGCACGCTTCCCCGACGCGGACGAGGTCGTCGTGGACTGGCCGCACAGATATCTGCGGGGCACCCGGACCGACGCGCGGACTGTCCTGTGTGTCCTCACTCACGATGCCAAGTTCGATGTTCCCCTGCTGGAGGTCGCGCTGCGGCTTCCCGTCGCCTTCGTGGGCGCGATGGGTTCACGACGCACCGATGCCGACCGAAAGCGCAGGCTGCGTGAAGTAGGTCTGAATGACGCAGAGTTGGCTCGCTTGAGGTCGCCCATCGGGCTCGACCTCGGGGGCCGTACGCCCGAGGAGACCGCGCTGTCGATCGCCGCGGAGATCGTCGCGTCACACAGAGGCGGAACCGGCCGTTCACTGACCGATACAGAAACACCGATCCACCACGGCGCAACGGCCCGCTCCGACCTGTCGTCCGACCTCCCTTCACTGCCGAACGCGGTTGCGGGCACCGCTTCCTAACACTCCAGCAGCACTTCGCTGTTTTCCCTGGTCAGGGGCGGCTTGGATGAGTGTAGTGGGCTGGTTGCCGGCCTGTGTTCTCTTTCCCGGGCCGCCCCTCGATCGTGTGCAGCCGACGCTGATAGTGGCAGCGGTCCGGGCAGCCTCCCGGCGTGATCGACGAGCGTGCAGTTGAGATCTGGAACGACGAACTCGAGGAACTGTTCCTGCGTACCGGCCACCGCTTCCAGCGTGTCGAGCCGCGCCGCAGAATGCGTGACTACATCCGCGGACTACTGGGCCCGGTCGGCCGCAAGAACGGCTGGCAGCTGGCCGAATACGCCGGACACCGCACCCCCGACCGCCTCCAGCGGCTCCTGAACGGTGCCCGCTGGGACGCCGACGAACTCCGCGACGACCTCCAGCACTACGTAGCCAAACGGCTCAGCGAGCCCGACGGGATCCTCGTCCTCGACGACACCGGCTTCCTCAAGAAGGGCACCACCTCGGCCGGCGTGCAGCGCCAGTACTCCGGCACCGCCGGCCGCACCCAGAACTGCCAGATCGGCGTGTTCGCCGCCTACGCCACCCCACGCGGACGCGCCCTGGTGGACAGGGAGTTGTATCTGCCCAAGTCCTGGACCAACGACCGCGACCGCTGCCGCGCCGCCCACATCCCAGACGAGCGGACCTTCGCTACCAAGCCCGACCTGGCCAAGACCATGGTGCTGCGGGCGATCGCCTCACCGCTGCCCATCGCCTGGGTGACCGCCGACGCCGCCTACGGCCAGGAGTGGCGGCTGCACCGCATGCTGGAGGAGACCGGCGTGGGCTATGTCCTGGCAGTCCCCAAGTCACAGTAGGTGCCGCACTTCGGACGTGTCGATCACCTCTTCTCCCAAGCGCCCACCGAAGCATGGGAGCAACGTTCGTGCGGTGACGGCGCGAAGGCCCGCGCGTCTACCACTGGGCCGCCCTGCAGATCACCTCCATCGAGGACTTCGATACTCCGGGGATGGGCGCTCGGTCGCAGGGAGGCGGTCGTGGTAGTCATGCCGGTAGGGATCCGTTCGCGATGGGGTGGGAGCGAACGGCGGGCAACAGGGTGGTCAGTCCGCCCACACCCTCGACGGTGAGATGCGGGCGCTGCTCCGTGGGCAGCGTGGCGAAGTGGTTCGCCGCGTGGATGCCGGTGGTTACGGCGATGCCGAGAGCGCCGGCCCGCCGGGCCATGGCCATCTCCAGTTCCGGGTCGTCTCCGACGACGGCGAGGTGTTGCGGGGCGACGCCCAGACGGCGCGCGGCGCAGCGCAGGGCGGTCAGCGAGGGCTTGCCCACGACCTGTTCGGTGACACCCGTGACACTGCTGATCATGGCGCAGATGGCCCGGGAGGTGCCCAGTGCCCGACCGTCGGCGCTGGCGAAGAACACCGACTGCGAACTGCTGTACAGGATGGCGCCGCCGAAGGCGGCATGACAGGCGGCTTCCAGGTCGTCCATGGTGAACTCGCGGTACCAGCCGACGAGTACGTCGTCGGCCTCCGGCTTGCCTTTGGCCTCGACGATCTCGATGCCCGCTTGGCGCAGCGGCTCCTTCAGGCCGTCGCCACCGAGCACCACCGCGCTGCGGTGCCCCCTGGCCAGGAAGTGGTCGACGGCGCTGGTCGCGGGGGTGAGCATGGCGTTGTCCGGCAGGTCGAACCCGATGCGGCGCAGCGTCTCGGCGTAGGCCGTGGGGGTGCGCGTGGTGCCGTTGATGAAGGTGACCCAGGGCAGGCCGCGGGCGGTGAGGACGGCGGTGACTTCCAGGGCCCCGGGGAGAGGGGTGAGCCCGTGGTTGCGTCGGTCGCCCAGGACGAGAGTGCCGTCCATGTCGAAGACGACGCCGCGGACCACTGCACTGGACCCGGTCGATGCTGGAGAACCCTGGCGAGTGGGTCGCACCCCACCTGAGCGCTCAGGTTCGAGGAGGCGATCCTTCCGCTGACCGGGGACCCGCCCCTTCGCCCGCCGCCGCGGCGAACTCCTTGGCATCCCGTCTGCGACGCCCCCTGCGCCCGCGCCGCCGCGTCGGCACACAGGACGTCGCTTTTCAGCCATGCCTCGACAGCGTCCCTGCACGGAAAGGTACTTCCGTCCACGGGCATGCACCTGACATCTTGCTTCCACCACTCGTTTCGTACGGCCCGGTCGGTGCCACCAGCACAGCCGAGCCGCCTACGGAGGACGCATTGATACCCCACAGATCCAGCCGACCGAGACGCACGCTGGTGCTGGCGGCCACGCTCGGCGCCGCCCTCGCGTTCGGCGCCCCGGGCGCCTTCGCGGGAACGCTCCCGGTCGTCCCCTCCACCGCGCCGGCCGCCAAGGCCCACGCGCCGGCCGCCAAGCCGGCTTCCCAGACTGCGGCCTGGGTGGCCGGCACGCGTGCCTACCTCGTGATCACCACCCCCGGTGACACTTCGGCGGTCCGCTCCGCGATCGCGGCCAACGGCGGCACCGTCTTCTCGAGCTTCGACGCCATCGGTGTGATCGTCGCCCACTCGGCGTCGAGCGGATTCGCCGCCACCATGCGCGGTGTCGCCGGCGTGCAGCAGGTCGGCGCCACGCGCACCTCGGATGTCCCGGCCGACGCCTACAGCCCGGCGCTCCCGGCCAATCCGGCCCAGTCCTCGACCCCGGCCGGAGAACCGGTCCGGGCCGACATGAGCCAGATCAAGGCCGACCAGGCATGGGCCGTGAACCCGGGCTCCGCCTCCGTCACGGTCGGCATCCTGGACACCGGTGTGGACGACCAGCACCAGGACCTGGCGCCCAACTTCGACGCGGCCGACTCGGTTTCCTGCGCCTATGGCAAGCCCGACACCCGTGCGGGCGCTTGGCGGGACGTCGACACGCACGGCACCCACGTGGCGGGCACCGTCGCCGCGGCCAAGAACGGCAAGGGCGTCGTCGGTGTGGCCCCCGGGGTGAAGATCGCCGCGGTGCGGGTTGCCGAGCCGGGCAACTCCTTCTTCTTCGCCGAGAACACCATCTGCGGCTTCGTCTGGGCCGGTGACCACGGCTTCAAGGTCACCAACAACAGCTATTACACGGACCCGTGGCAGTTCAACTGCCCGGACAACATCGACCAGGCCGCCATCATCGAGGGCGTCAAGCGCGCCCAGGAGTACGCCGAGAGCAAGGGCTCCCTCCAGATCGCCGCGGCGGGCAACGAGAACTACGACCTGGCCCACAAGACGACCGACTCCGCGAGCCCGAACGACTCGACGCCGGTCACCCGCACCATCACCAACGCCTGCCTCGACATCCCGACCGAGCTGCCGGGCGTGGTCACGGTCGCGGCCAACGGCACGGGCGTCACCAAGGCCTCGTTCTCCAACTACGGTCAGGGCGTCATCGACGTCGCGGCGCCGGGCAGCAACGTGTACTCCACCGTCCCCGGCGGCGGCTACGGCAGCAAGAGCGGCACCTCGATGGCCACCCCTCACGTGGTCGGCGTGGCGGCGCTCATCGCCAGCGCCAACCCGGGCATCACCCCGGCGCAGCTCCGCGCCAAGCTGGCCGAGCAGGCCAACGACATCGCCTGCCCCTCTGACAGCCGCTGCACGGGTACGACGGCCAACAACTCGTTCTTCGGCGAGGGGCAGGTCGACGCGCTCAAGGCCCTCGGGGCCACGCCGCCGCCCGGCAAGTACTTCGAGAACCTCGCGGACTTCGCCATCAACGACAACGCGACCGTGGAGAGCCCGATCGCCGTGACCGGTGTGACCGGCAACGCCCCGGCCACCCTCAAGGTGGGTGTGGACATCAAGCACACCTACATCGGTGACCTGAAGGTCGACCTGGTGGCGCCGGACGGCACCGTCTACACGCTGCACAACCACACCGGCGGCAGCGCCGACAACATCGCCCAGACCTACACCGTGAACGCCTCCTCGGAGGTCGCCAACGGCACCTGGAAGCTGCGCGTCAACGACAACGCCGCCTCCGACACAGGCAAGATCGACGCCTGGAACCTGACCTTCTAGCGCAGGGCTCTGCAACGCCCGCGTAGAGTACGGGCGAACTGCTGGGCGGCAGACGGAACATGGGCCTCGGCGGCGGTGTACGCCGCAGTCGGGGCCCCATGCCGGAGGCGTACAGGAAGGCCGCGGACGGCCTGGAGAGGCATTCAGCTGACGGACGCCTATGACAGTGGAGCCTGGTGCCTTCTGCCGTAGGCGTTCTTAGGCGGCCGAACTCGTCCAGGCAGAAGACGACTTCAGGCTCGCCGTCCTCGGCCATGACCTCGCCGTCGGGAAACGCGCAGAAGCGTTCGATGCGGGCCTTCTTGGCCGCGTATCCAGGATCGCGGGAGTCCTTCCAGGTCTTGAGGCGTTGATAGGACACGCCCTCCTCATGGAGGAGAAGGCGAAGGCCCTCGTGGCTGATGTCGTCGACCACCCCTCAGCGACCAGGAAGTCAACCGGTTTGGCCAGGGTGCAAGTCGAGAACGGCAGGCTGTGCTCACCCGGCTGAACTTGGCGATGTTATTGATCTCGGAGACGATCCGCGCTGGTGAATGGGCCTCGCCGCCGTCGGCGTCCGTCTCGCGTGACCTGATGTGCGTCAGTCCGGCAGCCAGTGCAGCTCGTGTGCCAGGGTTTTGGCGATGGTACGGATGCGGCGGTGCAGTGGTGACGGCACGCGCGGGAGGACCAGGTGGATCGTCACGGTGGGTGCGCCCCGCAGCGGTCGCCACGTGAGGCCGGCCGGTGATGTCGTGGCCGCGGCTTCACCGGCCGGGGCGAGGGTGAGCCCGTCGCGCAGGTCGCGCTGAGACAAGTCCAGCCCCAGACGCTGCCGGCTTCGACAAGGACCATCGCACCGGCGTGCGACACCACCGCCGAGCCCGCCGCATCGACCCGGACGCGCGGACAGAACCCGGTGAGCTGCTTCACCGAGAGAGTGCTCCTTGGCTCGACCGATTTGGACCCTCAGCAAGTCCGATCGTTCCAGCTCAGGAGCACTTTCTGCGTCTACGTCACCCTCTCGTGATCACCGCCCGTGAAAGGCCCGGGCTAGAGCCGGCCACCTCCGGGGAGGCGCTCGTAGGATCCGTGAGGGGCGGGTGCGTCGGTCGCCCAAGACGCGAGCATCCCCGGCAAATTCCTCACCGACTTCTCCGCGCTCCCCGCAGAGGCCTTCGGTGACCCCCGCGCCGTCGCCGACGCCATCATGAGCGTTGTTTGCCTGGACGAACCGCCTCTGCGCCTGGCCGTCGGCGCCGATGCCGTTCAGCACATCCGCGCCTCACTTCAGTCCCGACTGGAAGAGCTCAATCGCTGGGAGGCCCTCTCCCTCAAGGGTGAGGTGCGAACCGCCTGACCTCGGCGGAACCCGAGGGGCCTGGCTGCGGAAGCCGCCGCGGCCAGGACAACAAGGTACTCGGCACCTCCGCCCAGGCCTTGCGCGAAGACCCCATCCTCGACGAAGCGCACGCCAGCGAGGGAGACGCCCGCCGCCTCGCGGACCTCTTCGGCCTCACCGTCAACACCGCCAGCGCTACACCGCGACCGTGGGTCATGTCAGCCTCGCCAAGCACAACAAGAGGACCGGACAGGACACGACTCCGTGATCCTGCCCCCTTCAAGCGAATAGCAGGAGCACCGACGAAATTGCTGCTGACGCACCGAGGAAACGGGCGGCATCGTGATCACGGTTGCAGCTCAGATACCGGCGTCGGTGTGCAGCGACGTACTGGGCACCTCCGTCACCTGCGCGGTGGCCTGGTCCCACGACGCCGGCAACACGAGACGCGACTACGCGGCAGACATAGCCCGCAGGGAACGCTGATCACCCCATCTACCTGCAGTCGGCCATTGCTTCGGTTCCCGGCGCTGCTACGGCCCGGCTGGGGACCGGAACTCAGGCGGTGTCTGCGTGCCGCGTCGCACGCTTCTGAGTCCGGCCCGCGCTGTCAGGGCTGGGGCTGGAGGTCGATGACGACCTTGCTGCGGACGTGCCGGGCCGCCTGGAGCTCGACGGCCGCGCGGATGTCCTCGACGGGTAGGTCGCTGCGAGGGATACACGCAGGCGGCCTGCCGCGACAAGGCGCGCGATGTTCTCAAGGGCGCCCGGCGCGGCGTTGGCGCCGATGGCACCGGGAACGCCGTCGAGCTGGGCCGCGATGGTGCAGATCCGGTCGTCCGGGACTCCCGCTCGCGTGCGACGTGCACCGTGTCCGTGCCGTGCAGGTCCAGGGCTGCGGTGACGGCGCCGCACCGAGGTCGCGGACCCTGTCGTCCAGGCCCTCGCCGTACGCGACCGGCTCGGCGCCGAGGCTTCGCAAGTACTCCGCTGACGACGGCGAGCCGGTCCCGATGACGCGCGCGCCTGCGATCCGTGCCAGCTGGACTGCGAACATGCCGACTCCGCCACCGGCACCGCCGACCAGCACTGTGTCGTCTGGACCGACGTCAAGGACGTTGAGAGCGGCGGACGAGGTGCGGCCCGCCATCGCAAGCGTGGCGGCGGTGCGGTCGTCGACGCCGTCCGGGGTGTGATGGGCGATGCCGCTGGCGATGTTCCCGATTCGCGTCGAGGACGACGTGGTCGGCGACCGCCCGGGACAGGACCGTCCCGAACAAGAGAATGTTCGGATTCCCTGGCCTGGAGTCATACCTCCTCGCCGTCGCGGTCTGACAGGGAGCCGTACTGGCTGCGCAGGCGGGCCTTGAGGATCTTGCCGGTGGCGTTGCGGGGCAGGGCGTCGACGAGGACGACCGACTTGGGGAGCTTGTACTTGGCGAGTCGGCCGGACAGGGAGTCCATGATGTCGTCGGGCGACACCTCGGCGCCCGCGCGGGGCACGACCAGCGCTCTGCCCACTTCGCCCCATCGTTCGTCGGGTACGCCGATCACCGCGCATTCGGCGACCGCGGGATGCTGGTAGAGGAGTTGTTCGACCTCGGCCGGATAGACGTTCTCCCCGCCGGAGATGTACATGTCCTTGATTCGGTCGACGATCGTGACGTACCCCTCCTCGTCGACGGTGGCCGCGTCTCCGGAGCGGAACCAACTTCCTTCCAGGAAGGCGTCCTTGGTCGCTTCGGGCCACTGCCAGTAGCCCTTCATCACGTTGAGGCCCTCGATGATCACCTCGCCGACCTCGCCCGGTGCGACATCGGTGAGGTCGGGCCGCACCACGCGTACGTCGGTGAAGAAGCAGGGTGTGCCGGCCGAGCCGGCCTTGCGGATGCTGTCCTGTGCGCGCAGGCCCAACGCGGCGGGGGCGGTCTCGGTCAGGCCGTATGCCTGGAGGAAGGTCAGGCCGCGATCCTGATATGCGTGGATGAGGGCCTTGGGTACGGGTGCCGCCGCGCACTGCAGGATCCGGATCGACGACAGGTCGGCCGTCGCCCACCGCGACGACCGGGCCATGGCCTGGTACATCGCGGGCACGCCGAACATCCTCGTCACCCGGTGCTCGGCGATGACGTCGAGCACCCGGTCCGGATCGAAGCCGCGCATCAGCACCGACATCCCTCCTTTGAGGAAGCCCGGCAGGAAGACGGCGTTGAGGGCGGCGGTGTGGAACATCGGTGCCACCACCAGAGCCACGTCGTCGGAGGCGATGTCCACGTCCAGCAGCATGTTGAAGCAGTTCCAGGCGATGTTGGCGTGGGTGAGCATGACGCCCTTGGGACGGCCGCTGGTGCCCGAGGTGTACTGGATCATGCACACCTCATCGAGGCCGACCGTCTCGTCCAGGGGGTTGTCCGGCGCGCTCGCGAGCAGCTCCTCGTACGCCTTCCCCACCTCGACGTAGTGCTTCACCTCGACGTCGTCCCTGAACGCGTCGACGATGTCGGTGAGTTCGGCCGCGAACACCAGCACCGACGCTCCCGAATCGCCCAGGATGAAGGCCAACTCGGGTGCCGCGAGGCGGGTGTTGAGCGGGACGCAGACGGCGCCCAGCGCGTTCGCGGCGAACAGGGTCTCCGCCAGGGCCGGATGGTTCGCGCCGAGGTAGGCCACCCGGTCGCCGTGCCCGACCCCCAGGGCACGCAGGGCGTGAGCGAGCCGCGTCACGCGCGCGGCCAGCTCTCCGTAGGACAGGGATCCACCGTCGTGCACGACGGCGGTGGCCTCCGGTGCCATGCGGGCACGCCGCGCGGGCCACGAGCCGAGCCCTTGATTGCGCATGGTGCGTCTCTCTTCTCTCAGAGTTCTCAGAGCCAGTCGGGCCAGGCGTAGTCGGCCGAGTCGTCGTGGTCCCGGCGGGACGGCAAAGGGGCGAGCCGCCCCCGGGAGAAGACCAGCGGTGCGGCGCCGGTCTTCTCCACCCCGAGTTCCCGGACGCGGCCGAGGACGAAGTAGTGGTCGCCGAGGGTCCACACGTCGGCGATGTCGCAGTCGACCCAGGCGGCGACGCCCGCCAGGACGGGGCTGCCCGAGGCCGCGCCGCGCCACGGGTGGCGGTCGAAGACGTCGGGTGCCTTGGCGCTGACATCCCGGCACAGGCCCTCCTGGCCGGCGGCCAGCACGTTCACGCAGAAGGCGCCGCCGGCCATGATCCTTGGCCAGGTCGTGGAGGAGCGGCCAGGGAAGAACGCGACGAGCGGAGGGTCCAGGGACACCGAGGTGAACGAGCCGATCACCATGCCGACCGGGGTGCCCTCGGGTTCCTTCGCGGTGACCACCGTGACACCCGTCGGGTAGTGGCCGAGCACGTGCCGGAACCGGCCGGGGTCGTCCGCCGGGCCGCCGCCGGGCGCCGTCGCGGCGGGCGTCGGGCGGTTCACGCCGAGTTCTCCACGCCGAGCAGAGAACGGGCGTACGCCGTAGCCCACGAGCCGTGCTGCGCATTGATGTGGGTCTTGTACGTGGCGACGTCGCGCAGGTACCGCTGCATGCGCTGGCCGTTCGCCAGCGCGCTGGAGCCACTGGCCGAGGCCAGCATCTCGACGGCCTGGCAGGCGAGTTGGCCGGACTGCCGGGCCGTGAGGGAGAGAGCCTGGTCGTCCAGTTCGGAGAAGGGCTCGCCCCCTGCCAGGCCCCGGGCGGCGTACGCGGAGTAGTCGTCCGCGACCGACAGGATGATCCGCTGCGCGCTGTCGGCCAGGGCCGTGGCCAGGCCGAGGTTGCGCTGGTGTTCCGGATCGTGGCTGCGCGGCTTGAAGGGCGGCAGCAGGCTGTTCTTGGAGGTGATGATCCGCCGGTACTCGTCGACCGCGGCCCAGGCTGTGCCCGCCACGATCGAACACAGCTGGATGTTGAAGAACGACATCAGCCGGCCCGCGTACATCGGGTTGCCGTGCAGTTCCACACCCGGCCCGTCGGTGGCGTCGTTCGCCGCGAAATGGGTCCTGGACACGTACTCGTACGGTACGAGGACGTCCTCGGCCACGACGCTGTTGGAGCCGCTGCCGCGGAAGCCCAGGATCTCGCCCCAGTTGTCGAGCATCCGCCAGCCGGAGGGCACGAGCACCATGCCCGGCGTGGGGATGCCGCCCTCTTCGTCGATGATGAGCACGCCACCCAGGAAGTGCGTGGAGACGTTGACTCCGGAGGAGTAGTCCCAGCGGCCGTTGACCAGGTACCCGTCAGGGGTCCTCGTCGCGGTGGCGCTCGGGGCGATCGGCAGTGGGGCCCGGAAGTCACCGTCCGGCCCGAACACCTCGCGCTGGGTGCTCTCGGGGAAGCGGCCGGCCACCACCAGGCTGTGGGAGGCGGCCAGACACAGGTTCCAGCCGCTGGACGGGCAGCCGCGGGCCACCTCGGTGACCATCCGGGAGTAGGTGCGCAGATCGAACTCGTAGCCGCCGAAGCGGCGAGGCTGGAGGGACCGGTAGAAACCCGCCTCCAGGAACGCCTTGTGCGTGTCCTCGGAGATACCGGTCCGCTGTTCGGTCTCGTCCTGGTGATCACGTAGCCAGGCCCTCATGCCGGCGGCCCGGCGCACCAGTTCCTCCGGTGTCAGGTCCGGCTCCGGCTGCGGAATCTCGATGATCTTCTCGGCTGCCTCGGTTGTCTCGGACAATTCGCACCCCATCCGCTGCTGTTCTGGGTCGGCCTGAAGGGAGTGTTGGCAGCGCGGCGAAGGACCGTCCAATGCCGGTAACCGGGGGCTTGATGAGTGTCGTGCATCACAGCAGGTCGGAGGGGGTGACGGGAATGCCGCACATTTCTGACTGGTGACGTGCGGGGAAGCGCGCGGTAACGTGGCGCGGACCACAACGCCGTGGACCTCGCCTTTCTGGAGGGCTGAGTGGAACTCCGGAGCCTGCGCCATTTCTCGGCGCTCGCCGAGACTTTGAACTACCGGGTCGCCGCCGAGCGTCTGCACCTCACCCAGCCTGCGCTGACGCGCTCGATCGCCGCCCTCGAGCGTGAGCTGGGCGTCCAGCTGTTCGACCGCGACAAACGGCATGTGGCGCTCACCGCCGACGGCGCGGAACTGCTCGAACGGGCGTCTGAGGTGCTGGCAGATGCCGACCAACTCGCCGCCGCCGCAGGCGCCATCAGGGCCAGGCGACGGGACGAGGTGCGGATCGCGCTCTACGGGGTGGCTCTCGCGGAGCTGACGCATCCCGTCATCGAGGCGTTCTGCGAGCGGTATCCGCGAGCCACGATCCGGGTGCACGAAGTGGACTTCCACCAGGGGCTCGCCCCGCTGCTGGCCGACGAGTACGACGTGGCGCTGTTGCCCCTGAACATCGACATGCCGGGCCTGACACGCGTACCGATCTTCACCGAGCCCCTTTCCCTCGCGCTGTGGAAGGGGCATCCGCTGGCTGGGGCAGCCGCGGTAGACGTGACCGAGGTCTTCGATCAGCCCTGGGTCACCCCCGCGCCGGGCCTCGACTTCTGGGTGGGCGGACGAAACGGGGACGACGACGCCCCGACGGTCGGCTTCCACGCCCGCTCGGCCCTGGACGTGTCCTTGAAGATCGCCTACCAGCACATGGTGGGACTGATGCCGCTGTCGGCCACCCGTATGTTCCCGCACCCGGGGGTGGAGAACGTCGCTCCTAAGGAGCCCCTCGGCTTGGTGGCCGCCGTCGTGTTTCCGGAGGCCAGTCACTCGCCCGCCGCCCCGGCGTTCGCCGAGCTCGCACGCCGGGTGGCCCGACGCGCGACCGGCGTTCCGTACGCCGAGATCTCCCGGTAGGAGGGGTCAGCCGCCGTACCGGGGCTCGCCCGCCCAGGCCGCGTGCGGGATGGCCCGCAGGTCGTCTGCGGACGCCTCGCGAGGGTTGCCGTATGGTGCCGTGACTGCGACCTTGACGGCGCGGTCGATGTCGGCGGTGGTCAGGTCCAGGTTGGTGAGCGATCGCGGGGTGCCCGGCCGTTCGCCCAGTTCGTGCAACTCCCGTACCGGATCCGGGACATCGAGCGCCCGGCGCAGCGCCGCCAGTGCCTCGGGAACCGCCGGCGCGTTGAAGGCCGGTACATGGGGCAGGACGACGGCGTGTGTCTCGGCGTGCGGCAGGTCGAAGGTGCCGCCGAGCAGATGGCAGAGGTTGTGGTGCAGCCCCATGGTGGTGGCGCCGAGACAGGCACCGCTCAGCCGCGCCCGGTACAGCGCGCGGCTGCGCGCGTCATGCGACGATCGCGGCGGAGGTGTAGCGCTGGTTGAGTTCCACGCCGTGGGCGTTGAACTCGTATGCCTTGAAGGCGATCGCCTCCCGCAGCCGCGCCCGCTGCTCCTCGGCCTCAGTGGTGGCGTCCTTGCGGGCGGCGATGTTGGCCCACAGCTGCTCGGGGGTCTGCGGCGCCAGGCCGCCGAGCGCCTCGAAGACGGGTGCCGTCTCACCGATGGACTGGTTGGCCCGGGTGACGACCTGCTTGCCGACCGGTGCGCGTTCGGCACTGTGGGTGTCCAGCGGGGACGGGGACGCGGTGCCGTCCAGGACGAGCTTCAGCTTCCACGCCAGGTTGTAGGAGTCCTGGATGGAGGTGTTGGAGCCCAGCCCGTTGGACGGTGGGTACCGGTGGCAGGCGTCGCCCGCGCAGAACACCCGGCCGCTGGAGTACGTCTCGGCGTACATCTCGTTGACCGTCCACGCGGAGGACGACTGGGAATGGCTGCCATTGGAGCAAGGGCACAACATCCGCGAGGAACTCTGTGCGAGGCCACCGATGTCACATCCACTCGGCGCGCCAACCATGAGAGCGACCGGGACCGATGACCCGCAGATGCGCCGGGAAATGTGGATCTCCATCGCGAAAGGGCTGGTGAATGCCATGTCACAGGGTGCCATGCATCCGGAAGGGGACGCGTCCGCCGCGGAGTTCGGCGCGGCCGTCAAAGAGTTCACATCCGCCCTTGGAGAGGACGCCGTACTGACAGACGCGGCCTCGCTGCGCGAGTTCGGTGATCCTTATGCCCCTCCGGCGTGGGCGAATCCGCGGCCCGCGTTGGCGGTACAACCGGCCTCGCTCGAGGAGGTCCAGGCCGTCGTCCGGATTGCCAACGAGCACCGGCTGGCCCTGTGGACGGTGTCGCGGGGCAAGAACAACGGCTACGGAGGCTCGGCGGTCGCCCATCCCGGGTCGGTCCTGGTGCACCTGGGCCGCATGAACAAGGTGGCCGAGGTGAACGAGGAACTGGCGTACGCCGTCGTCGAGCCGGGCGTCTCGTTCTACGACCTGTACGAGGAACTCGGCAGGCACGGCCATCGCCTGTGGGCGGCGGTGCCGGACCTCGGCTGGGGCAGCGTCCTGGGCAATGCCGTCGACCACGGGATCGGGTACGCCCCCAACGGCGACCGTGCGGAGAGCGTCTGTGGCATGGAGGTCGTGCTCGCCGACGGAACGATCGTGCGGACCGGCATGGGCGCCATGGAGGGCAGCCCGAGCCGGCATCTGTCCAAGCGCGGTTTCGGGCCCACGTTCGACGGCCTGTTCATGCAGTCGAACTTCGCCATCGTCACCAAGGTCGGCATCTGGCTGATGCCCAGGCCGCAGGTCTACTCCTCCTGTCTCGTCTCTGTCATCGACGATGGTGATCTTGAGGCTCTCGTGGACACACTCCGGCCGCTGGTGCTCGATGGGACGATCACCGGTCAGCCGGGCATCTTCTCACCGCTGCCCCGTGCCGGCTGGGTATCGGGCCCATGGACGCTCCGTTTCGGGCTCTACGGCCGCGAAGCTGAAGTCGACCTAAAGATCGCGACGATCCGGGACGCCTTCGCGGCGATCGACGGCGCGACGGTGTCCGAGAACCGGTACCACGGTCAGCCGCCGCAGGAGGCATCGCAGACCGACAAGGTGCACGCCGGGGTGCCCAACCAGGACATGATCGACGAGATCGGCCTGGACGACCCGAACCTCCCGCTGGGGCACACCGTCTTCTCCTCGATCGTCCCGAACACCGGCGCCCACGCCCGGGCGATCACCGAACTCTTCCGCAGGCACATGCGTCGGACGGGGTTGCCGGGAGGGCAGTCGCTCGTGGTCAACGGCCGGTACATCACGAACCTGGGCCTCATCCCCTTCCCCCGCGACGATCGCGGAGCCGCCGAGGCGGTCTTCGAGACCTACCGCACGATGGTGCACGAGGCTACGGCACTCGGGTACGGCGAGTACCGGACACACGTCTCGACGATGGACATGGTCGCCGAGCAGTTCGGGTTCAACGACCACGCGCTGCTGCGGACGACCGAGAAGATCAAGGACGCGCTGGATCCGAACGGCATCCTGTCGCCGGGCAAGTCCGGAATCTGGCCCAGCCGCCTTCGTGGCGAGCGGGGGATGTGATGCACGGCTCGTCGCCGCTGGCATCGAACGCTTCGCAGACGGCTCAGGGAGAGTGCAAATGAGAAAGCTGAACGGCAGGATCGCCGTGGTCACCGGCGCCGGAAGCGGCATCGGACGCGGACTGGCTCTCGGGTTCGCGGGCGAGGGCATGAAGGTCGTCCTCGCCGACATCGACGAACCCGGCATGGAGGAGACCAGGCGGCTGATCGCCGCCGCCGGCGGTGAGGCGAGTGTCCACCGGACCGACGTCCGTGACGAGTCCGCGGTTCAGGCGCTGGCCAGGCACACGATCGACACCTACGGTGCCGTTCACCTGGTGTGCAACAACGCCGGCGTGGAGTGGGGGACTGTGTTCCTGGAGGCCCCGATCGAGGGCTGGAAGTGGGTGATGGACGTCAACTTCTGGGGCACCCTGCACGGCTGCCGCGTCTTCCTCCCCTTGCTCGCCGAGCAGGAGGAGGCACACCTGATCAACGTCGCCTCCTCCGCGGCGCTGAACGCCGTCATGCCCACGTTCGCTCCCTATTCGGTGTCCAAATTCGCCGTGCTGTCGCTCAGCGAGTACCTGGCCGCCGAGCTGAGACTCCAGGGATCGAAGGTCGGGATGTCCCTTCTCGTGCCGGGGTTCGTCAAGAGCGAGTTGCCCTGGGCGCAGCGCCATGCCCCCGCCGACGTTCCCGACACCGAGACCAACCCCCTCCGGGCCGCGGTGCAAAAGTCGGTACGGAGTTTCATGGCCGGCGCCAAGGAGCCGAGTGAAGTCGCCGAACAGGTCATCCAAGCCGTCCGGGAAGACCGGTTCTTCATTCTCACCCATCCCGACGAGCAGCTCGATTTTCTCCGCCAGCGTCTGCACTGGATGCAGACCAACGAACCCCCGGAGATCCCCGGAGCCTAGCCCCGGTTTCCTGCATGCCGAGCCCGTCAGGTGACCACGGAGCCACCTTCCCTCGGGGGATGCGTCAGCCATCCGAGACGGGACGCGCTGTTGTCCCCGTCGGAGCGCAATGAGCTCAGGATCGACTCCAGCTGCAGTGCCGCCAGGAGTTCGAAGCGGGCGTCGGGGTCGTCGAGGTCGAGGCCGAGATTCTCCCGGATCTGGTCCAGCCGGTAGCGCAGCGTGTTGGGATGGATGAACAGCGCCCGGGCGGTGAAGGCAGCCCGGCGCTCGTTAACGAGGTAGGCGCGCAGGGTATTGACCAGATCGGACTTCAGGCGCCGGTCGGCGTCCAGCAGGCGTCCCAGCGTCCGCTCGACGGCCTCCCGTTCGGCACCGGAGCCCACGATGTACGCCGCGATCTGGAACACTCCGAGCTCCTGGGCGACCATCACCCGCGACGTGCCGGGAGTGTGCCGTGCCACGTGCATCGCGAACATGCTCTCTCGCAGCGCGTCCCGATAGGCCTCGGGCGTATGGCAGACCCTGCTGATCCCGGCGAAGTGCCCGGACGGTACGGCCGCGTCCAGCAGCCGCGACACTTCGCCGCGCAGATCCTCGCCGGTGCCGTCCGCGGCCATCGGCCACAGGATGATGACGCATCCCCGGAAGGTGCTCAGTAGGCTTTGCGGCGACAGGGCGCGGAGCCCGCCGGCTACACGGTCGAGCATCGAGCGTTCGGCGGGGGTGTCGCCTCCCAACGCCACCAGGGCGTGCGGGGCCTTGAGATCGATCCCCAGCAACCTGGCCCGCTCCGTGGCGGATTCCAGCTGGTCGCTGAGGCCGCTGACGAGTGTTTCGAGGAAACGGCCGTTCATGCGGAGCTCCAGGTCGAACTCCGTCCGCCTGGCGGCGATCGAGACGCCGAGCAGGTCGGCGAGGCGTCCCAGGACCGTCCCGTGCGAGCCGCCACGCGCCGCCGCGCGCAGCGCGAGCCGGCTATGGGGAACGGGGTGGCACGTGTCGTCGTCGGCGGTGTGCCCGGCCGGCGACGAGGCGGCGGCAGGGCTGGCGGGACCCGAAGACACGAATTCCGCCCGGACCTCGGTGCCGAGCGCGACGCCGGCCTGTCGCGCCACTTCGTCGATGCCCGATCCGGTCGCTACGGCCTGTATCGCGCCGTCCAGCAGAGCGGCGTCGCGCCGGAGATTCTCGAGCTCACCAACCACGGGCGCGAACGCGCCGACCATCCGCGCGAGCTCAGCGAGCAACGCGACGTGCGCGGTGGTGAACATGCCGGGTGTGCGGCTCAGCACGAACATCCGCGCCGTCGTGGCGCCCTCACTGATCGGCGCGACAAGGCTGTCGGCCATCCTCTCGGTCATCGCGTCGTGGGCGGATTCGGCAAAGCTCTGTGGATCCACCAAACCGACGGAGGCGCGTACGCACGGTATGCCGTCGGCGGTCTCCGCCCAGACGGCGGCGTCGGCGTCCACCAGGCTGCGCGCCGCGTACACCGCGCGCATGCACAGCTCGGTGCGGGATCGCGCACCAGGAAGGTCCCGTACCGCGGTGAGCAGCCCAACGAGGTCGGTATCTGGGCGGTCGGTCGGCTCCGAGGTGCCACCGGCGCCAGAGGCCTGGTCGAGGACGAGAGCGGGCAACGCCGTGTCGGGAATGTCGAGTCCGTTCGTTCTGTTGCGATTTGCCATGTCGCCTCCGCTGCCGAGTCACCGGTGCGCTGTATGCGGAAGGGGTGCTTTCAGGCGCCGCTCGGCAGGCCGCCGGTGTACGCCATCTGCGGGATGGCCCGCAGGTCGTCTGCGGACGCCTCGCGAGGGTTGCCGTATGGTGCCGTGACTGCGACCTTGACGGCGCGGTCGATGTCGGCGGTGGTCAGGTCCAGGTCGGTGAGCGATCGCGGGGTGCCCGGCCGTTCGCCCAGCTCGTGCAACTCCCGTACCGGATCCGGGACATCGAGCGCCCGGCGCAGCGCCGCCAGTGCCTCGGGAACCGCCGGCGCGTTGAAGGCCGGTACATGGGGCAGGACGACGGCGTGTGTCTCGGCGTGCGGCAGGTCGAAGGTGCCGCCGAGCACATGGCAGAGGTTGTGGTGCAGCCCCATGGTGGTGGCGCCGAAACAGGCACCGCACAGCCGCGCCCGGTACAGCGCGCGGCTGCGCGCGTCATGCCCCGAGGGGTCGGCGACGATCTCGGGAAGGCCGCGGCCATCGCCCGCACACCCTCCTCCGCCATGAGGGAGACGATCGGAGTGGAGTCCGGGGCGTACAGAGCCTCGACGGCGTGCGCGATCGCGTTCATGCCGCTCGTCGCGGACCCCACGGGCGGCATGGTGAGCGTGAGCAGCGGGTCGTACACGACGCTGCGCGGCAACACCTTCGGGTCGCGCCCGGTGCGTTTGACCGCGCCCTCCGTCAGGCCCCAGACGGGTGTCATCGGGGCTCTCCTTCGTGGATACCCCCGGCTTGAGCCGGGGGAGGAAGCGAAGATCCTGCGGAGCAGGGCAGGAGAAGTCGGTTCGCCGCCGGGGCGGACCGGCGTTCGCCGGCAGCCGGCCGACCACCATGTCTCACACGGGAGCTGATAGGGTGTGAGGTATGGCGGAGCAGGTCAAGCGGGCGTTCAAGTACCGCTTTTACCCCACGGACGAGCAGGTGGCGGAGCTGTCGCGCACGTTCGGCTGCGTCCGCCTGGTGTACAACAAGGCGCTGGAGGAGCGCACCCGGGCCTGGTACGGCGAGCAGCGCCGGATCTCCTACGTGCAGTCCTCCGCCGCCCTGACCGAGTGGAAGAAGACCGAGGAACTCGCCTTCCTGGCCGAGGTGTCCTCCGTCCCGCTGCAGCAGGCGCTGCGGCATCTGCAGACGGCGTTCGCCCACTTCTTCGCCAAGCGCGCGAAGTACCCGCGCTACAAGAGCCGGAAGAAGTCCCGCGCCTCGGCCGAGTACACCCGCAGCGCCTTCACCTGGCGCGAGGGGCGACTGACGCTGGCCAAGATGACCGAACCGCTGGACATCCGCTGGTCGCGTCCACTGCCCGAAGGTGTCAAGCCCACGACGGTGACCGTGTCCCGGGATGCGGCGGGCCGCTGGTTCGTGTCCCTGCTCGTCGAGGACACCATCACGCCCGCGCCGGCCACCACCGCGGTGGTCGGCCTGGACGCCGGGATCACCTCGCTGGTGACCCTGTCCACCGGGGAGAAGATCGCCAACCCCCGGCACGAGCGGCGGGATCGCGCCCGTCTGGCCAGGGCGCAGCGGGAGCTGGCGCGCAAGGCGAAGGGCTCGGCGAACCGGGCCAAGGCCCGGCGCAAGGTCGCCAAGGTGCATGCGCGGATCGCCGACCGGCGCCGGGACTTCCTGCACAAGCTGTCGACTCGACTCGTCCGCGAGAACCAAGTGGTCGTGATCGAGGACCTCACCGTCCGCAATCTGCTGAAGAACGGCACGCTCGCGCGGGCCATCTCGGATGCGGCCTGGACGGACCTGCGCATGATGCTGGAGTACAAGTGCGCCTGGTACGGGCGCGACCTCGTCGTGATCGACCGCTTCTTCCCCTCCAGCAAGCTGTGCGGGGGCTGCGGCACGGTCGCGGCGAAGATGCCGCTGAACGTGCGCGAGTGGACGTGCGAGCACTGCGGCGCGGTGCATGACCGCGACGTGAACGCGGCACGCAACATCCTGGCCGCCGGGCTGGCGGCAGCAGCCTGTGGAGACGGTGTAAGACCTCAACGGGAGTCCTCCCGGACGGGGCGGTCGTCGGTGAAGCAGGAACCCCAGCGGGCGACCGCTGGAATCCCCCGCCTTTAGGCAGGGGAGGATGTCAACTCCGATCCGGCGTACGTCGTCGGGACGGCGACGATCGGCAGGCCGGTCCTGAGCGCCACGGCCTTGGCCAGGCCGGTCACGGAACCGCCGCCGACCGCCACGCAGCCGTCGGCCCGGGCTTCGCGAGCCGCTTCGACGGCCAGGTCGGCGACCTCCACCGGGACGTGCGTCACCGCCCCCGCGTGAAGCCCGGCGCAGGCGTCGCCGAGAGACGCGGCGACGGCACGGGCCCTGTCCCAGCCATGGTCGTCGCACAGCACGAGGACGCGGCCGAGGCCGAGAAGCGCGACCTCGTCGGGCACCGCGTCCGGGACGGCACCCGACCGGAACAGGACGCGCATCGGCTGGGCCTGGTAGGTGAAGTCCAGGGCGCGTTCCCTCACGCGATCACCGGTTGCAGCACGATGTCGAAGCGCGCCCGGCGGAAGGGGTTGGCCAGGCCCAACTCCGCGGCCTCCTCGGGTGAGTCCACCTCGACGAACTCCTCGACCAGGCTCTCCCGCACGGCGAAGACCGCGTCCGACTCCAGATAGTCGCTGCCCGCCACGAAGATGTGCGTCGTCACCGGGCTGTACCCCTCGGCGCCCACGATGAAGTGGACATGGGCCGGACGGTAGGGGTGACGGCCGGTCGCCTCCAGCAGCGAGCCGACCGGCCCGTCCGTCGGCATCGGATACGGGCTCGGAACGTACGAGCGGAACCAGAACCGCCCCTCCGCGTCCGCCGTGAACAGCCCGCGCCCATTGCCCGGCGGCTGCTTCTCCGGCTGCTGGACGTCGTAGAAGCCCTGGTCGTCGGCCTGCCACACGTCCAGCGTCGCGCCGGGCAGCGGGGTGCCGTCGACGGAGACGACCCGTCCGCTGATCACACACGGCTCACCGCCGCCGACCAGGTCGATGTTCGCCCCGAGTTCACGGTCCGGGGACTCGGTCATGTGGAAGGGGCCGAGCACCGTCGAGTCGGTCGCGGCGGCGGCCTTGTGGTCGTTGGTCGTCTCGACGAGCATCGACACACCCAGGACGTCCGACAGCAGGATGAACTCCTGCCGGGTGTCGTCGCACATGTGCCCGGTTGCGGTCAGGAAGTCGATCGCCCGCTCCCACTCGGCCTGGGTCGGCTCGATGTCCCGTACGAAAGCGTGCAGGTGACGCGTCAGGGAGACCAGCACCTCGCGCAATCGGGGATCGGAGGTGTGGGCGAAGCTTTCCAGCACCGCCGTCGTCGTGGTCGCCGCGCTCGTCGTGGTCTTCGTGGTGAGGTCCATGCCCCGCTCAGCCCCGCCCCAGGATCTGCCGCGGGGTGGCCTGGGCGATCACACCCTCTTCGACACCCAGGTCACGCAGCACTTCCATGGTCCGCTGGTTGGTGATGTGCGCCCGGGGTGTGTCCGCGAGGCGTGAGTAGCTGGTGACCATGACGTTCGGCACGCCATAGGTGCTCAGCGCCAGTGCGGCGCTCGCTCCCGCGGGCCCGCTTCCCACGATGAGCACATCGGTCTCGACGCTCGGCACGGTGGTCACGCTGGTCATCGGGACGTTTACTCCCCATCCGCCAGTCGTTTGTCCAGCCAGGTCATCAGTGCCTCGGCCACGTCGTCGGAGTTCTTCTCGCCCATGGGCATGTGACCGTTGCCCGTGAACCCCAGGTCCGCCAGGCGCAGCAACTCGGCGTCGGCACCGGCCTGGACGAGGTAGTCGGCGATACCGTGCTGGAACGCTGCGAACGGCGAGGTGTCGGCCGCGACCACGGCGATCGGGAAGCCCCGGAGCCCCGGCAGGGACCGCACGGGGCCTGACTTCTCGTCCTGGACGAGACAGTCCTGCAGCCCGTCGCCCCCCGCCTCGCGCAGCCGAAGGTGCAGCTCCTCCGGGGTCCGTACCGGCGGCTCGTAAGTGATCGGGGCCGCGGTGAGCCCCCACTCCAACTTTCCGAGGCCGGGCAGTTCGGTGAACGGCGGCCCCATCGGCTCGACGGCGACAACGGCCTTCACCAGCCCGGGCCGGGCATCGGCGACCAGCCAGCCGAACGGTCCCCCCATGGAGTGGGTGATCAGCACGGCCGGTCCGATACGGTCCAGCAACTCGCCCCCGCAGCGCCGCATCTGCTCCTCGTTCTCGGCGAAGGTGGGCAGCGTCGGGCCCTGGCTCGCCATCAACTGGTCCAGCGCGGAGTCGTCGCCGATCTCGCCGCTGCCGGGCCACTGGCTACCGGGTCGTCCCGCCCCGTCGCAGAACAGCCAGCGAATGAACTCGTACGTCGGCGCCGCGCCCTCGATGGGCCCGAGGACATCGGGGTGGTACGGGGAGCGCCCGTGACCTGGACGGTCGACCACGTACACGGCGTAACCGGCCTCGAGGAACCGGGTGGCCCAGCCGGGACGCCCGTCCGGCGTCGACAGGTAGTCCGTGCCCTGGCCGCCGCCCCCGTGGACCATCACCACGGGCAGCGGATGCCGGAGATCGGCCGGGATCTGGTACTGGACGTACATCGCGGCCTGGGCGGCGGTCCCGGCCTCGGTCGGCTTGCGCCCGACACCGATCCAGAACGCGCCTTGCTCGCTGATCGTCAACGGCGAGGCGGCACGGGCCGGCTCGGTGGTTCCGGGGAGTGGGGGGATGGTCATCGTCGAACCTCCGTCACGGCGTCTTCGCCCATCCCCAGCACTATTGATGACCGGCTCCCGGCCGGTCCAATGCCGATTGGGGACGCCATGATGCATGGCGCTCATCAGCACCTCCGAGGGCGGCTGCTTCACCGGGAAGGTGCGCGTGGCGGCGAGGGTGACCAGGGCGTCGGTGCAGAACGCGGCCTCCAGCTGCTCGACGACCGGCAGTGTGTACTGCGGGTCGCGGTCGGAGAGGCCGGTCAGGCGGAAGCTGCCGGTGCCGACCTAATCGCTTGGCGCGCACGACGTCGAAGGACGACTCCACGACCTCGGCGACGACGCGCGGCCGGGCAGTACGTGAAGCTGAGGACGAGCAGATGCTGTGGCGGCAGGCACGGCAGAGGGCGCTGAGCGAGGACAGGGCACGGCGCGAGCCGCCCCCGCCCAGCCGCACCGTCACCGGCCCCGCCGAACTGCTGGGATGAGCCGGCCCGGACGACCGAGGTTCACCCGGGTGAGGTGCTCGACGACGCCGGGAGGCCCAGCCGTCCGCGTACGCGCACCGGACCCGCGCCTACGCGGGCCGTTGTCGCATGCCCATGGTGGCGTGCCCGTGCCCGTGCTCGGCGAGTGAGCGCCGGGCCTCCTTCGCGTCGAGGGGCTTGTCCAAGGTGCAGGTCTCGGTGCAGCGGCCGCGGTCGCTCTGGTGGCCGCCGAGGTGAAGGCGGGCAGCTGGCTGCACCGCCACTTGCCACCTAGGGCCGCCTCGAGCCCGCGCAGTGCGACCTGCTCGCCCACCTCGGCCTCACCCCCGGCCAGATCGACCTCGACCGCCCGCACACTCCAGCCGGGACGCCCGCCCGCGCGGCGGCGCTCCTTCGCCCAGACCGTGCAGATCCTCGCCCTGTTCCTTCAGCAGTGGCAGCGCACTCCCGGCGCCCGCCCCGTCAGAACGGGAAGTCGCGCGGCTGTCCGCGCAGGCTGATCCAGCGGAGTTCGGTGAACTCCTCGGCTGCGAAGCCCGTGCCGAAGCGGCCCCAGCCGCTCTCCTTCACACCGCCGAAGGGCATGTTCGGCTCGTCGTTCACCGGTTGGTCGTTGACGTGCACGATCCCCGCTTCGAGACGGCGGGCGATGTCCAGGCCGCGATGGGCGTCGCCGGTCAGGACACCCGCGGTCAGCCCGTAGCGGGAGGCGTTCGCGCGCTCCACCGCCTGGTCGGCGTCGTCGACGGTCTCCAGGATCACGACCGGGCCGAAGGTCTCGTCAAAGGCGAGTTCGGCATCCTCGGGGACGTCGGTCAGGACGGTGGGCGGGTAGCACGGCGGCTCCGCCGTGCCCCCGGACAGGAGACGGGCCCCCATCGAGACGGCCTCCTGCACGCGGCGGTCCAGGAGGGACAGCGCCCATTTGTTGATCACCGGTCCGACCACGGTGCGTGGATCCTTCGGGTCGCCGACGGGCAGGGCCGCCGCCTTCTCGGTGAACAGGCGGGTGAACTCCTGCGCGATCGGTCGCTCGACGTAGATGCGGCGGGCGCACATGCACACCTGTCCCTGGTGCACGAACGCACCGTAGATCGCGGCGTCGACGGCGTAGGCGAGGTCGGCGTCGGCGAGGACGAGGAGCGGGTTGTGGCCACTGAGCTGGAGGACGATGCGCTTGAGGTGACGTCCTGCCGTCTCGGCGAGGCGGCGGCCGGTGGGCGTGGAGCCGGTGAAGTTGACGCGGCGCACCGCGGGGTGGGAGAGGAGCGCGTCCGCGATGGCGCCGGCGTCACCTGGGGCGTGGGTGATGACGTTGAGGACGCCTGCGGGGAGCCCGGCCTCGGCGAAGATCTCCGCCCAGAGCGTGCCGCCGGTGAGAGGGGACTCCTCGGACGGTTTGAGGACGACCGTGTTGCCGAGGGCGATCGGGCCGACGACGCTGCGGCCGGCCAGCACCAGGGAGGCGTTCCACGGGGCGATGGCCGCGACCACTCCGACCGGCTGGCGGACGGCGAGCGCCCGGGTGCCGGGGATGTCCGAGGGCAGCACCTGGCCGACGGCGGTGTAGGGGAGCCCGGCGGCCTGGCGGAGCAGCGAGACGCTGAAGTCCACCTGAACCGTCGCGAAGTGGCCGCCGCATCCCGTCTCCCTCCTCAGCAGGGTCATGACCTCCTCACGACGGCGGTCGAGGATGTCACCCGCGCGCAGCAGGACCCGCTGTCGCTCGGCCGGCGGCACCTCGGCCCACCCGGCGAAGGCCCTCTGGGCGGCGTCCACCGCGCGGCGGGCGTCCTCAGCGTCGCCGGCGGCGACCGTCGCCATGACGGATCCGGTCCAGGGGTCGTGGTCGGGGTAGGTTCCTCCGCCCAGCGGCTCGGTCCACTCACCGCCGATGTGGTGGCGCACCGTGACCGGGAGATCCGGTCGGCCTGGGTCCGTCGCCGTGGGGTCGGGAACGTTCACCTGGTCAAGTCTCCCTCGGTGCCGACTGGGGACGGGCCCCCTGCCGCCGCAGATGGTAACCGACAGGTAGCAACTGGACATGCAGCCGGTCGTTCAGCAGGCTCCACAGCCCACGCGGCAGGAAGAGGGCGAAGGCGACGGCGGTCAGGCCCAGCCCGATCAGGTACCAGGCTCCCTGGTCGGCGAAGAAGTACTGCACGGTGAAGAAGAGGACGGCGCCGATGATCGGTCCCTCGAAGGTGCCGATGCCACCGACCAGCACCATGAAGATCATGTACGCCGACCATTGCACCCCGAAGATGGACTGGGGCTGGATGAACAGGGTGTTGGCCAGGGTGAGGGCCCCCGCGGCACCGCATCCGAAGCCGGCGAGGACGAACAGCATGAGCTTGAGCGGTCTGACCCGCACGCCGAGCGAGGCAGCGGCGTCCTCGTCGTCGCGGATCGCCTGCAGCGCCGCGCCAGTGCGGTGCCGCAGCAGGAGGAAGAGCAGGACGAGGAGGAGGACGGCGAAGCCGAGGGTGAGCCAGTAGGTGAAGGCGCGGCGCACCTCGGGCGCGTAGCCGCTCAGCCCCTGGAGGGAGATGCCGGTTCCGCCTCCGAGGCTCTGGTCGAGCATGACGAACAGGGCGATCGCCTCGGCGACGACCCAGGTGCCGACGGCGAACTGGCCGCCGCGCAGCCGCAGGACGAGCAGGGAGAGGACCACCGCGAGTACGGCGGAGGCGAGGGATGCGAGGACGACGGCAAGGTACGGCGGCACACCGCGCTGGGTGAGGTAGATCGTGCCGTACGCGCCGAACCCGATGAATGCCTGCTGGCCGACCGAGACGAGCCCGGCGTATCCGGCCAGGGCGTTCCACATGACGGCGAGGATGAGGAAGATCAGCAGGCTGGTGCATTGCTGGACGACGTTCGCGCTGAGCACCTGGGGGACGGCGAAGAGGGCGATCGCGCCGAGGACGAGGGCAGTGGAACCGATGCGGGACGCCAGTCCGGCACGCTGGACGGACCATGCGCCGGACGGGGATGGGGCGGCTGCGGTGGTCATACGTGGGCTCTCCGGGTGGCGATGAACCGGCCGCGGGGGCCGGCCAGGATGACGAGGAAGACCAGGTGTCCGGCGAGGATCGAGTACTGCGGGTCGATCCGGGCGCCGAGGGTCTGGGCGATGCCGAGGACGACGCCACCGGTCAGCGTGCCCCACAGGGAGCCCAGGCCGCCGATGACGACCGCTTCGAAGGCGAAGATGAGCTGGGTCGGGCCGCTGGAGGCATCGAAGGTGGAGTGGACGGCGAGGAAGGTGCCGGCCAGGGCGGCGACCGCGACGGCGATCGCGGCGGCGCGGGCGTACACGGACGCCGCGGGTACGCCGACGAGCGCGGCGGTGTCCGGGTCCTGGGCGGTGGCGCGCATTTCCCTGCCGAATCCGGTGTGCTGCAGCAGGAACTGGAGCGCGCCGAGGACGGCGACGGCGACGGCGAGGATCAGCGCGCCCAGGTAGGGGACGGACAACTCCTCGGTGATCTTCCAGCTGCCGGTCGACAGCGAGCCCACGGACGGGCCGAGGGAGCGCACGTCCGGGGAGAAGATCTGCAGCAGGGCGTTCTGCAGGACGATGGCGAGTCCGAAGGTTGTCAGCAGTGGGGTGAGTTCTCCGCCGCGCAGGCTGCGGGCCAGGACGGTGCGCTGGAGGGCGTAGCCGAGGGCGAGCATCACCGGGAGCACCGCGAGCAGCGCCAGGAACGGTGACACGTCGGCCCGGTCGAAGATCCACCAGACCCCGAACGCGCCGAGGACGGCGAGGTCGCCGTGGGCGAGGTTGATGATGCGCATGACGCCGAACAGCAGGGACAGGCCGCAGGCGAAGAGGGCGTACAGGCCGCCGAGGAAGAGGCCCTGGACGAGGGCGTTGATCCAGCTCATGTCCGCTCCGAGGAAGGGTGGGCCGCCGGTGTGCCGACGGAGGCGGAGGTCGTACCGGCCCGGCCGAGGCCGAAGTAGGCGTCGGTGACCTGGTCTCGGGTGACCTCACCGGCGGGGGCGTCGAGGACGACGCGGCCTTCGAGCATGCAGACCACGCGGTCCGCGACCGTCATCGCGCGGCTGAGGTCCTGCTCGACCAGGAGGACGGTCGCGCCGTCGGCGATGAGTGCCGTGAGCGACTCGTAGACGGCGTCGACGGCGACCGGGGCGAGGCCGAGCGAGACCTCGTCGACCAGGAGGAGCCGGGGGTTGGTCATCAGGGCGCGGCCGATGGAGGTGGCCTGCTGCTGGCCGCCGGACAGGCTGCCCGCCCGCTTGTGGCGGATCGGCCGCAGCAGCGGGAAGGTGTCCAGGACGGCGTCGACGCTCCATGGCCCGGGCCTGGCGCGCCGGCCGGCGACGAGCAGGTTCTCCTCGACGGTGAGGTCGGGGAAGAGCTTGCGGCCTTCGGGGACGAGGGCGAGGCCACGCCTCACGCGCCGGTGCGCCGCCAGGCCGGTGATGTCGTCGCCGTCGAAGGTGAGGGTTCCCCCGGCGGCCGGGTGAGCCCCGGCCACGGTGCGCAACAGGGTCGATTTTCCCGCCCCGTTGGCGCCTACCAGGGCGACGGCCTCACCGTCGGACACTGCCAGCGACAGGTCCCGTACCGCAGGGAGGAGTCCGTGGCGGGCGTCGAGGTGGGAGATGTGCAGCAGGTCAGCCATGGCTGCCCCTTCCCAGGTAGGCGTCGACGACATGCGCGTCGCGCAGGACCGCCTCGGGATCGCCCTCGGCGAGGACCCGTCCGGCGTCCATGCACACCAGGCGGTCGATGACCTGGACCAGGACGTGGACGATGTGCTCGATCCACACGATGCTGATGCCGAGGTCACGCAACTGCTTGATGGTGCCGACGAGTTCGGCGGCCTCGGCGTCGGTGAGGCCGCCGCCGATCTCGTCCAGCAGCAGGACACGCGGGTCGGTCGCCAACGAGCGGGCGAGTTCGAGCCGTTTGCGGTGCAGCAGGCCGAGGCTCTCGGCGCGCCGGTTGGCGAGGTCGATCAGTCCGCAGAGTTCAAGGACTTCGACGCACCTTCGGTGGGCGGCGCGGCGCGACAGCCGGGTGCCGTAGGAGGCGCCGACCAGTACGTTCTCCAGCACGGTCATGCCGCGGAAGGGGCGCGGGATCTGGAACGCCCGGCCGATCCCCTGACGGCATCGCAGTTCCGGTCGCAGCGGGGTGACGTCGTGGCCGTCGAGGTGGATGGTGCCCTGGTCCGGTGTGACCGATCCGGCCAGGGCGTTCAACAGGGTGGTCTTCCCGGCGCCGTTGGGGCCCACGATGCCGACGGCCTCGCCGGCGCCGACGCGGAAGTCGACGCCGTCAAGGACGCGCAGGTCACCGTAGTTCAGAGTGAGGCCCGACCCCACGAGGACGGGCTGGACGTCCTCCGTCCTCGTGGGGTCGGCCGCCGGGGTGCTCACGGCGCTCACGCGGTGTACGGGCGCAGACGCGCGGCGACGGGGACATTGCTGTCGCACGCGTTCTCGCACACGACGAAGTCCAGCTTGTATGGGCTGCCCTTGGCCGCCTGCGTCCACTGCCCGCCGAGGATGGGGGTGGCCACCACGTTGGCGTTGGGTCCCTTGCCCCACTGGAGCCTGCCGACTGGGGTATCGACGTCGAGACCGGCGATCGCCTTGGCGACGGCCTTCTTGTCCCTGGGGTCGGTGGCGGCCCGGAACGCGGCCGCGGCGGCGTCGAACAGGGCGAGACTGGCTCCGAGTTGCTGGGTCCATTGCTTGCCGGACGACTTCTGGTAGCCGTCGGCGAGGTCCTTGGACGAGATCTTGGTGAGGGAGGAGCTGTAGGGGAAGGTCGGGGTCCAGTAGGCGCCGCTCGCGATGCCGATGCCTATGGGGCCCAGCGCCTCGATCTGGGAGGGGAAGAGGCCCGTCTTGGCGACCTGCACGATTTTGGGCTTGTAGCCCTGCTGCGCCGCCTGCCGCCAGAAGGTGGCGAAGTCGGAGGGGATGGGGAAGGTGTTGAAGATCTCGCAGTTCTCGGACTTGAACTTGGCGATCTGCGACGAGTAGTCGTTGGTGCCGTCGGTGTAGGCGCCGGGGTCGACGATGTCGTAGCCGTTCTTCTTCAGCAGGGGTCCGAGGGCGTGCCGGATGGCGTTGCCGTCGGAGTCGTTGGGCCACATGACGCCGGTCTTCTTGTTCGTCGTCACCTGCGGCCACAGACTCGTGTACGCCTGGTGGAACTGCTCGACGCCGAAGCAGAAGTGGAAGGTGTACTTGAAGGCCTGCTTCTGGTCCGGCTTGGCTCCACGGCCGAAGTACCAGGCTTCCCAGGGGACGACGGTGGAGATGCACGGGACACCGGCGGCCTCGCACGCGTCGGAGACCGGGTTGACCGTCTCCGGCGTCGACGTGGTGAGCATCAGGTCGATGCCCTCGGCGTTGATCAGGTCGTTGGCCACCTGGGAGCCGCGCTGCGGGTTGGACTGGCCGTCCTTGTCGATGATCTTGACCTGGTACTTCTTGCCGCCGATGGTCAGGCCGTCGGCGAGGGCCTTGCGGGCCAGGCTGAGCACGTATGCGTCCGGCTCACCGAAACCGGCCGCGGGGCCGGTGCGCGGGCTGACGAACCCGATCTTCAGCGTGCCGGCTTCACTGCTGCCGCCGCTGTCGCCGCTGCCGACCTTGCACGCGGCGAGCAGCGGACTTGCCAGGGCGAGTCCGGACATACCGAGGCCCGCCGTGCGCAGAATCTGGCGTCTGCTGGGTTCGGGGGCCGGTTCGGACATAGGAGACTTAGGCATGTTTGCCCTCCTGGTGAACCAAAGGTGGGGGGAACGTAGGAGCGGCTGTCACGAAAGTCAACGCGGCGTTCTAATAGATGAAACATTCGGCGCTACCATGCGGCATGACCTCACGGACACCGTCGTCGGGATCCGACGAGCCCATGACTCCCCTGGCATCCGAGGACTCCGAGGACCCCGCGAAGCCCCCGAAGCCTGCCGCCGCAGGCTTCTCCCAGTCACTCGAACGCGGGCTGCTGATCCTCTCCTCGTTCAGCGAGAACCGCCCCGTGCTGGGCATTTCCGACCTGGGGCGCGCGGTCGGCCTGAACCGCAGCACCACCTACCGGTATGTGGCGACGCTCGCCAAACTCGGCTACCTCCAGCAGGATCCGGACTCGCGGAAGTACTCCCTCGGGCCCCGGGTCGTCGACCTCGGGTTCGCCGCGATCAACTCCATGGAGATCACCCGCGTCGCCGGGCCGTTCCTCCAGGCCCTGTCGGACGAGACCGGCTACACCGTGAGCATGGCCGTGCTCGACGGCCCGGACATCGTGTACGTCGACCGGCGGCGCAGCGGTCGCGCGAGCACCTTCGCCATGGGCCTCCACCTGCACGTCGGCTCCCGCCTTCCGGCCTACTGCACCTCGATGGGCAAGGTGCTGCTCGCCCACCAGGAGCCGGCCGTCCTGCGTGACCTGGTCGATCGCACGGACCTCGCCCGACGGGGACCGAAGACGATCACGGCCCGCGAGCAGCTCATGGTGGCGCTGGCGCGGGTCCGGCGCACCGGGTTCGCGCTGAACGACGAGGAACTCGCGCCCGGGTTGCGGTCCTTGGCCGCGCCGGTGCGGGACCGGTCCGGCACCGTGGTGGCCGCGGTCAATGTCGCGGTGCACCTCACGGTGTGGAACGCCTCGGTGGAATCGGTGATGTCGCGGCTGGAGGCTCCCCTGCGGCGCGCCACGACAGAGATCTCCATCCGGCTCGGGCACCGGCCGCAAGCCTGATCCGTAGGGATCCGCGCGATGTCGTTTGAATAATTGGAACATGTGTCGCTGCATACGGAACAGCGTGAACTCATTTCATTGACACCGGCTCCGGACGAGCGCAGACTCACGCAGCCATCGCTCTGTGGACATTCCTTCACCAGGAGAACAGAGCAGAGCCGTTCCCTGTGGCGAACCGAAAGAAGCCCTTCATGTCCCTCACCCGTGAACTGCACATCGGCGGCAAGGACGTGCCCGCCCTCTCCGGCCGCACAGCCGAGGACGTCAACCCCTACACCGGCGAGGTCTACGCGACCGTCGCCGCGGCCGGCCCGGAGGACGTGACCCGGGCCGTGGACGCCGCCGACGCGGCGTTCGCCGAATGGGCCGCAGTCACGCCCTTCGCCCGTCGCGCGATCTTCCTCAAGGCGGCGGATCTGCTGGACGCACGTGCCGAGCAGGTGGCCGAGATCATGGCCCACGAGGCCGGCGGTACGCGCCCCTGGGCGTTCTTCAACGTGGCGCTGG
Source organism: Streptomyces sp. NPDC002144 (assembly GCF_053593695.1). Classification (NCBI taxonomy): domain Bacteria; kingdom Bacillati; phylum Actinomycetota; class Actinomycetes; order Kitasatosporales; family Streptomycetaceae; genus Streptomyces; species Streptomyces sp. NPDC002144. The sequence continues at coordinate 71,454 of NZ_JBSFDB010000039.1, forward strand.
CGGCGAACATCCTGCGGGAGGCGGCCGCCGCGATCACCGCTCCGCGCGGTGAGGTGCTCAGCGCACAGGAGGAAGGCACGCTGGGCCTGGCGGTGCGGGAACCACTGGGCGTGGTCGCGGCGTTCGCGCCGTGGAACGCCCCGGTCATCCTCGGTGTCCGGGCCGTGGCGGCACCGCTGGCCGCCGGCAACACTGTGGTCGTCAAGCCGAGCGAGGACGCGCCGATCGCCTGCGGACTGCTCGTCGCGGACGTGCTGCGCGAGGCGGGACTGCCCGACGGGGTACTCAACGTCGTCACCAACGCCCGCGAGGACGCGGCGGAGATCGCCGAGGCACTGATCGCCGATCCCCGGGTACGTGCCGTGAACTTCACCGGCTCCACCGGCATCGGCAGGATCATCGGCACCCACGCGGCGAAGCACCTCAAGCCGGCCCTGCTCGAACTCGGCGGCAAGAACGCGGTGATCGTCCTGGACGACGCGGACGTGGACTACGCCGTCGACGCCGTCACCTTCAGCGTGTTCATGAACTCCGGGCAGATCTGCATGTCCGGCGACCGCATCCTCGTACACGAGTCGCTGGCCGAGGAGTTCACCCGGAAGTTCACCGCCAAGGTCGCCTCCCTCCAGGCCGGGGACCCTGCCCACCCGCACACCGTGGTGGGCCCGCTCGTCACCACCTCCGCCGCACAGCGCGTCGCCGCTTTGGTGGAGGACGCGGTCGCCAAGGGCGCCACCGTGCTGGCGGGCGGCGGACGGCCGGAGGGCGCGGTGCACGCGGCGACCGTGCTCACCGGCGTTCCCAAGGACGCGGACCTGTACTACGCAGAGTCCTTCGGGCCGGTCTGCGTCGTCGAGACGTTCGGCGACGACGACACCGCCGTGGCCGTCGCCAACGACACCGACAATGGCCTGACCTGCGGCATCATCACCGAGAACGCCACCCACGGGCTGAGCGTCGCCCGTCGTGTCCGGACGGGCATCGTGCACATCAACGACCAGTCCGTGGCCGACGAGCCCCACGCGCCCTTCGGCGGAGTGAAGGCCTCCGGGTACGGCCGGTTCGGCGGACGATGGGGCCTGGAGGCGTTCTCCAACACCCGTTGGGTGACCATCGCCACCCAGCAGGCCCACTACCCCTTCTGAGGTGCGGGGGCGGCGGGCGGGTCCGAACCGGTGTCCTCGTGGGCACCGTGGGACCCGCTCGTGGCCAGTCCCCTGATTCCGTTGCGGAAGTCGATCGGGGAACGCCCCGTGCGTTGCGCCGCGAATCAACCACAGTGGCTCTGTCGCGCTCCACGGAACTCACCTCTTCCATGCGCCGCATCTCCCGCTCTGCCGCTTCCAAGTGCCCGAGGTCGAGGGCCATCGCGGCGCGCCCGGCGACGTAGAAGATGTCCTGGCGGATCCGACAGCCCAATGCGAACCGGGCCAAGGCACGGCGCAAGGTCGCCAAGGTGCGCGCGCGGATCGCCGACCGGCGCCGCGACTTCCTGCACAAGCTGTCGACTCGACTCGTCCGTGAGAACTGTGAGAATCGGCGGGTGCTGCCCCGGGCGGCGGCCTGACCCGCGTGAGAACGGACCGTGGTGTCCTGATTTGGATCTGTCGGTCGCTGGCTCGGGGCGGTACTTGCTGCCACCGGCCCGGCGGGACGTGTCCCGATAGGGGCCTTGCCGTGAACAGGGCGCCGTCACAGTTTTGACCGCCCCGACCGGTCCGGTGTCGGCCATCCGATGCTCCAACCAACAGGAGGCGGACCGACCGTGGCCAGTATGCCCACCCGTGCGCACACCAGACAGCAACACCCACACGACGAGGTCATCCTCGGGGTCGACACCCACAAGGACGCACA